>DATMWH010000411.1:0-6617 GCA_035562615.1 Pseudomonas sp. | reverse complement strand
GGGCTGCCGATGCCGAAGTTGAGGATCGGCGCCTTGCCCGGTTCGCCCTGACCTTTGGCAAAGCGTTCTGCCGCTTGTGCCAGATCCAGCGGCAGATCCTCCTCCTGCAGCACCTCGGTGAACTGACCGGCGTGCAGCTCGGCCGGCAGCTTGTCGATTTCCAGTGGCAAGGCCCATGCGCTCTGCGTCGCTGGTAACAGGCACAGCACAAGTGCACGCAGATAAGGCAGAGGGTTTCGCAGCATGTTAGCGGGTGTCGGTTGGCGAGTGATCTAGGTGCGAGCGTAGCTTCAGATGCGTGGACTGTCTGCCGGCGACCGTTAATCAGGGGCTATTTCTGTTCACTCTGCGGCGTGACGCGCAATACCTCTTCGATGGTGGTCAGGCCGGCGGCAACCTTCTGCGCGCCGGACAAACGCAAGCTGCGCATGCCTTCCTTGAACGCCTGACGGCGCAGGGCGATCAGGTCGGTATCGGCAGTGATCAACGGCTTGATACCGTCATTGAGCAGCATAATTTCGTACACGCCGGCACGTCCGCGATAGCCGGTGTCGCGGCATTCGGTACAGCCGACAGCACGATGGGCCTGGGTCGGCAACGGAGCGTTCCACGGGCGGGTCAGGGCCTGCCAGTCGCTCTCATCAATTTCCACCGGCGCCTTGCAGTGCGGGCACAGGGTGCGCACCAGGCGCTGGGCCATGACGCCGAGCAGGGTGGCTTTGAGCAGGTAGTAAGGCACGCCGAGTTCGAGCAGGCGGGTGATGGCGCTGGGGGCGTCATTGGTGTGCAGGGTGGAAAGCACCAGGTGCCCGGTGAGCGCTGCCTGAATGGCCATCTCGGCGGTTTCCAGGTCGCGGATCTCGCCGACCATGATGATGTCCGGGTCCTGCCGCATCAGCGCACGCACGCCGCTGGCAAAGGTCAGGTCAATGTTGTGCTGCACCTGCATCTGGTTGAAGGTGCCTTCGATCATCTCGATCGGGTCTTCGATGGTGCAGACATTCACCTCGCTGGTCGCCAGCAGCTTGAGGGTGGTGTACAGGGTGGTGGTTTTGCCGGAACCGGTGGGGCCGGTGACCAGAATGATGCCATTGGGCTGCATGGTCATGCTTTCCCAGCGGCGCAGATCGTCGGCGGAGAACCCCAGCTGGTCGGGGTTTTTCAGCAGCACTTCGGGGTCGAAGATCCGCATCACCATCTTCTCGCCGAAGGCGGTGGGCAGGGTCGCCAGACGCAGTTCGACTTCACCGCCCTCCGGGGTTTTGGTCTTGACCCGGCCGTCCTGCGGCTTGCGCTTCTCCGCTACGTTCATCCGCCCCAGGCTTTTAAGGCGGCTGACGATGGCCATGGTCACCTGCGGCGGGAATTGATAGACGTTGTGCAGCACGCCGTCGATGCGAAAGCGCACGGTGCCCTGCTCGCGGCGCGGCTCGATGTGGATATCGCTGGCGCGTTGCTGATAGGCGTACTGGAAGATCCAGTCGACGATATTGACAATGTGCGCATCGTCGGCATCCGGTTCCTTGTCGCTGGCGCCAATCTTCAGTAATTGCTCGAAGTTGCTGGTGCCAGTGATCTTGCTGTCGCCGGCATTGGCGCCGCTGACCGAGCGGGCCAGACGATAGAACTCGTTGGTGAAGCGTTGCAGGTCAGTCGGGCTGACCACGACCCGCTTGATCGGGCGCTTGAGCACATGCAGCAGGTTGCTTTCCCAGCTGGAGACAAATGGCTGGGCGGTGGCGATGGTGACGGAGTCAATGTCCACCGCTACCGCGAGAATCTTGTGGCGCTGGGCAAAGGCGTGCGACATCAGCGGCGTGACGGCTGCCACGTTGATTTTCAGCGGGTCGATGCGCAGGTAGGGCTGCCCGGCGTAATCGGCCAGCCACTGGGTCAGGGTTTCCAGGTCCAGCTTGCGTCCGGGGCGTGTGGCATCGTCGAGCTTTTGTGCCGCCAGAAACTCGAGCGGATGCTGCTGGTTGGTGACTGCGCTGCGACGGATCGCCAGCACGTGCTCGGCCACTTCCTGGGACAGCCGGGATTGACTGACCAGTTCGCGCAGGATCTCGTTGAGATCCAGCTGGCGATCCTGAGTAAACGACGCGTTGGCTGACATGGGGCTCCCTCGGATGTTACGACCTGCTCAGCTGCTTCCAGGCGCGCAGCGTGGTCACAGTATGGGCTTGCATGGCGCGCGCGGCCAACTGCTCGGCATTGATTGGCTGGTGCGCAAGTTCCTCCAGCTTGAGCAATTCGCCATACAGCCGATCCACTTCCGGCAGTGTGCTGAGCTGGCGTGCGTGCCGCAGCCAGGCCAGCAGACGTTCGATGCGCGGCAATTGCTCGGCGAGGTCCTCTGGTTGCTGCTGGTAGCGCTTGAGTGGCAGGTCTGCCGCTTCAGCCGCGAGCAAGCGCGGCAGCCATTTGCCGAGCGGTGCCTGGCCTTGGCGGCTGCCACGCTCATTGCGGGTGCTGACCCAGTGCCGCTGCAGCAACCAGAGCGAGGCCTGCAGGGAGAAATGGCCCCAGCGGGTATTGCCCAGTTCCTCGGCAAAGCGCGCGGGAGCGTCCTGGCGCCGCTGTGCATCCTGTTGGCCGGCCTGCAGCAGTGGACGCCAATCCTTGAGCAGCGCATCCAGTGCTTCGCGCAACAGATGACTGCTGGCGCGCGGGGCTGCCTGGCCCAGACTGCTCAGCAGGGCTCGCAGATCGGTCAACTGTTGCAGCCACTGTTCGAGGAGTTTCCAGTGGCCATTGAAACGGTATTGCTCGGCCAGTCGCTGGCTGCTGCCCAGCAGGTGCCAGGCCAGTGCGGCAAAAGCGTCGTCCAGTGATTGTTCTGGGAGCAGGTCGGGTGCTGGCAGGCTGAGGCTGTAGCTGGCCGCATCGAACAGCCGGTAACCGCGTTCAGCCTTGCTGATGTCGCAAGGCATCAGCGGCAGATTGGCGGCCAGCTCGATGGCCAGTTCAAGCAGGGCCGCGGGTTCGCCTTCGCGCAACTCCAACTCCAGTTCGCAGATGTCTTCCTGCTGCGTGCCAGCACAGACCTTACCCAAGTCCAGCGCCGCTTCGATGGCCACCTTGGTCTTGCCGCGGCCCCAGGCGAGATCGGCTTTGTCACGCAGGAAGTCGGTGCTGAAGATCGGTTGCAGCGTGGTTTTGTCCAGACCAGCCAGGCTGGCCGGCCAGCAGCTGTCATCGAGCTTGCTGACGTCCAGTTCGGCGCTGTGCAGATACCAGTCCCACTCATTGCGCTCGGAAAGCCCGGCTACACTTTGGCCACGGCTTTTCAGGGTCTGAATGAACTGCTCGCCATCGCGCCGCACCCGCAACGCAACTTTTGCTGCAGCCAGGTCGCGGGCCGGCGTGTCGTAATACTGGTTGAGTAATTCATGCGGCTGCCAGCCGGATTTGTTGCGCTTTTTCAGCAGCGGATGTTCGCGCAAGGCGGCCAGCGTTGCCGGGGTGGCGCGCAGTTTGATTTCGGTTTCTTTGGGCATTGGCAGGGGCTCGAAGTAAGAGTTTGTTACGATTTGAAGACCAGAGGCTTATACTTACCCAATAGTTCTTTGGGAGAAACGCATGCCAACCAACCCCTTTATAAGCCTTTTCGGGCGATCACCCATCAAGCCCATGCAGCAACACATGGCCAAGGCCAACGAATGTGCTGCCTGTCTGGTGCCATTGTTCAATGCAGTGGTGGTTCGCGACTGGGTTGCGGTCGAGCAGATCCAGCAGCAGATGGCACGTCTGGAAATGGAAGCCGATGTTCTCAAGAAAGGCGTCCGTCAGAACCTGCCAAAAAGCCTGTTTTTGCCTGTTCCACGCACTGACTTGCTTGAGTTGCTCAGTGTACAGGACAAAGTTGCCAATCGTGCCAAGGACATCGCCGGCCTGATGCTGGGCCGCGAAATGCTGATTCCCGAGTCAGTCAGCCAGCTGATGCTGCTGTATGTGCAGCGTACGGCGGATGCCAGCGCACAGGCGCTCAAGGCCATGAATGAGCTGGATGAGCTGCTCGAGTCCGGCTTTAGCGGTCGCGAGGCTACGCTGGTCGAAGCCATGGTTGCCGAGCTGGATGACATCGAGCACGAAACCGATAACTTGCAGATCGAGGTGCGTCGCGCCCTGTTCAAGGTCGAGAAGGAACTGCCGCCGGTCGATGTGATGTTTCTCTATCAGATCATCAACTGGATTGGCGAAGTGGCTGACCGCGCGCAGCGTGTCGGTTATCGCCTGGAACAACTGCTGGCGCGTTAAGCGTCGGTTTTCTTTAGGGATTCCAAGGTAATTTCTTCATGTCGATGATTTCCGAATACGGCACCTTGCTGCTCCTGATTGCCTGTGCTTTTGCCTTTTTCATGGCGTGGGGCGTGGGTGCCAATGATGTGGCCAACGCCATGGGTACTTCGGTCGGCTCGCGTGCGCTGACCATCAAACAGGCGATCTTTGTCGCCATGATCTTCGAATTCTGCGGTGCCTACCTGGCCGGCGGCGAAGTCACTGAAACCATCAAGAACGGCATTGTCGATGCCGACCGGATTCCACCGGACATGATGGTGCTGGGCATGATGTCGGCGTTGCTGGCGGCCGGAACCTGGCTGTTGATCGCGACTCAACGTGGCTGGCCGGTGTCCACTACGCACTCGATCATCGGTGCCGTGGTCGGTTTTGCTGCGGTCGGGGTGTCCTTTGATGCCGTGCATTGGGACGGGCTTGGGCCGATCGTTGCCAGTTGGGTCGTCACGCCTTTCCTGGCCGGTCTGGTGGCTTTCGGTTTGTTTGTCAGTGTGCAGAAACTGATCATCAATACCGACCAGCCATTCGCCAATGCCAAACGCTATGTACCGCTTTACATGTTTCTGACCGGCTTCATGATCAGCATCATGACGGTGACCAAAGGCCTCAAACATGTGGGTCTGAAACTCGAGGGCAGCGATGGTTTCCTGCTATCGCTGGGCATCGGCGGTGCTGTGATGCTGCTGGGTATTGCTCTTCTGAGCCGCATCAAAGTGGATGAAACGGCCGACAAGGACTTTCACTTCGCCAGTGTCGAGAAAGTCTTCGCCGTGCTGATGGTGTTCACCGCCTGCTCCATGGCATTTGCCCATGGCGCCAATGATGTGGCCAACGCGGTAGGTCCGCTGGCAGCCATTGTCAGCGTGATCCAGGCTGGCGGCAGCGGCGTGCTGGAAGTCAAGACCGCCGTACCCGGCTGGGTGTTGCTGCTGGGGGCGATCGGTATCGTGGTGGGCCTGGCAACTTACGGTTACAAGGTGATCGCTACCATCGGCAAGGAAATTACCGAGTTGACCCCGAGCCGCGGTTTTGCCGCTGAACTCGCCACGGCATCCACCGTGGTGGGCGCTTCGGCACTGGGTCTGCCGGTGTCGACCACGCACACGCTGGTTGGCGCGGTACTGGGCATTGGTCTGGCCCGTGGCATCGGCGCACTCAATCTGGGCGTAGTCGGCAAGATCTTCATGTCCTGGCTGATTACCCTGCCGGTCGGTGCGGTGCTGTCGGTCATCTTCTTCACCATCCTGAGCACCATCTTCCTCTGATTGCACTCGGCGCAGCCACGCCTGCGCCCTTGCGATTGAGTGGTTCCCTCTGCCTTGCTGCCGGCCCTATCATGGGCCGGCCCTGCGGAGATCAATGATGCCCCTTCCTTCCCTGCAACAACGCTTTGCCGCGCTGCTTGCCGCGCCTTCGGTGAGTTGCACCCAGCCAGCGCTGGATCAATCCAATCGTCAGGTGATCGAGTTGCTGGCGAACTGGCTCGGCGAGCTGGGCTTCATCTGCGAGTTGCAGGAAGTGCAGCCGGGCAAGTTCAACCTGCTGGCAACCCGCGGCCAGGGTCCGGGTGGCCTGGTGCTGGCCGGACACAGCGATACCGTGCCCTTTGACGAGGCGTTGTGGCGCTCCAACCCGTTGGGCCTGAGTGAGCGCGATGGCCGCTGGTATGGCTTGGGCAGTTGCGACATGAAGGGTTTCTTTGCCCTGGTGATCGAGGCCGTACAGGGCTTGCTGGAGCATGATTTCCGCCAGCCGCTGCTGATTCTCGCCACCTGCGACGAAGAGAGTTCAATGTCCGGGGCGCGTGCGCTGGCCGATGCCGGTCGGCCGTTGGGACGTGCAGCGGTGATCGGCGAGCCCACAGGCTTGCGGCCGATCCGCCTGCACAAGGGCGTGATGATGGAGCGCATCGAGATCCGCGGGCAAAGTGGCCACTCGTCTGATCCGAGCCTTGGCCACAGCGCGCTGGAGGCCATGCACGCGAGCATTGGTGAGCTGATGACGCTGCGTCGGCAATGGCAGCTGGAGTTCAATAATCCGCAGTTCGGCGTACCACAGCCAACCCTGAACTTTGGCTGCATTCACGGTGGCGACAACCCCAACCGCATTTGTGGCCAGTGCTCGCTGGAATTCGATCTGCGTCCGCTGCCGGGCATGGACCCCCAGCAGTTGCGCGCGGCGATCCGCAGCAAACTGCAGCCGCTGGCCGAGCTGCACCGGGTGCAGATTGAATATGGCCCGCTGTTTCCCGGCGTGCCGCCGTTCGAGCAGGCGGCGGACTGCGAGCTGGTGCGGCTGGCCGAACGGTTGACCGGGCA
>DATMWH010000410.1:0-1755 GCA_035562615.1 Pseudomonas sp. | reverse complement strand
TGGCCAGCGCGTAGCACAGGTCGTAGATCAGGTTGAAGCTGCGTTGCTCCTGGAGCGCATCAGCGGGCGGCAGATTCATCCGCACCTCTTCGGCCAGATCACGACGAAAATCCTCCAACCCGTAATCGGCTCGGGCCTTGACGACATCTTCCGGTGAAAAATCCCATTGCATTGTTTGTCTCCTGGTGTTTAGCCAAATATGGCGGCAAATGCGTCTTCGTCATCGCGGCAGACCGGGCAGGTCTTTTCCGGTACGGCGGAGACGAAATGGCGGTCGCAACGCGAACAGCGCTGCTTGTTCAAGGACATCAGTACCCGTACCGGCTGGTCGGACCGCGCGTCAAAGCTGGCCTCGGCATCAAGCACGCGCGGCTGACAGACTTCGAGGCAGGCCTGGCAGGCGACGCAGCGGTCTAAGCGGAACTGCAAGGTCCAGGCATCCGGATTTTCCTCGATCTGGATGGCACCGGTCGGGCAAACGCGGAAGCAGGCTTCGCAGACCGTGCAACCGGACTGCAGGGTCAGTCGCATCAGCGGCAGCCCCTCATGAAACTGAACCGGGAAGGTTTGCCCATCCTTTTGCTGAGTGACGATCTGCAGCAGTTCGCGGCGCTCGGTAATCGAGTAGGGGCCAGGACGAATAGCTTTTGCCGGGGCTGGCTCATTCTCGTGTTGAGGCTTGGCGAGGATTACTTCATCGATACCGCGGCCGATCAGGCGGCGGAACAACTGGCGGCGTGCCGGAGCAAATTCTGCGGCCTGACTGCGGCTCAGTGTCCTGGGTGGCCGCGCGAGCTGCGGTAGCGTCCAGTTGATCGGCGATTCTGTGTTGGTTGCACCATCCGAAGCCCCCTGATACAGGACATCAACGGCCTCGAGATTGAGCGCCAGCTGGGCGCCGCCGGTCTTGCCATGGGAACACTCGCTGCAGTGCCACAAACCATGCAGCGTGACCGGGATACCTCGTTTGGCAAGATAGGCTAGCGCCACGCCGTCGACCGTTCCCAGACAGGGGACAACAGCATCTGCCTGAGCACCAGAGGGGGTGCAGGCTACACTCCAGGTGGGTTGCTTGATAGCTTGGCGCAGCAGATCGATCAGCTTGAAACTACTGCTTGACCAGGCGCCGGTCTGGCACGCACTGATGCACAACGCACAATTCTGGCAATTTTTCGGGTCGACCGTAGCACCCTCGTCATTCAGCGCAATTGCCTCATGCGGGCAAGCATCTGCGCAGCGCTGGCATTCGCTGTAGCGATAGCGGTAACGGGTGCACTGGCTGCTGCGAATGCTCGGTGTTACCAGGCTCATTATTTCTTGCTTTGCAGCTTTTGCAGTGGCTGGCCCGTCTCACAGGTGTTGTGCGGAATGACGAACTGCAGGGTTGCGCCGGGAGCGCCGTCGCTTACCGGCGCGCTGCTCAGACTTGTGGTCGCAGCCTGCCAGGTTTTCAGTCCGCCCTTGACGGCTAGAATGGGCTTGCCCGGGTGCTGTTTCTCGAAAATGCCGGCGATGCGAAGTGCCTCGCTGTCGTTGTCGGCCAGCACGACGACGGTAGCGGTTGGCTTGATGCTCAGGCCGGGGCGATAGGGCAGGGCCTCCGCTAGCGGTGCCTTGATGCGATTCAGCTCCTTGCGGCCGTCGATGACACAGCAGGGAGAACTATCCTTCAGGGCTAAGTTCAATTCGTTTCCACCAAGCAGGGCTACCTCCGCGTGGCCTAAATTGCTGACCAACAATCCGCTCAGCACGCAT
>DATMWH010000409.1:0-1651 GCA_035562615.1 Pseudomonas sp. | reverse complement strand
TGCCTGTCAGCCGGTCCTGGCGGGCGTGCCGTTCAATATCGGTGCTGTTGAAGCACAGCTGGATACGGAGCTGGACTATTCGCTGCTCTGGTCAACCCAGAGTCCGGATGCTGATCTGATCGGCGCCAACAATGGTGGTCGTGGCTTGTCCACGGCCTCCGACGATGCACGCCTGAACTATGCCAGTGGTGACAGTGTCAGCCGCCAGTTCAGCGGCAGCAGCGCACTGGAGCTGCGTTACCAGAACAGTGGCGCCTATCTGCGCGGACGTTACTGGTATGACTTTGCCCTGCAGGACGATGACCTGCCGTTTCGCCCGGTCAGCAACAGCGGGCGCCAGCAGTCGGCCCAGTCCTCCGGCGGCGATTGGCTGGAGGCCTTTGCCTATCAGCGTTATGCGTTGGCGCAGCAGCCCGGAGAAGTGCGTGTCGGCCGGCAAATGCTGAACTGGGGCGAAGGGTTGTTTATCGCCAATGCGTTGAACGAACTGAATCCACAGCAGGCGTCCGCCTATCGCCAGCCGGTAGCGCCGCTGAACGAGGGATTGCTGCCAGTCAATTTGCTGCACCTGTCGCAGGCACTAGGCGAGCGCTGGGAGCTGGAAGGGTTCTATCAGCTCAGCCGCGCTGAGGATGTACCGGAAAACTGCAGCACCTTCTTCTCCCAGGCGGATTATCTGGCACAGGGCTGCGATGACAATCTGGCGCTGTTGCAAACCCGGCAGCAGGTCGCCGCGCTTTACGGACAGCCGGCGCTGACGACCCTTGAGGGGCTGGGTGTGCGCTGGAACACCCCGGATGAAGGTGTGCTGGTGCAGCGTGCTGCCGATCAGGGTGCCGCAAGCAGCGGTCAGTTCGGGCTGGCGGTACATTACTTTGCCGAGCCGCTGGACACCCACTTCGGTCTCTATGCCCTGCATCTGCACAGCCGTCAGGCGTATCTGGGGATACGTGCGCCGGATCAGGTGACTTATAGCGCCGCGCAAGGGCAGGGTGTGCTGGCGCCGCTGGTGGTGGCCGGCAACAGCCAGTACTTCATGGGCTATCCGCAGGATCAGCGGACTTACGCGCTGAGCTTCTCCAGCCAGTTACGCCTTGGCTTGCGGTGGGCCGGCGAGCTGAGTTACCGGCCGAATGCACCGCTGCAGTTGAGCACCGTCGACCTGCTGGCGGCGCCGCAAACGCCGCTGGATGGCAGCCAGTCGCCCCTGCAATTGGCTCCCGGAGAATCGCTTTCCGGTTACCGGCGCAAGGACATCGCCCAGTTGCAGTCTTCGCTCAGCCAGACCTTTGATCAGGTACTCGGTGCCCAGCACATGACCGTGCAGGGCGAAGTGGCGCTGCTGCAGATCGGCGGCCTGGAAAGCCGCAGCGAAGCACGCTATGGCCGCGACCCGGTGTATGGCCCCGGCAGCCTGTCCGGCAATGCCTGCGCGACGCGCAATACCAATGAGTTGAATGCCGCTGGCGCGTCGCTGAACAATGCCGCGCGCTATTGCTCGGGGGACGGCTTCGTCACCTCAACGGCCTGGGGCTACCGCGCCAGAGCGGTGTGGGAATACCAGCAGGTGCTGCCCAAACTCACCCTCAAGCCGCAGCTGGCCTGGGCGCAGGACGTGGCCGGCTATGCCCCGGACGGGCTGTTCAGCGAA
>DATMWH010000408.1:0-2043 GCA_035562615.1 Pseudomonas sp. | reverse complement strand
GCGGACAGCGGCGTGGCTTTGCGCCCGATTGCCGACATGGATGCGTACCGCGAGCGGCTGCAGAGCTTTGTCTACGCCTCGGGCACGCTGATGAAGCCGATCTTCCTGGCGGCCAAGCGCGCGCCGAAGAAGCGCGTGGCGTAGGCCGAGGGCGAGGAAGAGCGCGTGCTGCGCGCGGCCCAGATCGTCGTCGACGAAGGCGTGGCCCGCCCGACGCTGGTCGGCCGCCCGGCCGTGATTGCCGAGCGCATCGAGAAATTCGGCCTGCGGCTGAAGGAGGAGCTGGACTACGACGTGGTGAACGTCGAACTGGACCCGCGCTACCGCGATTTCTGGCAGACCTACCACCGCATGACCGAACGCAAGGGCGTGACGGTGCAGCTGGCCAAGATCGAGATGCGCCGGCGCCTGTCGCTGATTGGTGCCATGTTGCTGCACAAGGGCGAGGTGGATGGCCTGATCTGCGGCACCTGGGGCACCACCGGCACCCACCTGGACTATGTGGACCAGGTCATCGGCAAGCGCACGGGTGTCCACACCTTCGCCTGCATGAACGGGCTGATGCTGCCGGGGCGCCAGGTGTTCCTGGTCGACACCCACGTCAACTACGACCCGAGCGCGGAGCAGCTGGCCGAGATCACCATGATGGCCGCTGAAGAAATGATGCGTTTCGGCCTGCGGCCCAAGGCGGCGCTGTTGTCGCATTCGAACTTCGGGTCGTCCAGCCAGCCTAGCGCGCTGAAGATGCGCCGGGTGCTGGAGCTGCTGAAATCCCAGGCGCCGTGGCTGGAAGTGGACGGCGAAATGCATGGTGATGTGGCGCTGGACGGCACCGCCCGCCGCACCCAGATGCCCAACAGTTCCCTGGCGGGTGACGCCAACCTGCTGGTGCTGCCCAATATTGATGCCGCCAACATTTCGTACAACCTGCTCAAGACAGCCGCGGGCGGCAACATCGCCATCGGACCGGTGCTGCTGGGCGCTGCCAAGCCGGTGCATATCCTGACGGCCAGCACCACCGTGCGTCGGATCGTGAATATGACAGCATTGACCGTGGCCGATGCCAACGCCGCACGCTGAAGGCGATAGAGGTAGCAAGCACTAACTCACAGTTCGGGTAAACCCCTTCGAATTTGCCCAAGTTTTAGGCAAACGCTTGCATTTTTGCGGCAGTTCGGTCACACTAGCCTTTGGAATTTCGGGGTTAACCCGGAGTTTTCATAAGGTGTATTTGAATGTTGCGAGCTGCATTTGGCGGAAAAAGTAGGTCTTTGCTCGCAGGTCTTCTGCTATTGGCCAGTCTGGCAAGCCCCAGTTTGGTGCAGGCCCGAAAGCCGATACCCGCAGACAGTCTGGCAACGATGGCTGTGGCGGAATTGCCAGCGCAGGGGCGCCAGACGTACCGGCTGATCTTTGAGGGCGGGCCGTTTCCGTACAGCAAGGATGGCAGCGTGTTCGGCAATCGCGAGCGGCTGCTGCCCGCCCAGCAGCGGGGCTATTACCGCGAATACACCGTGAAAACCCCAGGTTCCCGGGATCGGGGGGCGCGTCGCATTGTGTGCGGCGGTCAACCCCGGCTGCCGGACGCCTGTTATTACACCAGCGACCATTACGCCAGTTTTCGCCGGATTGTCGAATAGGACGATTCAGCCCCGATTTATCCGGCCCGCAAGGTCGCAACCAGTTTTTAGACTATTAAGAAAGAGCAGCGGAGATGGATACGCCACTTCGTAACGTGAGAACCAATATCGTGCAGTCGATCCGCGCCTTCCGCGTGAGCGACCTGCAGGAGGCTGCCCAGGGGCTCGGGCATCACTTTTTATACGCCAACCTGGCTCCCGCGCAGAGCAAGCAGGACGTGCTGGACTTGATTGCCCAGCAGTTCACGTTTCCTGCGCATTTCGGCAAGAACTTTGATGCCTTGTACGACTCCATGACGGATCCGCTGCACAAGTCGGGCCCGCAGCCCGGCTTCATCGTGGTTCTGGAGCAGGTGCCGGCCAACGGGAAATTCGACAAGGAGGCGCGCGAGCAGCTGCTGGA
>DATMWH010000407.1:0-2816 GCA_035562615.1 Pseudomonas sp. | reverse complement strand
TACCTGAACCTCTGATTGCCACCGTCAAGGCGATTGGCGGCGCAGCAGTCTGGCGATCTCCGGCGAATCCAGATTACTTCGGGTGACGTAACTGACCGGCAGCGCAATCTCCTGCCGGGGCTCGGCAAGTGGCTGGCCGGCAATCAGTTGCAAGGCCCGCTGTACCGACTGATAACCCATCGCATAGGGTTGCTGCACCATCAGCCCGGTGATCCAGCCCTGCTGCAACCCTTCGATCAGCAGTGGCGAGCTGTCAAAGCCGATGAGTACCTTTCTGTCACTTGTTTTGGCGCGGCGCAGCGCGGCAAGTGTCGCGGCCAGCGTATGGTCATTGGGCGCAAAGATCCCGTCCACTTCGGGCAAGACTGCGTGAAAATCCGCCAGGGTTTTTACGCTGTCAGGCTCCATGTAGCCCTCGAAGACAACCTCCAGCCCTCCGGCCCTGGCCGCCTGGATGAAGCCCTCTTCACGCAGGGTCGTGGACTGCACCAGCGCCTGCTTGCGTATTATGGCAACCCTGCCTGCCCCCTTCAGGGCCGCCACCATCTGCTCTCCGGCCAGCACACCGGCCTGAAAGTTGTTGGTGGCAATCACTGCAGCCACATCGCCACCCATGTCGCGGTCGATGTAAATAGCCGGAATACCCCTGGCATTCAGCGCGGCGACACTGTCGGCAATCCGGGTGGAAACAGGGGCCACTATCACGGCCTGGCAACCTCGCGTCACCATCATGTCGATGATTTTCGCCTGCGCCAGCGGAGTATCTTCACGCCCCGGACCACGAAAGTAGACACTCAACCCCGAGCCTTTCGCCGCGCTTTCGGCACCGGCCTCCACTTGACGCCAGTACTCCTTGCTGCCCCCGGCCGGAACCACACCCACGCATCCTTCGGCCTGCGCCTGCGAAACCAGCGCCGACAACAGGAGCAGCAATTGCAATAAGGGTGAAATCCGGGCCAAGAAGACACTCTCCACAAGCACTGGCAGGCTCGGTTGACTCTAGCAGCCATACAGACTGGCTGCGACCTGATAAAACTGGTTACTCTGACGGCAGCAACAACACCTGTACCCTTGCCGAGTATCCCGAGATGAAACGACTGCTTCCGAACCTTATGCTTGTCAGCTGCATCGGTCTAAGCGCTTGCGGTGCTGGTGAAACCGCTGCAGTGGCCGGTCTGCAGGCCGAACAGGCCAAGCAGGCCCAACAACAGATGGAACAGATGAAACAGCAGATTGACCTGGCCAACGAAAAAAACCTGCAGCGCCTGCAGCAAGCCAACCAGACCGATCAATAGCGCAAACTTGATTGCTCTGCGTCAGCATGCCGGCTTGGCGCTTGAAATACTCTGCAACGTCAAACCGGCCTGAAGGGTTGAGCCAACGGACTGCATCCGCGATACTCCTGACCGGCCTCTACACTACGTAAACAAGACTGGCTAAGAGCCAGCTGCATAAGGTTTCCTTCTTTGCCACTTCCAGCCATGCCACTTCGAACGCTGCACAGGGCACACAGGAGCCCGTCACGATGATGTGCAAGCGCGATATTGCCTGGTCACTGGTTGGCATCTGCGCAGTGGTCTTCTCCTGCTGGCTACTGTACAACCAGGTGCGCGACATCTCGCTTGACGAGCTGGCCAACAGCCTGCATGCGATCCCCGTCAAAGGCTGGTTGCTGGCGTTTCTGGCCACCGCAGGCGCCTACACGGCCCTGGCCTGGTATGACCGCATCGCGCTGGATCATCTGGGCAAGAAAATTTCCTGGTGGTTCATTACCCTCTGCTCGTTCACCACCTACGCGCTGGCACACAACATCGGCGCTTCGGTGTTCTCCGGAGCGCTGGTGCGCTACCGGGCCTACCGAACCAAGGGACTCACGCCGGTCGAAATCGGCGTAGTGATTCTGTTTTGCTCCTTCACTTTCGGCCTTGGCACCATCTTCTCCGGCGGTATCGTACTGCTGATAAATCCCGGACTGATCCAGCGCATCGCCAACATTACCCCCTGGCTGTCGGTTGCCATAGGTCTAGGCTTGTTAACGCTGGTAGCCCTGTATGTTTACGGCGCATGGCGCCAGATGAAGCCCTGGAGCCGCGGCAAGCTGCATATCGAGTACCCGCGGCTGGAAATCGTCAAACGTCAGCTGCTGGCCGGCCCACTGGAGCTGCTGTGCGCGGCCGCAATCATCTATTTCGCCCTGCCGGAGACCAACAACCCGGGCTACCTGACCATACTCGGCATATTTCTCGCCTCGTTCTCGCTGGCGTTGCTGTCGCATGCGCCCGGCGGACTCGGCGTCCTCGAGGTTACCTTTCTGGCTGCACTGCCGGAGATGGCAAAAGTCGACGTGCTGGCCGCATTGATTGTGTTTCGCGGACTCTACCTGTTGCTGCCTTTTGCACTGGCGTTGCTGGTAGTCAGCGCCTTCGAGTACAAGCAGTGGACCTGCACCGAGGTAAAGAAGCCGCAATCCTGAGCAGCGGCTGAATCGACCGATCACTGTCTACCGGGATAAAAACGCCTCGACTGCCGCCACCGTCGCGGCGGGATCCTCTTCCTGCGGCACATGCCCAAGCAGTTCAAACATCTGCAGCTGGCTGTCCTTGATGGCCGCATTGAACAACCGGGCATTTGCCGGCGGGATCAGCCGGTCCCGTCCGCCCCAAAGGATCAGGGTCGGCACACTGAGCTGGCTGATGCGCTCCGGATTCAGTGTCGGGTCGTCACGCTGGCTGAAACGCTGGATCAACGCCGCACGATTGCCCGCCCGCAGGCTCAGCTCGTAATAACGCTCGACCAGTGGCGGCGTGACCAGCTCC
>DATMWH010000406.1:0-2186 GCA_035562615.1 Pseudomonas sp. | reverse complement strand
CTGATGCGCACCGAGGTCAGGATGAGGGTGAAACGCTTGCTGGCCGCACTCGCGGTCAGTGCACTGCTTGCGGGCGTATTCGTCTGGCATTGGCTGGTGGATATTCCCCAGGCGCGTCGTTTCGAGTTGCCCGCTGCTTCGCGCTGGCAACCCGAGGGGCCACGCAAGGCCCATGTGCAGGCCAGTGACGTGCTGCCACTGCCGGACAGCTTCCACACCATGCATGCCGATACGGCCAACACCGACGAATTGTGGTCGGTGGTGGCGCCGGCCTTCGAGGCGGACTGGCTGGCTGAAACCGCGCTGTACCTGCCAGAGGCACCGACCTTCGACAACCGCGGCCAGCTGTATTTTTCGCCGACCAACGCACGCGAGGATGTGTCACTGGTGGCGCTGGAGACAGCCACCGGCAAGCGGCTGTGGAGTGTGCCGGGGCGCGGCGCCGGCAACGGCTCACCGCTGATCCTGAATAACCCCAACGTCCCCGGCGAGCAGCTGATCTATCACAGCACCTATGAGACAGCGATGGCGTTGCGTCACGATGGGACAGTGGTCTGGCAGGTGCCGACCGGCCTGCGCTTGCCCGAGCGGCAGCCCGGTCAGCGCTCGCAAACCCATATCTGGGGCATGAACTACCAGCCGCAGGCCGATGCGCTGCTGCTGGTCAGTATGGATGGCTGGGTCGTGGCACTCGACCGCCGTACCGGCAAGGCCTTGCTGAAACAACCGTTCCAGCTGCCGGGCGCACCGGCGCCGGTGCGTGAAGGGCGCATTGCCCGCTGGCTGATGGACAGAGCCAATGCCGAGACCAATGCCACCTTCGGCGTGACGCCTGACGGCCTGGGCCTGTTCACCTCGGTGCTGGATGTGATCTTCGGCAACGGCGTCAATGTGGCCAACACCTATGCGGTGGACCCCAACAGCGGCAGCATCTTCATCGCTGCCACTGCACCGGATGAACAGGACGGCGCTGCCGACGGGGTCTCGCAGAACGGTGCACTGTACCGTCTGCAGCTCAGCAGCAATCCGCTTGACGGCTATCAGCTGGCGATCGTCGATCACTACTATTTCGAGGGCGGCACCGGCTCTTCACCGACCGTGCGCGCCGATGGCGAGCGGGTGGTGGTATCCGACGAGAATGGCAATGTGATTGCGCTGAACCCGCGTCTGCAGGAGCTCTGGCGCATCAATGTCGGCCTGCAGGTTGCGGCCTCGGTCGCGGTCTCGGTGGAAGGCGGGGAGCTGTATGTGGTGACCGCCGAGGATGTGATCAAGCTGCGCGATTTGGACACGCGTGCCGAAGAGGTCTGGCGCGCCAAACTGGATGCCTACCCCGGTTTCGACAACGCCAACGCGCTGACCCCGACCATTACCGCCAATGGGGTACTGATCAGCGTGGGAGCCGGCCGGCTGCTGCGCGACAAACCCTTGCTGTCGAAATTCGGCATGGGCCTGCTCGACCGTGAAACCGGCGAGCTGCGCTGGTTTGCCGAAGGCCGCGAAGAGTCGATTGCCGCCAGTGCGGTCGGTCCCGATGGCGCGATCTATGTAGCGCATTCGCCGATCCGCCGGGCCATCGTCCGTGGCTTGCTCGGTGAGCGTTTGCCCGCGCTGGTCGGTGGTATCCAGCGCCATAAACCAATTCATCTGGACCTGATGGCACGTGATGCCGTGTGTGCCGCCGGTGGCTATGCCCGGCGCATGACCGCTACCGAACCTGCTGCAACGGCGTCACTGCGTGACGATACGGCGCAGATCAACCTGTTGCTTGGGCAGGCGGCGCAGGCTCTGGCGCTGGCCGAGCAGCGGCAGGAACTCAGTGCACAACGGGCTGCCGGGTGGTCGCAGGCACTCAAACAGGTGGATGACGATCTGGCCGCTCAGCGCGTGGCGCCGGCTGCCGCTCGGCTGGCTGGGTTGTGCCAATCGGTTGAATGATTCGCCGTGATCAGCGGGCGGACTCCGTCTGTATGGCCGGATAGGGCGCGGTCAGCAGGAGCAGAAAACCCACCAGCAGAAACACGATCAGCGCACACATGCCGATCCGCGCCGAGTCGGTTAATACGGTCAGGCTGGCCACGGTCAGGGGTGCCAGAAAGGAGGTCGCCCGGCCAGAGAACGCATACAGACCAAAGAAGCGCCCGGCTTCCTCCACGCTCACACTGCGCGCCAGATACGAGCGGGAG
>DATMWH010000405.1:0-1660 GCA_035562615.1 Pseudomonas sp. | reverse complement strand
GCGGCCACGCCGATCGACAGGGTGATCTGCACGGTACGACCGTCGGCATCAAACAGATGGGTTTCCACGCGCTTGAGCAGTTCCCTGAGCAGCGCCTCGGATTGCGTGGGCGTCTGCTCAGGCAGCAGTGCCGTGAAGGCGTCATCCGAGAAGCGCGCCAGTTGCACTGATGCGGGAAAGTGCGCACGCAATTCTTTGGCAAGGTCTGCCAGCAGCAGGTCAATTCCGGAGATGCCGATATTGGCCAGCAAAGAGGATTGCCGGTCAATCCGCAGGTAAGCCAGGCTGGCTGCTTTGCCTGCTTGTACCGAGCCCAGAGCCTTGTCCATCACTTCGATAAAGTGCTGGCGGTTGAACAGACCTGTTACCAGATCCTCTGTGGCCGGGACTGCTTCGTTTGCCGCGGCTTCGCCGCGGATGACCACCTGTATGCAGGGTTCGGTATCAAAGGTGGCCGGAGAGAAGCTCATGCGGCCTTTGAATTTTCCGCCCTCGGCAGTCATGCCCTGAAAGCTCAGCTCGCTGGCGCTGTCCTGCTCGCGGTAATTCTTCATGAAGTCCTTGAAGGCCGCGTGATCTTCGCTGGCAACCAGGTCGATCATCGGTATGCCTTCCAGTTCTTCGGCATCTTCGTAGTTGAACAGGGCAAGGTAGCTGCGGTTGGCATAGATATGCATGCCGTCATGCACGTAGGCAATCGCATCAATCGAGCTTTCCAGCAGCAGCTGGCAGCGTTTTTCGGCTTCACGCAGTGCCAGTTCGGCAACCCGGCGCGTGCGTCGATCCTCCAGACTGGCCAGCTCCCGGTTCGCTGTCAGAACCAGCAGTTCATCTTCACCCTGGGGCAGCGCGCCGCTTGCACCCAGCGCCATGGCTTCGGTGATGGCGTCGAAATCCGCTGCGGCAACCAGTTGAATGAACGGAATATCCTTGGCCTGACGACGCAGGGCTGCCAGCGCCTCGGTGGGGGCCAGATTTTCGCTGGCGGGTGCGGCAATCAGCAGATCCCAGCTCTGCTGGAGCACCTCATTGAGGTCATCCAGTGAGGTCAGGCGGTGAACGCGGGTCGAACGCCCAGAGTTGCGAAACAGGCTGACAATGCGTTCAGCCTCATTCTGCGAGTCTTCAAGGATCAGTAAGCGGATAGTCTTTTTTTCGATGGGCATTTGATTCAGTCAAAAAATGCGCTGAACGCGCTGTAAAAGGCGACGAATGGAGGCTTTCCGGCAATCTACAGTGACTTCCAGAGGGAGTCAAAGTCTTCCTCCCCGGCAACTTTCGGGGTGTCCAGCGCGCTGTGCAGTCCATGGTTTGCTTCGGCCAGATCGCGGTATTCAAACTGGCTGAAACTGCCGGTGCTGGTTTGTTTTTTACTCAGAATGGCGCGCTTCTCGGTGCCATTAAGATTGATCTGCACCTTGTTGCTTTCCTGAAACGGCATGCGCGGCGTTATCAGGCCCGGGGGCCGTGAGATGGCCTTGATCTCGGGTAGCAGCAAGGCGCGCAGGTACTGGCTGCTTTCCCCTGCCTTGCGCACCAGTTGCAGGCCACAAGGTTGTGCTGACGGGGCAATCAGCTCAATACCCATTTGCGTGCCACCGCCGCGTACCTGACGAATCCAGCGCGCCACAGCCACGCTCCAGCCCTGCTTGGCGGTGTC
>DATMWH010000404.1:0-3207 GCA_035562615.1 Pseudomonas sp. | reverse complement strand
ATCATCATTGGCGACAAGGGTGAGCGCATCAAGCGTATCGGTCAGGAAGCGCGCAAGGATATGGAAGTGCTGTTTGACAACAAGGTCATGCTCAACCTGTGGGTCAAGGTCAAGGGTGGCTGGTCCGACGATGAGCGTGCGTTGCGCTCGCTGGGCTACTCCGACATTTGACGGCAGCTGACCGTAGGGTGGGTCACCGATACCCATCGCGGCAGGGTTGATGGGTATCGCTGCGCTCGACCCATCCTGCGGGCTAGCTCGCGGGCCCTAAACAGGTTTTTGAACATGTCATTGAGTGCGCAAAAAGCCTACGTGCTGCACAGTCGCTCCTACAAGGAGAGCAGCTCGCTGGTGGATCTGCTGACCCCGCAGGGCAGAGTGCGCGCGGTTTTGCGTGGTGCGCGGGGCAAAGCCGGCAGTCTGGTGCGCCCGTTTATCCCGCTGGAACTGGAGTTGCGCGGCCGCGGTGAGCTGAAGTCCGTGGCACGGCTGGAAGCCGCGGGCATACCGAATCTGTTGGCAGGCGACGCGCTGTTCAGCGGCCTCTACCTCAATGAGTTGCTGTTGCGCCTGCTGCCCAGTGAGGATCCGCATCCGGCTTTGTTCCAGCAGTACGCAGAGACCTTGCCCTTGCTGGCTGCCGATCAACCGCTGGAGCCCTTGTTGAGAGCCTTCGAGTGGCGTTTGCTGGATGAGCTCGGTTACGCCTTTTCACTGGATCAGGATCTTGCCGGAACGCCGATCCAGCCGTCATTGCTCTACCGGTTGATACCGGATGCCGGCTTTGAAGAGGTCAGCCAACTGCAGCCGGGAGTGTTCAATGGCAGCGATCTGCTGGCGATGGCCGATACCCAGTGGAGCACGCCCGGTGTGCTGGCTGCCGCCAAACGCCTGATGCGCCAGGCACTGGCGCCCCATCTGGGCGGTCGCCCGCTGGTCAGCCGTGAGTTGTTTCGCAAGTTCTGAAAAGCGCCCGCTCCTGCATCAGGTAGAGTGAGCCAATTGCATCGAAGGAGATGATTTCGTGACAGACGCCAACCGTATTTTGCTGGGTGTGAATATCGATCATGTGGCCACCCTGCGCCAGGCCCGCGGCACCCGCTATCCGGACCCGGTCAAGGCCGCGCTGGATGCCGAGGAAGCCGGTGCCGACGGGATTACCGTGCACCTGCGCGAGGATCGCCGGCACATTCAGGATCGCGATGTATTGCTGCTCAGTCAGGTGCTGCAGACGCGGATGAATTTCGAGATGGGCGTGACCGAAGAGATGCTCGCCTTTGCCGAGAGGATCCGCCCGGCGCATGCCTGCCTGGTCCCGGAAACCCGTCAGGAACTCACCACCGAAGGCGGGCTGGATGTGGCCGGGCAGGAGCCGCGCATTAGGGCTGCGGTGGAGCGCCTGAGCCGGATCGGCTGCG
Organism: Pseudomonas sp.; assembly: GCA_035562615.1. Taxonomy (GTDB): domain Bacteria; phylum Pseudomonadota; class Gammaproteobacteria; order Pseudomonadales; family Pseudomonadaceae; genus Aquipseudomonas. The sequence goes on along the minus strand of DATMWH010000404.1, from coordinate 1,789 downwards.
AGGTTTCATTGTTCATCGATGCCGATGAGCGCCAGATAGAGGCCTCACGCCGCATCGGCGCGCCGGCGATCGAGCTGCATACCGGCCGTTACGCCGATGCCCATACTCCGGCCGATCAGGCCCGTGAGTTGGCGCGTATCCGTGACGGCGTGGCCTGCGGACTGGCACATGGATTGATCGTGAATGCCGGCCATGGTCTGCACTACCACAACGCCGAAGCGGTGGCGGCGATTGCCGGGATCAATGAGCTGAACATCGGCCATGCGATTGTTGCGCATGCCTTGTTTGTCGGCTTCAAGCAGGCCGTGGCCGAGATGAAAGCACTGATCGTGGCGGCCGCCAATCGCCGCTAGTGCGTAGGATGGGTTGAGCGCAGCAATACCCATCACTCTGTCTCCAGACGATGGGTTACGCCGCTGTGCGGCTAACCCATCCTACGGTTTGCGCGCAATCAACACGGCACGGGTCGGCGCCGGTAGTCCTTCACAGGTCAGGGTGTGGTCGGCCGGATCGAGGAAGTCGGGGAGTGACTGGAACTTCATCCATTCGGTCGCGCGCTGTTCCTCGACGCTGGTGCGACTGACATCCACGCAGCGTACGTCAACAAAACCGGCGCGGCGCAGCCACAGTTCGAGTGCCGGTACCGATGGCAGAAACCACACATTACGCATCATCGCGTAACGGTCTTCCGGCACCAGCGCCTGCTGCGCATCGCCCTCGACGACCAGGGTTTCCAGCACCAGTTCACCACCCTTGAGCAGGCAGTCCTTGAGTTCCAGCAGGTGGTCGATAGGTGAGCGGCGGTGATACAGCACGCCCATGGAAAATACCGTGTCGAAGCCTTCCAGCTTGCCCGGCAACTCTTCCAGTGCCAGCGGCAGGTGCCAGGCGGGCAAGTCGGGCAGGTAATACTTGCTGGCGAGAAACTGACAGAGAAACAGCCAGTTCGGATCAATCCCCACGGCACTGGCGGCACCGGCGCCGAGCATGCGCCACAGGTAGTAACCGTTGCCGCAGCCGACATCCAGAATGCGTTTGCCGCGCAGATCCAGGTGCGGGGCCACGCGTGCCCATTTCCAGTCCGAGCGCCACTCGGTGTCAACGTGCACGCCAAACAGATTGAACGGGCCTTTGCGCCAGGGGATCAGCCCCTTGAGGGCGGCGAGCAAGGCTTGCTGCTGCTCAGCACTGCAGAGGCCGTCCAGACGAAAGACGTCGGCCAGCTCAATCTTTGCTGCGGTGAGCGGGGGCAGGGCTTCGACAGCAGCCATCCAGCGTTGCAGATCGCCATGCCCCTGCGCCAGCTTTTGGTCGATCTGCCCGGGCAAATCACTGGCCCAGTCCAGCAGCGGCGTGCCAGCCAGTTCTTGTTGCAGGGCGTCGAGGTCGAGGCGGCGGATCATGGAGGGGCTCTCAGGGCAGGGCGATCAGCGAGGCAAAGTTCAGGCACTGGAACCACGGGATGACTTGACTGAATCCCGCCTCGTGCAGGCGCTGGCGATGTTGTTCGAGACTGTCCGGTTTCATCACGTTGTCCAGTGCGCTGCGTTTCTGGGCGATTTCCAGTTCGCTGTAGCCGTTGGCGCGCTTGAAGCCGATATGCAGGTCGGTGAGCAACTGCTGTTCGGCTTCGTCTTCAAAGCGCAGTTTTTCCGAGAGAATCAGCGCGCCACCCGGCAGCAGGCTCTGGCGGATGCGTCTGAGCAAAGGCAGGCGCTGCTCGGGGGCGATGAACTGCAGGGTGAAATTCAAGGCCACTACCGAACAGGGCTCAAAGGCCAGCGCGAGG
>DATMWH010000403.1:0-5283 GCA_035562615.1 Pseudomonas sp. | reverse complement strand
CATTACCCTCAGCTGGCTGCGCCAGCACACCGGCGCCGACGAGCAGTGCACGGTGACCGATGTCACCTCGGCCTACACCTTGCTGAGTTTGCAGGGACCGCGCTCGCGCGAGTTGTTGCAGGCCATCAGCGGTGCCGACCTGTCCACCGAGGCGGTGCCGTTCCGCGCCAGTTGCGAGATCGAGCTGGGCTTTGCGCGCCTCTTGCTGGTGCGCATCACCTACATGGGCGAACTGGGGTATGAGTTGTATATCCCCACCGAATACAGCCACACCGTGTATGACGCGCTGGTCGAGGGCATTGAAGGGCAGGGCGTGCCGCTGGTGCACGGCGGGCTGATGGCGCTGGACAGCCTGCGGCTGGAGAAGGGCTATCGCGACTTCGGCGTGGATATCGACAACACCGACACACCGCTGGAAGCCGGGCTGGGCTTTGTGGTCGATTTCAACAAGGAGCACTTCATCGGCCGCGATGTGCTGCTGGCACAGAAGGAAAGCGGCCCGCTGAAAAAGCGTCTGCTGCAGTTTTTGCTCAAGGACGCCGAACCCCTGCTGATCGGTCAGGAGCCGATTCGCTGTGATGGCCAGTACGTCGGCTATATCCGCGCCGGCGCCTTCGGTCACACCCTCGGCGCCTCGGTCGGTCTGGGGGTGGTCGAGCTGGAGGAGGGCATCACCGCCGAGTTGCTGCGCAGCAAGCGCTTCGAGATCGAAGTCAACGACCAGCTGGTCGAAGCCACGGTGTCACTGGCGCCGCTGTACGACCCGAAAAGCGAGCGCATTCGCCTCTGACTGTCCCCGCAATCCCGTAGGGTGGGCTTGAGCCCACCAGGAATCCCTCGTCTGGTTGTGGTGGGCTGAAGCCCACCCTACAAAATTAAGCCGCACTTTGCTGAATCACTCTTTATTTGAGGTCTGTTTATGCAACACAGCTCCCATCACTACATCCTCAAGATCAGCTGCCCGGCCACCTCGGGCATCGTCGCCGCCGTCACCACCTTTCTCGCGCAAAGCGGCTGCTATATCAGCGAAATGGCGCAGTTCGACGACGAATTCCATGAGCGCTTCTTCATGCGCGCGGTGTTTCGCGGCAACAGCGGCGGCGAGCTGGATCTGGCGCAGATCGAGAAAGGTTTTGCCGGGGTCGCTGAGCGCTTTGCCATGCAGTGGGAGTTGCACAGTCAGGCCCAGCCAATGCGCGTGCTGCTGATGGTGAGCAAGTACGACCATTGCCTGAATGACCTGCTGTACCGCTACCACAAGGGTGAAATGCACATGCAGATCACCGCCATCGTCTCCAACCACCTGGACCTGCGGCCCATGGCCGAGCGCGAGGGCATCCGCTTCATCTACCTGCCGGTGAACAAGGACAACAAGGCGCAGCAGGAAGCCGAGTTGCTGAAGATCGTGCAGGACACCCAGACCGAACTGGTGGTGCTGGCGCGCTACATGCAGATTCTCTCCGATGACCTGTGCCGCCATCTCAACGGCCGGGCGATCAACATCCACCACTCCTTTCTGCCCGGCTTCAAGGGTGCCAAACCCTACCATCAGGCCTGGGACCGTGGGGTCAAACTGATCGGCGCAACCGCCCACTACGTGACCAGCGACCTCGACGAAGGCCCGATCATCGAGCAGGAAGTGCAGCGCGTGGACCACGCCTATCTGCCGGAAGACCTGGTGGCCATCGGCCGCGACACCGAAACCGTGGCGCTGTCCAAGGCCGTGCGGTTCCACATCGAGCGCCGGGTGTTTCTCAACGGCAGCCGCACGGTGATTTTTCGCTGAGTGCTATCCCTTCAGAGATGACTCTTGCCAACATGGCTGGTCTGCACCTCGGCAGGCGCCACGCACGTGTTGTTCAGGTGTTGCAGGATGCCGCATTGCTGCACGCCTTGCCCGCTGCTGCAGCGCTGGCGCAGCGTCTGCAGTTGTTGCTGCAACTGCAGCAGGTTGCTGATGCGTGTTTGCACATGCTCAATGTGCTCGTCGATCAGGAGATTGACCTGTGCGCAGCTTTGCTGCGGATCGTCCATCAGCGTCAGCAGGCTGCGGACCTCGTCCAGCGTCATGTCCAGCGTCCGGCAATTGCGGATGAACAGCAGGCGTTCCAGATGACCGGCCTGGTACAGCCGGTAATTGCCTTCGCTGCGTGATGGCGCTGCCAGCAGGCCTTCGCGCTCGTAATAACGCACTGTTTCAACCTGGCAATGCGCCTGCTTTGCCAGTTCTCCGATTTTCATGACTGTCTCCGAACAAGCTGCTTGACCCTATAGTGGCTTCAGGGTGTTAACTCGGCAATAACAGGCCGTTGAAAAACTACCTGCGTTGCCATCGCGGCGTTAAAAACCGGCCTGAAACCCTTTGGAGATTTCATCATGAGTCATTGCTGTGGCGAGTCCGGCCATCCCACCCCTGAAACTGCTGATGCAGCGCCCCTCTCCGCGACTGCGGGGCGTGTGCTCAGCCAGATTCGCATCGAGCAGATGGATTGCCCGACGGAGGAGCAGCTGATCCGTGAGCGTTTGGGCGCCATGCCGGCGGTGAGCGCTCTGCAGTTCAATCTGCTGCAACGCAGGCTGACCGTAGAGCATGCCGCCGATGCCCTGCCTGAGGTGCTCGCCACCATCCGCCAGCTGGGAATGACGCCGCAGGCGCTGACGGACGCAGCACAACCCGCACCGCCTGCAGCCAGCAAACCGGTCTGGCCACTGGTGCTGGCCGCGGTGGCCGCCGTGACCGCAGAGCTGCTGCACTTTGCGCAACTGGGCCCCGAGTGGCTGGTGGCCGGGGTGGCGTTGCTGGCGATTGCCTGCAGCGGGCTGACGACCTACAAGAAGGGCTGGATTGCCCTGAAAAACCGCACCCTGAATATCAATGCGCTGATGAGCATTGCCGTGACCGGCGCGGTGCTGATCGGCCAATGGCCGGAGGCGGCCATGGTGATGTGCCTGTTTGCCATCGCCGAGCTGATCGAGGCGCGGTCGCTGGACCGTGCGCGCAACGCCATCCGCGGCTTGCTCGATCTGACGCCGGAGCGGGCGACAGTCCGGCAGGCCGATGGCAGCTGGAAGCCGCAACTGCTGGGGGAGATAGGCCTCGACGCGCAGGTGCGGGTGCGGCCAGGTGAGCGCATTGCGCTGGATGGTCAGGTCATCAGCGGCCAGTCCACGGTGGATCAGGCACCGATCACCGGTGAAAGCCTTCCGGTGGAGAAGGGCGTGGGCGATGCGCTGTTTGCCGGCACCATCAATCAGGCCGGTTCCCTGGAGTACCGGGTGTTGGCGCTGGCGTCGGACAGCACGCTGGCGCGCATCATCCATGCGGTGGAGCAGGCGCAGGGTGCCCGGGCGCCGACCCAGCGCTTTGTCGATCGCTTTGCCGAGGTCTACACCCCGCTGGTGTTTGCGTTGGCGCTGGCGGTCGCGGTGATTCCGCCGTTGTTCATGGCGGGCGCCTGGTACGACTGGATTTACCGCGCGCTGGTGTTGCTGGTCGTGGCGTGCCCCTGTGCGCTGGTGATCTCGACCCCGGTGACCATCGTCAGCGGTCTGGCGGCAGCGGCGCGCAAAGGGATTCTGATCAAGGGCGGGGTCTACCTGGAGGCGGGCAGAAGGCTCAGCAGTATTGCGCTGGATAAAACCGGCACCCTGACCCACGGCAAACCGGTGCAGACCGATTTTCTCGCGCTGCAGGAGGGGCAGGATGCGCGCTGGCGGATGATTGCTGCGAGTCTGGCGGCGCGCTCCGATCACCCGGTATCGCGGGCGATTGCCGAGCACGCCGCGCAGCAGCAAACGCCGCTGCGCAGCGTTGAGCACCTTGCCGCCTTGCCGGGAATGGGCGTGCGCGGCGCTATCGAAGGGGTCGATTATCAGTTGGGCAATCACCGCATGGTCGAGGCGCTGGGGCTGTGCAGCACAGCACTGGAAGCCACGCTGGATCAGCTGGAGCGTGCGGGCAAGTCGGTGGTGGTGCTGTGCGACCCGCAGCAGGCACTGGCCGTGTTCGCGGTTGCCGATACGCTCAAGGATTCCAGCCGCGAGGCCATCCGTGAGTTGCAGGCGCTGGGCGTGCAGACCCTGATGCTCAGTGGCGATAACCCGCACACGGCGCAAGCCATCGCCACGGCGGTAGGGATTGATCAGGCGCGCGGCAACCAGTTGCCGGAGGACAAACTGCAGGCGGTCGAGGCGCTGCAAGCGCAGGGGCAGGTGGTGGGCATGGTCGGTGACGGGATCAACGACGCACCGGCGCTGGCGCGTGCCGATATCGGGTTTGCCATGGCGGCAGCGGGAACCGACACGGCCATCGAAACCGCCGATGTCGCTCTGATGGATGATGATCTGCGCAAGATTCCGGCGTTTATCCGCCTGTCCCGGCAAACCGCCGCGATCCTCTGGCAGAACATCGCTCTGGCGCTGGGGATCAAGGCGCTGTTTCTCGGGTTCACCCTGGTGGGTGAGGCCAGTATGTGGATGGCGGTGTTTGCCGACATGGGGGTGAGCCTGCTGGTGGTGTTCAACGGTCTGCGTTTGCTGAAGAAGTAGGAGCTGAGCATGAGCAATGCATTGAATCAGGCGATTGAACAGGCGTTTGCACAGGCCACTCAGGCGGTTGTCGATGGTCAGACCGAGACTGCTTGGCGCTGGCTGGAACGCGCGCACATCCTCACGCAGAAACGGCCGTTGCTGCATGCGCGCTCACACTGGCGGATGTTCATACTGGGCTGGCAGACCGGCGATTACCGCGAGGTCGCAGGGCAGCTGCCGCGCATCCTTGCCGCCGTGCTGTTCTCGCGCGTCTGGGTGCCGCTGGGCAACACCGGCCGCGCCCGGGTCAGTGCGTTTGCCCCGCTGCCGGTGAGTGATGAATTGCACCGCTTGCTCAACACGCCGGATCGCTGACAGGACGGATCGCAGGCGTTCGCGGGCACGCACTATTTACTGGGGCTATAAATACTATTCCGAAAACCTATTGGCCCATCCAGCTTTCAGGGCACAAGCTCCAGTCAAATCACAGGTGAAACCAACAGCGGGAGAACAGCATGTCAACTGAATCCATGTGTCCCTTCGCGGGTGCGGCAGTCAACCCGGCCGCGCGTAACAGTGTTCAGAGCAATGCCGACTGGTGGCCCAACCAGTTGCGGCTGAATATCCTCCATCAGCATTCGCTGAAGTCCAACCCGCTGGGCGGCGATTTTGACTATGCCAGCGAATTCAAAAGCCTCGATCTGCATGCTCTGGTCGACGATCTGCGCGCACTGATGACCGACTCCCAGGACT
>DATMWH010000402.1:0-2533 GCA_035562615.1 Pseudomonas sp. | reverse complement strand
ATTGCGGCGCATTGTGCGCCATAACCAAGGATTAAACATGGCACAGGGTCAAGGCTCCACCGGTAACGTCATCGCGGCAATTGCCAGTCTGTTCATTCCCGGCCTGGGGCAGCTGATCCAAGGACGGCTGTTATCGGCGCTGTTCTGGTTCATCAGTGCCTGCATCGCATTCGCCATCACCTGGCTGATCACCTTGAGCCTGTTGCCGTTCGGCTGGTTCATCGTCAGCGTGTTTTCCTGCATCAGCGCGGCCCGTTACCGGGCCTGATCCTCACGCCGGGCGTGACGGTGTTCACAACAAAATTCCGAGCACGCGCTAGAATCGGGTATGAGCATTTTTTCCGTGAGATGTCCGATGCAAACGCTGCGCCCGATTGTTTTGTTGATCATCGCCTGCGGCCTCGGCGCATGCGGTGGAGGCGGCGGAAGCAAGACCACGCCGGCGCCAAGCAGCACATGTGCCGAGCGCTTGGGCACCGGCAGCTTCGTGACCAGCACGGTGACCAATCCCAGCGTCACCGATTCGAGCTGTCCGGCAGGCTCGACGCTGACGCAATCCGGTGCGTCCTACACCACCACCACCACCACCTATTCCTGCCCGAACCCCGCCAGCAGCTCCAACCCGGTGGCATCCAGTTCAACCAGCGCGCCCATCGTCACCCAAAGCAAGATATGCACGGCCGCGTTGGCCACCTGCGCGCAGAAACTCGGCACCGGCAGTTTCGTCAACAGCTCCAGCACCGCGACCATCACCGATAATACCTGCCCGGCCGGGCAGGTTTCCGTGCAGGACGGCGTGTCGCAGGTAACCACCACCACCACCTACGCCTGCATCGACCCGAACAGCAGCAACGATCCGATCGCATCGATACTCACCGGCACTCCGGTACTGACGCGTCCTAAGATGTGCAATCTGGCTCCGCCGATCAATTACAGCACCTATTTCCGCGACAAAACCGGAGTCACCGAAGTCAATGCCGCAGGCTTCACCGGCACGGGCGTGAAAGTCGTTGTGTATGACAACGGCTTCAACACCGCCAATGCCGCGCTCGACGGACGCATCAGCAAGACCTTCGGCGATTTGACCGATGATGACCCGGACAAGACCAGCCATGGCACCAGCACCTCTGCGATTGTTGCAGGCAGAGCCATCGGCGATTTGCCGGGCGGTGTAGCGCCGAATGCCATCTTGGCGGTCAGCGATTGGGATGCCGATATCGGGCCGATCATAAATTGGGGCGCGAAAGTCTACAATTTCTCGTTCGGCTACGAGGTTGAGACCGACGGCGCATCGAGCGCCGACGTTTCCAAATACCTGACGTCTTGGATCTCGGATCTTCGTGCGGTCAAGAATTCCGGTGCGTTCATCGCCATTTCGGCCGGCAATGATGAAAAGAACAGCGTGCAGATACTTGCCGGGGCACCGTCGTTTTACAGCGACCTGGACAACATCCTGGCCGTGGTGGCGATGAGTCCGCTGTACGGCACCTTGGCGCCGTATTCAAACAAGTGCGGCGAAGAAGCGAAAACCTTCTGCATAGCGGCGCCGGGCACCGTGAACCTGCTGCTGCCAACGGTCAACGCCGGCGATCCACTCACCGTCGATTCCTACAAGTGGTTCGCCGGCACATCGGCAGCGGCGCCGGTGGTCAGCGGTATCGCCGCGCTGGTTTACGAGGCTTTTCCCGGCTTCACCGGCAAGCAGGTGCGCGATACCCTGACCAGCACCGCGACCGATATCGGCGAGCTGGGCGTGGATGCGGTGTATGGCGTCGGGTATGTCAATGCCCAGAAAGCGGTGCTGGGCCCCGGAAGCCTGTCGGCCAGCTTTCTGGCGGCTGTTCCTGATCAAATCACCTGGAACTTCGGCAACGATATCGATGGCGACGGTGGCATCTTGAAAATCGGTGGCGGCAGCTTGAGCCTGACCGGTAACAATACCTATTCCGGCGGCACCGATCTGCAGGCCGGCCAGTTGAATCTTTACGGGCAAGTGACCGGCACACTGCGCTTGAACGGCGGCACTTTGCTTGCCATGGGCACAGTCAATGGTGATGTGTTGGCCAACGCAGGCACGCTTGCCCTGGGCAGTGGCCAGGTTTTCCAGGTAAACGGCGATTTGACCCTGGCGGGCTCCGGATTGAGCATCTACAGCCCTTCCGGATATCTCAGCCATTGGCAAGGCGTGCTGGTTGAGGCGTCTTCGATTACTGGTAGCGCGCCCATAGCCGCTGATTCGCCATGGTTCAGCGCCGAAGCGGATATCCAGAATCAGCGTATTTACGCGCAACTGCAGCGCAAAGCGGTGACCGATGTCGTTCCGGCAGCTACGCTGACTGAATTCAACACGGCCGCCAACCTTGAGTCCGCTTTCAGACAGCTTGATGCCGGTGCCGGTTCCGCTGCGCTGAGGCAGTCGGCCGGTTTGCTGCAGGCAACCACCCTGGAGCAGGCCGAAGCGGCGTTCAACAGCCTGTCCGGGCAATCGCAGACCACCGCCAAAGACATCGCGCTGGAGGCCTCCGATGCCCTG
>DATMWH010000401.1:0-4071 GCA_035562615.1 Pseudomonas sp. | reverse complement strand
ACACCGGCTTCAGCGGCAATTGCGTCCATACTGCTGCCGTCATAACCCTTTTGCAGGAACAGGCGCTTGGCGGCGTCGAGGATGGCCTCGCGCTTGGCCGGGTCTTTGGGTCTTCCTGCGCTGGAGGGGGGTGTCGTGCTGGTTTCGATGTTCATTTTGAAGTGCTGGACGCTGGGGTTTGAAGCTCTTACTATACCCGTCAGTTCAGTAATATAAACCCTTATTTTTTCAAAGGTCATTCGCCATGTTCCGACGTGCCCTGCTGGTTGCTGTCCCGCTTGCTGTCACAGCGCTGCTGACCGGTTGCGGCAAGGAGCAGGTGGTCGAGCAGCGTCCGCGTCCGGTCATGGTGGTGCATCCGCAGCCGGCGCTGGCTCAGCTGGAAACCTATCCGGGCGAAGTGCGGGCGCGTTTCGAGCCGGATCTGGCCTTCCGTATTGGTGGTGAAGTGACCAAGCGGCTGGTTGATACCGGTGATCAGGTCAAGAAGGGCCAGGTGCTCGCCGAACTGGACCCCAAGGACGTGCAGTTGCAACTCAGTGCCATGAAGGCGCAGGTGGCGGCGGCCGAGGCGAATCTGTCGCTGGTGCGTTCCGAGCGTGAGCGTTACCAGCAGTTGCTGGCCCGCCAGCTGGTCAGCAAGTCGCAGTACGAGAATGTCGAGAACCTCTATCAGTCCGGTGAAGCGCGGCTCAAGCAGGTCAAGGCGGAGTACAACGTCAGCGCCAATCAGGCCGGATATGCCGTGCTGCGTGCGCCGCGCGATGGTGTGGTGTCCAAGCGCATGCTGGAAGTCGGTCAGGTAGTGGCTCCCGGCCAGATGGTGTTCAGTCTGGCGGCTGATGGCGAGCGCGAAATTGTCATCAGTTTGCCCGAAGGCAACATCAGCAAGTTCAGTGTCGGTCAGCCGGTGCGCATCGAGTTGTGGTCGCGTTCGGGGACCTTTCTGGCTGGCAAGCTGCGCGAAATATCCCCGGCGGCCGATCCGCAATCGCGTACCTATGCAGCCCGTGTCGCGATTGTCGAAGATACCAATGCACCAGTAGACCTGGGTCAGAGTGCTCAGGTGTTTGTCAGTCAGGCGGGCGATATCCCGCTTTCCGTGCCGTTGTCGGCGCTGACGGCCGATGCCGGTCAATCCTATGTGTGGATTGTTGATCCGCTGACCTCGTCGCTCAAGCGTATAGCGGTCGAGGCCGGTCCCTACGGTGAGGAAAGCGTACCCATTCTGGATGGATTGAAGTCCACCGACTGGATCGTGTCTGCGGGGGTTCAGGTGCTCATCGAGGGCGTCAAGGTGCGTCCGGTGGACCGGGATAATCGTCCCGTCACCCTGACAGGCAAGGAGTAACGCCGGATGAATTTCAACCTTTCCATCTGGGCGGTAAAAAATCGTCAGGTGGTGTTCTACCTGATCCTGCTGATCAGCATTGCCGGTGCCATTGCCTACACCAAGCTGTCGCAGGCCGAAGATCCGCCGATTTCCTGGCACGCCATGATGATCAAGGTGGTCTGGCCGGGCGCCAGTGCCGAAGAGATGGCGCTGCAGGTCGGTGACCGGATCGAGAAAAAACTCATGGAGTCCGGCGAGTTCAAGGAGGTCATTTCCTACTCGCGCCCGGGAGAGACGCAGATCACCTTTCTGACTCAGGAATACCTCAACCCGCAAGAAACCGAGGAAACCTGGTACCAGATCCGCAAGAAGGTCAGTGATATTCGGCATACCCTGCCACAAGGGGTCGTCGGTCCTTTCTTCAATGACGAGTTCGGCACGGTCTACGGCAACATCTATGCCCTCACCGGTGAGGGCTACGACTACGCGGTGCTCAAGGATTATGCCGACCGTCTGCAGTTGCAATTGCAGAAGGTCAAGGATGTCGGACGAATCGAACTGCTCGGTTTGCAGGAAGAGAAGATCTGGATCGAACTGTCCAACACCAAAGCGGCGACCATTGGCCTGCCCACCGAGGCCGTCCTCAAGGCTCTGAACGACCAGAATGCGGTGGCTCCGGCGGGCTTCTTTGAAACCGATCAAGAGCGCGTGCAGTTGCGCGTGACCGGGCGCTTTACTTCGGTCGATGAAATCCGCAATTTCCCGATCCGCGTCGGCGACCGCACCTTCCGTATCAATGATGTGGCAGACGTGCGTCGCTCATTCAGTGATCCACCCGCGCCGCGCATGCGTTTCATGGGCGAGAATGCCATTGGTCTGGCGGTTTCGATGAAGGCTGGCGGCGACATTCTGGTGCTCGGTGCTGCGCTGGACAAGGAGTTTGCCCGCCTGCAGAAAACCCTGCCGCTGGGCATGGAACTGGCCAAGGTCTCGGACCAGCCGGTTGCGGTCAAGCGCGGTGTCGGTGAATTCCTGCGGGCACTGGCCGAGGCGCTGGCGATCGTGCTGATCGTGAGTTTCTTCTCCCTGGGCGCACGCAGTGGCCTGGTGGTGGCGCTGTCGATTCCGATTGTGCTGGCGATGACCTTCTGCCTGATGTACTACTTCAACATCGGCCTGCACAAGATATCCCTGGGTGCGCTGATTCTGGCGCTGGGGCTGCTGGTGGACGATGCGATCATCGCCGTCGAGATGATGGCGGTGAAAATGGAGCAGGGCTTCGATCGCATCAAGGCGGCCGGATTTGCCTGGAGCAACACGGCATTCCCCATGCTGACCGGAACCCTGATCACGGCGGCAGGCTTTCTGCCGATCGCCACCGCCAAGTCCGGCACCGGCGAATACACCGGTTCGATCTTCTCGGTGGTGACCATTGCACTGCTGGTCTCGTGGATTGCGGCGGTGATCTTCGTCCCCTATCTGGGTTACCGGCTATTGCCGGCGTCGGCGCCGTTGGCTGGCGGACATGCTGCCCACGATCCTTATGACAAGCCGTTCTATGCGCGCTTTCGCAAGGTGCTGGGCTGGTGTGTGGATCATCGCAAGGCCGTGCTGCTCCTGACGCTGGCCGCTTTCATCACCTCGCTGGTCCTGTTCAAGTTCATTCCGGTGCAGTTCTTCCCGTCCTCCGGGCGTTATGAGCTGATGGTGGATCTGAAACTGGCCGAAGGTTCGTCGCTGAAGGCCACCGAAGTACAGGCGGCACGCCTGGAGAAGTTGCTGCAAAGCCAGCCGGGCGTTGAAAACTATGTGGCCTATGTCGGTTCGGGCTCGCCGCGCTTTTATCTGCCGCTGGATCAGCAGATGCCGCAGGCCAGTTTTGCCCAGTTTGTGGTGTTGACCAAGTCCGCCAAAGAGCGTGAAAGAATCCGCACCTGGCTGATCGAGGTGATGGACGAGCAGTTCCCGACGGTGCGTTCGCGTATTTCCCGGCTGGAAAACGGGCCTCCGGTCGGCTATCCGATTCAATTGCGGGTGTCCGGCGAGCATATCGATCAGGTGCGCGCGCTGGCGCGTCAGGTGGCCGACAAGGTCCGGGACAATCCCCATGTGGTGAATGTGCACCTGAACTGGGAAGAGCCGAGCAAGGTGGTGCGGTTGCAGATCGATCAGGACCGGGCGCGCGCACTGGGTGTATCCACTGCGGATGTTTCCAGCGCGCTGGAAGGCTTGTTGTCCGGGCAGACGGTCAGTTACTACCGTGAAGGCAATGAGCTGGTCGAGGTGTTGCAGCGCGGCACCTCCAACGAGCGCGGGCAGCTGGCCCAACTGCCGAGTCTGTCGATCCAGACCAGCAGCGGCAAGAGTGTGGCGTTGTCCCAGGTGGCGACCCTGAATTACGAGTTCGAAGAGGGCATCATCTGGCGGCGTGACCGCTTGCCCACGGTGACGGTGCGTGCGGATATCTACGACGGCAGTTTGCCTGCACCGGTGACGGCGCAGATCATGCCGACCCTGACCGACATCGAGGCCAGGATGCCGGACGGGTATTACCTGGAAGTCGGCGGCACGGTTGAGGATTCGGCCACCGGTCAGGAGTCGGTGAATGCCGGTCTGCCGCTGTTTCTGGTGGTGGTGGTGACCTTGCTGATGCTGCAGCTGCGCAGCTTCTCGCTGTCGGCCATGGTGCTGCTCACGGCGCCATTCGGACTGATCGGCGTGGTGCTGTTCCTGCTGGT
>DATMWH010000400.1:0-3189 GCA_035562615.1 Pseudomonas sp. | reverse complement strand
CACCAACGCGCACCGCGACTCGCTGTCACTGAAGCTGGAACGGATCCAGCTCGCGCCGTTCTTCGACCGCCTGATCAGCTCCCACGACTACGGTTTCGCCAAGGAAGACCAGCAGTTTTGGTTCGCCCTGCAGCAGGATTTCGGCTTTGATCCAGCACGCACCCTGTTTATCGACGACAGCCTGCCGATCCTGCGCAGTGCGCGCGACTACGGGATTGGCCACCTGCTGGCGGTACGTCAGCCGGATAGCCAGAAACCGGGCAAGGACACCGAAGAGTTTTCCGCCGTTGAGGACTACCGCGACTGGCTGCCGTAGGATGGGTGGAGGCGCACTGCGCCGATACCCATCACCCGGCTTGATGGGTATCGCTGATACTCCACCCATCCTACGCCCCTCTTTCACGCCAACGTCTTGAGTCAAAGCACCGGCGCCAGCAACCTCGCCAGCCGCATACCCAGCCGGTACAAGCCGCTGACCTCGGCGCGGGCGCTGTCCAGTTGCTTTTCGGCCTGGGCAAAATCGGCCAGCAGCATCTGTTCGACCTGATCGGCAAAAGTGTCGTCGATGGTCAGCAGCATCACTTCGAAGTTCAACCGGAACGAGCGGTTATCCAGATTAGCGCTGCCAATCGCCGCCATATCGTCATCCACCAGCAGCACCTTCTGGTGCACAAATCCGGGTTGATAGCGGTAGATGCCGATACCGGCCCGCGCCGCTTCTTCGGCATAGTGATTGGTGGCCGCATAAACGATCCGGTGATCCGGCCGTGAAGGCAGCAGAATCCGCACATCCACGCCGCGCAACGCCGCCAGGCGCAACGCTGCAAGGACAGCCTCATCGGGCACGAAGTAAGGACTGGTGATCCACAGACGCCGGGTGGCGGCATTGATCAGCGTGACAAAGAACAGCGAGCAGGTTTCCTGGGCATCAGCCGGCCCGCTGGTGAGCAACTGACAAAGCATGCCGTCTGCGGCGAAGTCCTCAGCCAGCAGCAGCGGCGGAATCTCCCGCGTCGCCCAGAACCAGTCTTCGGCAAATGACTCCTGCAGACAGGCCAGCACCGGCCCGCTGACCTCGACATGGGTATCGCGCCACGGTGCCAGAGGTGGCTTGAGACCCAGGTATTCGTCGCCGACATTGTGCCCGCCGACAAAACCCAGATGACCATCGACCACCACGATCTTGCGGTGATTACGGAAATTCAGCTGGTAGCGATTACGCAGTCCGCGACGGCTGGCAAAGGCATTCACCCTGACGCCTCCGGCGCGCAACGTATCCACGTAGGCGTTGGGCAAGGCATGGCTGCCAACGCTGTCAAACAGCAGATAAACCGCCACACCGGCTGCCGCACGCTCCAGCAACAACTGCTGCAGACGCCGGCCCAGCTCATCGTCATGCACGATAAAGAACTGCACCAGCACTACCTTGCGCGCGCCGGCAATGGCCGCGAAGATCGCCGCAAAGGTAGCCTCGCCATTCACCAGCAAGCGCACGTGGTTATGCGCCAGCAGCGGCATATGGGCCAGCCGGGTAACGGCCTTCAGGCGTTCGACGGCGCTCAGCAACTCTGCGGTCTTGGCCTTTTCCACCCAGGGCCGCCAGTCCCTTGAGGCCAACGTCTGCTGCATCACCAGATCAGCCTGACGCCGCGAGCGCACATAACTGTCAAACCGGTTTCGACCAAACACCAGATAGGGCAACAACGTCAGCGAGGGCATAAACACCAGCGCAATCGCCCAGGCCACCGCACCCTGGGCGGTTCGCACCTTCAGCACAGCGTGCACGGCGGCCAACAGACCCAACCCCTGCAGCAGAACAAACAGGTATCCCAGCAGCACTACGCTGTCGTGTTCAATCGCCAAACCGGCTTCTCCCTGAGAATGACTGCCATGATGCGGTGCGCCGTGGTAACAAGTACAGACAAGCTCTTTTGTTCTGCATCTTCGCACTGCCCCGCCGCCCGCCAAGGCCTGCAGCTGACCTAAGACTGGCTGAATTTAAACGCTGATTTGTCTATAGCCAATCCGTATAACTTGTCCGGCAAAACAAGCCTAGTCTCCCCATAACAGGTACCGCAGAGGAGAATTGCATGCAGGTAACCGGATCCAGCAGCAGCTTGCCGCTCTCGACTCAGATCATCAAGAAAGCCGGGCAAGCGGCGCAGTCACCTGAAGCCCCGGCAAGCCCGGAACAGGTCAACCGCGTCGTCGACCGCGCCAGTGATCGAGTCAGCGAGACCCAAGCCAGCCGTGAACAGAACCAGACTGAACGCCGCACGTATGCCGCTCAGCTTTACAGTGCTAACAGCCAGCAAAAGCAAATCGACACTTACCTCGCTGTCGCCAGCGATGGTCAGGTCGATTCCACCTCTGGGTCTACTAAAGACGCACTGGAACTGTCTGACAACGACGCAGTAAGCAGGCTGGACAATCCAGATAGTGGTGGTCGGCAACGACCCGATTTTCCACCCGAAAGACCGCAACCCTATGTTGATGCCCGCGCCTGAGCTGTTAACCCGGCCAGCGCCAAACAGCCGCCCACGGGCGGCTGTCTCATTCTGCACAGCGGCAAATGCCTATCTCACGGACATCGACAAAGGTTAGTCTGGCACCTCCGACTTGCCGTGACTGCACGCCATGAACAATGACACCGTTAATCCGCCGTTTGCCGAGAATCCACTGAGTCCGCAAGAAGTCCGTCTGCTGGGCTGCCTGATCGAAAAACAGGCCACCACGCCGGAAAGCTATCCGCTGACGCTCAATGCAGCAGTGCTGGCCTGCAACCAGAAAACCAGCCGCGAGCCACTGATGAACCTCAATCCAGGCGAGGTCGGCAAAGCCTTGCGCAATCTGGAAAGCCGTGGACTGGCCAGACTGGTCATGGGCAGCCGCGCCGACCGCTGGGAACATCGCAGCGACAAACAACTGGAACTGGTGCCCGCCCAGATCATGCTCATTGGCCTGCTGCTGTTGCGCGGCCCGCAGACCCTCAATGAACTGCTGGTGCGCAGCACCCGCCTGTACGCTTTTGAAGACCTGGCCGAGGTAGAACATCAACTTCAGCGTCTGGCCGGTCGCGGCCTGGCTTGCCAGTTGCCGCGCCAGAGCGGTCAGCGCGAGGATCGCTACATGCACCTGTTGGGTGACCCGACAGAACTGCAGGCTGCCATCCTGAAAAGCCCGGCAGAG
>DATMWH010000399.1:0-9345 GCA_035562615.1 Pseudomonas sp. | reverse complement strand
CGTGCAGGATGGCAGCGTGCTGCATATCACCCACGCCGGCCCATTCAATCCTGACGGCTACCCGCTGCTGATCGGCGACGAGGTCACCATCGGTCACAACGTCACCCTGCACGGCTGCACCCTGGGCAACCGCATTCTGGTCGGCATGGGCAGCATCGTCATGGACGGCGCCGTGGTCGAAGACGAGGTGGTAATTGGTGCCGGCAGCCTGGTGCCACCGGGTAAACGGCTGGTCAGCGGCTATCTGTATGTCGGCAGTCCGATCAAACAGGCCCGCCCGCTCTCAGACAAGGAACGCGCCTACTTCAGCTACAGCGCCAGCAATTACGTGAAGCTAAAAGACCTGCACCTGAGCGAAGGCTTCGACCTTTAATCCGCATGCCGCTGGTAGATGATCTTGCGGCTGCCGTTCTCGCAACTGCCGACCACCAGATTGGCATCCGTCACCTCTGCCGCCGGAACAATCTCCAGCGTATAGGAAGCCACCCCGGCAGCCTGAATCTTCGCCTCGATCTCGGCCTTGAGCTCGTCACAGGGTTTGGCTGCCGCCAGCGCCGCCGAACCCAAGGGCGCCAGCAGTAGCGCGAGTAGCCCGATTCTGATCATGAATTTACTCTCCGATACCTGAATAAAGACCTCAGCCGAATTCTGCCGCACAGGCGGATTCAGCCGCGCCGGACTCGCCACTGCCGGAGTGTAGTGCCTGCAAGCGGGCGTGGCGCTCGGTCGGCGGCAAGTCGGCCAGCTGTTGCACCTGCTCGTAGAACAGCGGCCAACGCTGTCCTGACTGCGCAAACAGCTCGGCAAACGCCGGCAGCCACTGGTCGTACAGACCGAAAGGCAGCAGTTTGGCATTGTTCATCGGTCCGGCCAGCCAGGCATCGATACGGCGATCAGCCGGGTGATTCATCTGCCGGTAGGCCTCGCGCAGGCGTTCGAACTCGGCCTGCTTGGCCTGACGCATCGCGGCCGGTGGCTGATCGCTGCCATACAACACGGCCAAGCGTTCACGCGTGGCCAACACCAGCGCAACAAACTGCTGACGCCGACAGGCCCGCGATGGCTCCAGCAGCACCTCGCTGCGGCTGACCAGCCATTGTCGCAAGCCTTCCTGCTCGACAAAGCTGGCGAAGGATTCATTGAATGCCGTGTCATCAGTGACATACAGCTGCTGATGAGCCAGCTCGTGAAAGATCACCGCCGCCAGTTGCTGGTCGTTGCGCTGCAGCATGCTGCTGAGTAGCGGATCATCGAACCAGCCGAGTGTGGAGTAGGCCTCGACGCCGCCAATCCAGGTCTCCCTGCCTGCCAGTTGCTCGCCGGCCGCCGCCCCGCGCGCGCGGTCCAGATCGTAATAGCCGCGGTAGGCCACACAACCGGCTACCGGAAAGCACTGCAGCTGCGGCGCCAGCGAGAATTCGGGGGTGACAAACAAATTCCACAGCAACACCGGGCGCTGGATATCCGCATACAGGCGGTAGCTCTGATTGTCCGGCAGGCCCAGCTGGCTGCTGGCAAATTCACGCGCCTGCAGCGCCAGCGCCAGACGCTGCTGCAAATGCGCATCGCGCGACGGATCGGCCAACAGCGCGTCGATGGGCTCACGTTGCTGCATCAAGGCCAGATGCCCCTGCGCCGCCTGGGCGTAGTAGTCGACCGTCGAACAGGCCGTCAGCCAATGCACCCCCACAACGGCAAGCAAGCCCGCGCCAAAACGGCGTAGACCAGACCATGGCGGGCGGCGATACTGCCTGTTCATCAAGCTACCTGCGAAGACCGGGAGGCAAAGCATGCCACGAATACTGACCTGCAGCCTGCTGCTCCTGCTGATGGCGTGCAGCAAGTCGTTACCGGCGGCGAACCCGGACAAGGCCTGGATCGACCTGCATACCGTCGCCGGGAATCAGCTCAGCGCCAAGGCAGTGGATGGTCGTGACTGGTCACAGGGACGTTTCTTCGAGGTCGAGCCGGGCAAGCGCAACCTGCAAGTGCGCCTGCAATTCGATATCAGCGGTGCTGCAGGGCGCGAACACAGTGGCGGCACACAAACCCGCACCTGCATTCTGGCTCTGGACTATGACCAGTTTCAGGCCGGCCAGCGCTACCGTCTCAAGGCCGGGCAGGTTTCCCGGCGGGGCTGGCTGCGCCTGTACGACAGTCAGGGCCAGCTGCTCAGCCGCGGCCGGCAATTGCGTTGCGGGGCATTCTAGCTGCTGGCGATACGAAAACCGACTTTCAGCGTGACCTGAAAATGCCCCACGCGGCCATTGACGATGTGTCCGCGGGTTTCCGTCACCTCGAACCACTCCATCAGCTTGATGCTCTTGGCCGCCTCGGCCAGCGCATTGTTGATGGCGTCTTCGATACTGACCGGTGAAGAACCCACCAGCTCGACCTTTTTATACGTGTGATGATCTGACATGGGCGCTGCTCCCGTGCACTGGATGTCTCTGAACGCTAGTCAACGGCGTGCCGACAAGCAAATTCTGACGGACGCACGGGGAGCATCTGTCACCTATCTTGTGATAGGTTCCGCGGCATAAGCGGCCTGTTTCAGGCGCTGCACTTTCCGCCCTCGCGCTAAGGACGACGACCTATGACCGACCCGATTGCCAACCTGCCCAAAGCCCGAGTCAAACCCGCCAGCAACTGGTCGGCCATCTGGATTCTACCCATCATTGCCCTGCTGATTGGCGGCTGGCTGGGCTGGAAGGCGTATACCGAAGCCGGGGTCATGATCACGATCGAATTCCCGACCGGAGACGGCCTGCAGGAGGGCAAAACCGAACTGCTCTACAAAGGCATCTCGCTGGGCACGGTCAAAACGGTCAACCTTGACGAAAAAACCCAGAAAGTCCATGTCCGCATTGAAGTTGACCGCAATGCCGAAGATTTTCTGCGCGAGCAAACCGTGTTCTGGATGGTCAAGCCAAACATCTCACTGGCCGGAGTAACGGGTCTGGAGACGCTGGTATCGGGCAACTACATCGCTATGCATCCCGGCGGAGGCAAACCCAAGCATGCATTCATCGCCCTCGCGGAAGCTCCACCGCTGGCAGACGCGCTACCCGGGCTGCATGTTCAGCTCAAGGCCAAAACTCTGGGGTCCCTGACAGAGGGCAGCCCAGTGTACTTCCGGCAGATCCAGGTGGGCGCAGTGACCAGCTACGACCTGAACCCGCAAGACAACTCAGTCACCCTCAAATTACACATCAAGCCTGAATTTGAGCATCTGGTGAATGCCGATACGCGCTTCTGGAATGCCAGCGGATTCAGTGTTTCCGCCGGGCTTTCCGGGGTCAAGGTGGATGTCGAGTCGTTGCTCAGCGTGGCCGTTGGCGGCATTGCGTTTGATACCGGCCCGCTGGTTGCGTCCAACCTGAGCGGAGAAGTCGAAAGCACCAACACCTCACCCGAAAAATATTCAGGCCAGACTTTCAAACTCTACAACGACTTCAAGGATGCCCAGGCCGGCATAGCGGTCGAACTAATACTGCCCAAGTTTGCCGGACTGGAAGCGAGCAAGACCCAGATTCGCTGGAATGGCTATCCGCTGGGTACCGTGAGTGGCGGTAGCGTCAGCAAGGACCTGAAAAGTTTCCGGGCAACGCTGGATATCGATCCGCGGGCCAAGGCGTGGCTCACCGAAGGCGCCGCGTTCTGGCTGGTCGAGCCGGAAATTTCCCTGAGCGGCGTAAGCGGGCTCGACGCCCTGATTCGCGGCAATTACATCGAATTCAAACCCGGAGAGATTGGCAAACCGGCCCTGCGCGAGTTCACGGCCCTGCCCGGCCCTCCCGAAGTCAACTTCGATTCCCCCGGCCTGCATCTTTCGCTGTCGGCCAAACAGGCTGGCTCTCTCAAGGCGGGCAGTCCGGTACTGTTTCGCCAGCTGGTCGTCGGCTCGATCAGCAATGTCACGCTGACACCCAACCTTGATGGCGTGCGTATCGGCATATTGATAGCCCCCAAATACAGGCATCTGGTGAATAAATCCTCACGCTTCTGGAATGCCAGTGGCGTCACGCTCAGTGGCGGGCTGTCCGGCTTTGAGGTGCGCAGCGAATCGCTGGCCAGCCTGATCAATGGCGGGATTGCCTTTGATACCCCGCAGAGCGGGGCGCCAGTGAACAACGGCAGCGCCTTCGTGCTGTTTGCCAACCAGGCCGGCGCTACCGAGACCGCAGAGCAGATCAGCATTGAGGTGCTGCAGGGCGATGGGCTGCAGGCCGGCACGGTCATCCGTTACCGCGGCGTCAACGTCGGTGAGCTCACGGCGGTCACGCTCAGCCAGGATCTCCAGCGGATCAACCTGCAGGCCTCACTGAACGTTTCCGCAAGCCGTTTTGCCCGCGAAGGCAGCATCTTCAGGGTCATCCGTCCGGAGATCAGCCTGACCAAAGCCGCCAATCTGGACACCCTGATTACGGGCCCGTACATCGAAGTGATACCGGCCAGCAACCCGAATGCAGCCAGGAAGAGCCACTTCAAGGGCGAGGCGCTGGCCAAGGTCGAAAGTGAGCAGAAGGTCGGCCTGCACCTGACCCTGACCACCTTGCAACGCAAATCGCTGAAACCCGGCATGGCCGTTTCCTACCGCGGGATTCAGGTGGGTTCGGTTACTGCCCTGGAGCTGAGCCCGGATGCCGCCAGCGTGCTGGTGCATGTGCTGATCGAGCCGGGTTATACCAAGCTGGTCTACAGCGGCAGCAAGTTCTGGAACGAAAGCGGGCTGAATGTCGACTTCTCGCTGTTCAAAGGTGCCCAGGTGCGCACCGACTCGGTCGAAGACCTGCTCGAAGGCAGCATCGCGTTTGCCACTCCGCAAGACGCCCGCAAGGGACAGCCCGCGCGCGCCGGGCAGATCTTTGATCTGAACGAAGAGGTGCAGGATGAATGGCTGCAATGGCGACCGCGGATTGCCATCGGCCGTTAAACGAAAAAGCCCGGAAATCCGGGCTTTTTTCTGCGCGATGGGCTCAGAACATCCAGTTCATGCTGGCGCCGATGGTGTGCACGTGAGCATTCTCGAACTCACCGGAAACCACCTTGTTTTGCCCGGCGGGCAAGGGATTATTGCGCTCCTGCTCCACCGATACGTCGCCCAGCAAGGTCAGCTGGTAGGTCAGATGCAGATAGCTGTTCTGGTCGAAGGCATAGGTCAGACCCGTGCCGATGCCCAGCGTGTGATCGACCGGAAACAGGAATGAGCGGTTGTTGTCGTCGAGCGCCGCCGTGTCATAAGAAACACCCATGTCCCAGCGCATGCGCTCGGTTTGTTGATACTGCGCGCCAAGCGAAAGGTGATAGGTATCGTCAAAATTCTCATCCACCGTGGTAGCAATATTGCCGGCCTGATCGAGCTCCAGCTTGACCCCGACTTCGCCAAACTCTGACCAGTCCTGCCAGTTGGTGCTGGCCAGCAGCGCCCAGCGCTCATTGAGTTGATGGAACGCGCTGAGAGTGACGGTTTGCGGAACACGCATGTCCACTTTGGTCGTGGTGCCGTTCAACCGGTTGAATGCGTCGGTCAGTGCGGCATCAGAAAGCGCGCCGCCGGCACCCGTCCCGCTGATCTGCACGCCCTTGATGCTGAAGTTGTCCTCGAAATCCAGATCCACCCTGCTGGTATACGCCAGGCCGATGCGCGTGCCTGCCTGCGGTTGGAAAATGACGCCGGCATTGCCGCCATAACCCCAGGCATCATCTTCGAATTCAGCCTTGCCATCGTTGAAATCGGTGAGGTCTCTTGGCGTGTTATCAACGGCCAGCTGGGTATTCATGTACCCATTCATGGCACGCAGCCCCACGCCCATCGACCACTGGTCGTTGAGCCGGTAGGCCACACTCGGCACCAGCGAGATGCCCAGCAGCGCCGCTTCATCGACAAAATAACGACCACTCCAGTCATTGCCGTAGTCGAGCATGCTGCCAAAATCGCCGTACATGCCAAAGCCCACCGCAACCTGTTCACTCACCCGATGACTGGCAAAAAATCCGCCATAGGGAATCACCCCGACAACACCATCACTACCACCCCCGGACACGTTGGTTTGATCGTCCGTAGTGAAGTCCAGCCCGCCGATATTCACCCCGCCACCGGCACTGACCTGCGTCCCCTCCAGATAAGTCAGTCCGGCAATATTGTTGGATATGGTGATCGGTCCCTGAGCCATGGCTGCTGAGCCCGCATTGGACACAGAGGGCTGCGTGTACAGCATCAGCCCGCCGGCACTGGCGCTGGCGCTGCAGACCATGGCCAGAACAGTTAGCACAGAAGGGGCAGAAATGACCTTGCGAAATGCCATGACAGGCTTACTCCGTTTTTATTGTTTGGAAGCGTGCCTGCTGCAGAACAATTGCGAGCAGTTTGGCCGAGTGTGGTACAGGCGTGCTTTTTTGGCAAAGCTTACAGAATCTGACCCTTCGGCCAAAGCCAACACCGGCGGACAGATCAGGGGGTTCTCAGCTGCTGCCGGAGCCAGACAAGCAGCTGCCGGCTGCGCGGGTCGGGATTGGCTGATCGACTCCAGAAGCTCAAGCGCGCCGGACTTTCAACAAAGCCCCAGGGCGCTGCCAGCCGCCCCGCGGCGAGATCGTCAGCCACCAGCTGTTGCGGTGCAATCGCAATACCGAGTCCCGCCACGGCCGCTTCGAGCAGGTAATACAGATGCTCGAAACCCTGTCCCAGCTGCAAGGCGCCCTGATCCAGTTGGCACAGTCTCAGCCACTGCGGCCAGGCCTGCGGCCGGGAAGTGGTGTGCAGCAACTCCTCCGCCAGCAAGGCCGCTGGCGTGGCTTTGGACAACTGGTCAAAGCGTGGATGCCGGGGGCTGATGACCGGCCCAATGCGCTCAGGTGCCAGTTCATCCACCTGCAGGCCGGCTGGCCAGGGCGGCGTGGCAAAACACAACGTGGCATCAACGCCGGCCCGCATGGGATCCGGCTCGCCGTCGCTGGCTGACAGTTGCAGGCGCAACTCCGGCAAATCGCGGTTCAGCCGGTCCAGGCGCGGGATGAACCAGCGCGCCAGCAGGCTGCCCGGGCAAGCCAGCACAAAGGGTGCGTTCTGGGTCTGCCGCTGCAGATCGCCACACACGCTGCGGATACGGGCGAAGGCATCGCCGCTCACTTCACGCAAGCGCATGCCGGCATCGGTCAGCTTGACGCCGCGGCCATCCTTGACGAACAAGGTCACCCCGAGTTGTTCCTCCAACGCCCGTATCTGCCGGCTCACGGCGCTGTGGGTAACAAATAACTCGGCGCCTGCAAGGCTTATGCTACCGAGCCTTGCCGCAGCCTCAAAGGCGCGCAAGGCATTCAGCGGAGGCAGTTCTGGGTTCATTAACGCGTTACTTTTACTGACATGTCTGTGCAATCTAATCGCTTTTCTGGCGGGCTGCACAGGTTTACTGTGCATCCATCGCGGTAGGAGCCAGCTTGCTGGCGATGTGTTGCCTTAAACGATCGCCAGCAAGCTGGCTTCTACCTATCCGACATACCGCAGGAGTACGACCATGACTTCATTTCGCAATGGCCCGGATGCCAAAGGCCTGTTCGGCCACTTTGGCGGGCAATACGTCGCCGAAACCTTGATGCCACTGATTCACGATCTGGCGGCAGAATACGAAAAAGCCAAGGTTGACCCTGAGTTTCACAAAGAGCTGGCGTACTTCCAGCGTGATTTCGTCGGCCGCCCGAGTCCGCTGTATTTTGCCGAGCGCCTGACCGAGCACTTCGGTGGTGCGAAGCTCTATTTCAAGCGCGAGGAGCTCAATCACACCGGCGCGCACAAGATCAACAACTGCATCGGTCAGGTACTGCTGGCCAAACGCATGGGCAAGAAGCGCATCATTGCCGAGACCGGCGCCGGCATGCACGGCGTGGCCACCGCCACGGTCTCCGCGCGTTTTGGCATGGAATGCGTGATCTTCATGGGCACCACCGACATCCACCGCCAGCACGCCAACGTGATGCGCATGAAGCTGCTGGGCGCCACTGTGATCCCGGTGGTCGCCGGCACCGGCACCCTCAAGGACGCCATGAATGAAGCGCTGCGCGACTGGGTGACCAATGTCGAGACGACTTTCTACATGATCGGCACCGTCGCCGGTCCGCACCCATACCCGGCCATGGTGCGCGACTTCCAGGCGGTGATCGGCAAGGAAACCCGTGAGCAGATGCTGGAAAAGGAAGGGCGTCTGCCCGATTCGCTGATCGCCTGCATCGGTGGCGGCTCGAACGCCATCGGCCTGTTTCACCCGTTCCTCGACGAACCGAGCGTGAAAATGGTCGGCGTCGAAGCCGCCGGCCTGGGCATTGAAACCGGCAAGCATGCCGCCAGTCTGAACGGCGGCGAGCCCGGCGTGCTGCACGGCAACCGCACCTTCCTGCTGCAGGACAGCGACGGCCAGATCATCGATGCCCACTCGATTTCTGCCGGCCTGGATTACCCCGGCATCGGCCCTGAGCACGCCTGGTTGCACGGGCAGGGACGCGTCGAGTACACCTCGATCACCGACGCGGAAGCACTCAAGGCCCTGCACCTGTGCTGCCGTCTGGAAGGCATCATTCCTGCGCTGGAAACCGCCCATGCGCTGGCCGAAGCTTACAAACGCGCAGCACAACTGCCAAAGGATCACCTGATGGTGATCAACCTGTCGGGCCGCGGAGACAAGGACATGCAAACCATCGTGCATCACATGGAACTAGAGGAGCAGCAGGCATGAGCCGCTTGAAATCACGTTTTGCCGAACTCAAACAGCAGCAGCGTGCCGCGCTGGTGACCTTTGTTACGGGCGGCGATCCGGACTATGCAACCTCGCTGGCCATCCTCAAAGGCTTGCCGGCCGCCGGCGCCGACGTGATCGAGCTGGGCATGCCGTTCACTGATCCAATGGCCGATGGCCCGGCCATTCAGCTGGCGAATATCCGCGCGCTGGGTCAACACATGACGCTGGCCCATACGCTGGAAATGGTCCGCGCGTTCCGTGAAGACGACCAGACCACTCCGCTGGTGCTGATGGGCTATTTCAACCCGATTCACCATTACGGTGTTCCGGCCTTTATCAAGGAAGCCAAGGAGTCCGGAGTGGACGGCCTGATCGTGGTCGACCTGCCACCGGAGCACAACGAAGACCTGTGCGACCCAGCCCAGGCGGCGGGTCTGGACTTCATCCGCCTGACCACCCCGACCACCGACGACAAGCGCCTGCCCACCGTGCTCAACGGCAGCTCTGGATTTGTCTATTACGTGTCGGTGGCCGGCGTCACCGGCGCCGGCGCGGCGACCATGGACCACGTCGAGCAGGCGGTCGCGCGCCTGCGCCGGCATACCGATCTGCC
>DATMWH010000398.1:0-3676 GCA_035562615.1 Pseudomonas sp. | reverse complement strand
GTATCCGAAGCTCGGGTTTCAGCCTTTTGCCATCGAGGAACGGCAAGACAAGGACGGCCGTCGCGTGGCGCTTGTTCATATGCGCCTGCCACGGAGCGCCAGAACAGGGTCAGGCTGATTTTTTCACGTGTAGATGGGTTGTCCTCATCAGCCCGGCTGACTCAACGCTACGCTTATTGGCTGGTGCCTGAGGCGTCGCGCATGCACTTGCTGACAAAGCTGTTCTTTGCCGCGCCGGCCAGCTTCTTCTGGCCCGCTGACATCTCGCATTTTTCTGCGACCTCTGCGGCGTTCAGGGTCTTGACGCACTTCTGCACAAAACTGGTTTTTGCCGCGCCCGCCAGTCGCTTCTCGTTGGCAGACGTTTCACAACGCCCGGCTTTTTCTGCCGTACGCAGGGTTGCCACGCACTTGTTCAAGAAACTGGTTCTGGCTGCGCCGGAAAGCTTTTTCTCATTGGCGGAAGCCTCGCATTTGCCTGCCATGTCAGCCGTCTGCAGGGTGCTCAGGCACACCTTCACGTAGGCTTCCTTTTCTGCGCCGACCAGCCCCTGCTGTTCGGCCTTGTAGTTGCAGGCCTGCGCGGGAGTGGGCATTGGCGTGGTCGCGGTGGCGTAAGCGGAGAGCAGGCTGAATCCCAGAGCGATGAGGATCTTGTTCATGGTATTTACTTGACCTTTGCGGTTGAGTGATGGGACAAAGAAACGAAGCTACGGCGGTGGTTCGAGATGCCCCCGGAGTCTAACACGCCGTTTTGCTGGTTCACTTTGCGGCTGGCGCACACTGCGCGCGCTGGCTGAAATCTGAAATCTCAACGCGCAACACTTCACTGCCCTGCGGCCCGCGGTGCGCTTTACGCCTGGTTTCCAGGCTTGTTATGGAGTCGATACGACGATGGAGCTCCTTGGTCTTTCGGTCATGTCTCTGGCTGTGCTCATGTATGGCGTAATTCCGCTGTTTGCCGACCTCAACCGCACCCATGCAACCAACCCGGCCTGGACCGCGCATGCGAGGTTTCATGTGGTCACCCAGGTGCTCACCACAACGGCAGTGGCCGCGATTTCGCTATGGCTGCTGTGGTCGCCAGCCATAGAGCGGAGTCTGGGTATCTGTCTGGCCGCCGCCCTGAGTTTTGCCGTGCTGGGCAGTTTCTTTCTCAGTGCTGCGCTCCGGCGCTTCTATGGCGGCGCACTGAGCGATGCAGAAGGCGGCATTGAAAAGTACCGGTCGGTCGATCTGAACCTGCTCAACTTCGGCTCGGCTGCCGTGTTACTGCTGATTGGCCGGGGCATACTGCTGTAAGACTCTCTTTTGCAAGACACTCTTTGCTCAATCATTAATCGTGGCCTTGCGCCACTATCTGTCTGATGGAATCAACCCTTGACCCACACGCTTGAACAGCTGCGCAGCGGCCAGCTGGCAGGTTGCACCCGGCTCGATCTGGCCTGCGGCCTGACGGAATTTCCGGCCGAGATTTTTACCCTGGCTGATACCCTTGAAGTGCTGAATCTGTCGGGCAATCGCTTGTCCTGGCTGCCGGATGATTTACCGCGGCTGCACAAGCTGCGCGTGCTGTTCTGCTCGGACAACCTGTTCAGCGAAGTGCCGGCGGTGCTCGGCCGCTGCCCGGCGCTGCAGATGATCGGCTTCAAGGCCAACCGCATACGTCAGCTGCCGGCTGCGGCATTGCCCGACGGATTGCGCTGGCTGATCCTGACCGACAACCAACTGGAGTGTCTGCCGGATGCACTCGGTGAATGCCGTGAGCTGCAAAAGCTGATGCTGGCCGGCAATCGGTTGCGCGAGCTTCCGGCGAGTCTGGCGCAGTGTCACAAGCTCGAACTGTTGCGCATTGCCGCCAACCAGTTGACCGACTTGCCGCACTGGCTACTGAACCTGCCGCGCCTGGCCTGGCTGGCGTTTGCCGGCAATCCGCTGTGTGCGCAGGATGAAGCGCTGGGGCTGGCTGAGCATCCGCCGGCCCGCATCGACTGGCCGCAACTGACCGGCGGGCAACTGTTGGGCGAAGGCGCCTCAGGGGTAATCCGGCAGGCGCTCTGGCAAACCGCTGATGGCAATAGCCGCCCGGTAGCCGTCAAGCTGTTCAAAGGCGCCGTGACCAGTGATGGTCTGCCGGGCTGCGAAATGAACGCCTGCATCGCTGCCGGTCGGCACCCCAACCTGATCGGCCTGCTGGGCCAGCTCGAAGGACATCCGCAGGCTACGCCCGGACTGGTGCTGGAACTGATCGATGCCGGCTTCAGCACACTGGCCAACCCGCCCAGCCTAGAATCCTGTACCCGCGACCTCTACCCGGCAGATTGCCGGTTCAGTCTGGCGCAGGTGCTGGGGATTGCCGGCGGGATTGCCAGTGCCTGTGCTCACTTGCATGCACAGGCGATCAACCACGGCGATCTGTATGGCCACAATATCCTGCACCACTCAACGGGTGCCTGTTTGCTCGGTGACTTTGGCGCGGCGTCGCTGTACGGCCGTCAAAGTGCCGGGGCAGCCACCGCTCTTGAGCAGATCGAAGTGCGCGCCTTCGCCTGCCTGCTGGAGGAGTTGCTTGAGCGCTGCGAAGGCTGCCCGGCAACGCTCGAACGCCTGAGCGCGCTGCAGAAAACCTGTGGCCAGCCCGAACCGGGCAGACGCCCGCTGTTTGCCACGATCAGCGCAACCCTGGAGCAGTTCCGGCCACTCACACAATCGGCCTGAGGCTGCGCCGGGCAAGGCGCCCGGATTACACTTGCGTCATTCACGTAGAAGGTAAACCCCCATGAGCACGTCCAAGCTTGACCAGATCCTCGCCGACGCCCAGCGCAACCGCGAGACCAGCTACCGCGAAAAAGCGCTCAAGATGTACCCGCATATCTGTGGCCGCTGTGGCCGCGAGTTCAGCGGCAAGCGCCTGATGGAGCTGACGGTGCATCACCGCGACCATAACCACGACAACAACCCGGAGGACGGTTCGAACTGGGAGCTGCTCTGTCTGTTCTGTCACGACAATGAGCACCAACGCCAAGTCGACGCCCATTACCAGACCAATGATGCCGGGCGCGGCAGCGCCAGTCAGGCCAAGCACAACCCGTTTGCCGATCTGGCGGCGCTGCTCAAAAGCAAGTCCGAATAGCCCGGCAGGCTGAACAACTGCACAGCGTTGTCCAGCCTAGCAAGGTGTTACGCGCAGCCTCAGGTACCCGACTTCAAGCGGCTGAAGGCACGCGTCAGCGCGCGGTCGAATACCCGCGAGTTGTCGTTCTTCACGTAAAGATTTTGCTGCACGCTGGCCGGTGGATAGGTGCCGGGATCATTGAGGATCGCCGGATCGACCAAGGGGTTGGCGGCCGGAACGGCGTTGGCGTAATACACCGTGTTGGTAACGCCCGCCATCACCGGCGGCGTGCTCAGGTGATCCAGCAGTGCATGCGCTGCCTCGGGGTGCGGCGCATCCTTGGGGATCACCACGGCATCGAACCACAGCAGAGTTCCTTCCTTGGGAATCTGGTAGATCACGTTGTAGGGCTTGCCAGCCGCCTGCGCCTGACTGGCCGCCAGAGCCACATTGCCGTTCCAGGACATCGCCAGACAGGTATCCCCGTTGGCCAGATCGGCAATGTTGCGGTCGTTGTCGAAGTAGCGGATATGCGGCCGTACCTTGGCCAGATGCGCTTCG
>DATMWH010000397.1:0-4184 GCA_035562615.1 Pseudomonas sp. | reverse complement strand
CAGTCGTTGTAGGAAATGATGTAGTCCTTGCCATCGGTGGGATTGCGGCAGGTGCCGATCCAGGTGATGTCCGACTTCACCGTGCCCGGCGGGCAGCTGCTGGACGAACCGCCGCAGCAACCACAGAGAAAACCGTCGATGGCGCAGTGCCGCCAGTAGTCGCAGCTGTTCGGATCACCCTCTTCATCAACGCTGCTCGCGGCGAAGGCGCCATTGCGGTAGACCGGCAGCAGGGTGAACGCCCCGGCGCCGATCAGCAGCGTGCCCAGCCCGCCGAGAAAGCCACGCCGCGAGGTACTGCGCGCGGTCTGCCGGGTCAGTTTCTCGGTGAGTTGATCCAACCAGTGCTTCGCCATGAACACGTGCTCCTTCAGCTGTGGGCCGCGTGAAATTGCTGGACCGACGAAAAGCCCAGCTGCTTGGCCTCGAACAGGCTTTCCAGATGTTCGCGGGTGTTGATCAGGCCATGGGCCGCGACCAGCCCCTGCGCATCGATCAGCACGCCATACGGCAGCTTGCCGATCTGGTAGGCCATGCCCACCTCGGCCGACAGCAGGTAGGCAAATTCGTCCAGATTTTCCCGGCGGATAAACGCCAGTTGCTCCTGCTCGTCGCCGTCACTCGCCAGCACCACACGCAGCCAGCTGCGCTCCTGCGCCTGTGCCGATTTGAGCACCGGCAGCAGGGTCTTGCACACCGGACAGGTCGGCGACAGGAAGAACAACAGCGTCGACTGCCCGTGCGGATTCACCCCACCCAGACTCAGCGCACCACCGGTCAGACTCGGCAGATTGAACAGCGGAGCCGCCTCGCCGGCCTTGATCACCTTGCCCAGCGACAATGCGCCAACCGGGCGGATACGTTCGTGCAGCAGACCGATCTGCCGCGCCAGCGCCAGCACCACCAGCAACAGACCGATGATGGCCAGCCAGGCCAGGATATTGGAGACGATCAGGGCCTCGGTCATAGCGACAGTTCTCGGGCAGTGTGTTGATTGGCGATCAAGGTGTTCGCCAGCAGATAAAAGACACAGCCACAGATCAGCAGCGCGCCGATCAGCAGCGCATCGAACAGCCCCGGCACACGTACGCCGGGAGTCTGCAGCAGATTCAGCGCCAGCAGCGCCAGCAACAGATTGCGCCACACCAGCGGCGCACTGACGGCCTGAGATTGCCTGCCAAGATGGCAGCCACAGTCGGCAATCCGCCGGCCTTGCAGCAGGCTCAACGCCATCGCGCCGGCATACAGCAGCAACAACGAGGCTGCCAGCAAGGCCGCCGCAACGCGCAAGGTGGGCAGCAGCAAACCGGCTGCAGAAATCAGCTCAAGCACTGCCAACAGCAATGTCAGTGGTTTATCCAGTGGCAAACCATAGCCATGCAGAACCTGAGCGAAGCCCGCGCGGTCACGCAGTTTGTGCAGCCCTGCGGCGCCGAGCAACAACGCCAGACCCAGACTGGAAGCGCTTATCCAGACCGGATCGCTGAACAGGCTGATCACCATGGCAGCACCATGTTCAGGTAGCCGTAGGGCAAACCATCGACCGTACGCAGGTGCTCGCCGCTGTCGGCGTCATACAGATTGACCTGCTGCTGCAGGCGCCGCACCACACCGTCCTTGCCCTCGGTGGCGAAGATCCAGGCTGTGGCGAGAAACGGCATCGGCATCACATAGTCAACGCTGTACAGGCGCGGCTGCGCACCGGGGCTGACGCCGATCGAGAGGCTCAGTTCATTCAGCTCCAACGTTTGCCGTTTCTCGCCTGTCTGCACGTCATACACCCAGACCTCTGTACCCGGCTCCTGGAAGGTTTCCGGACCGCCCTGATGCATCAGCACGAACAGGCGACCGGTCTCGGCATGCACTGCGGTGTGGTGCACACCGCTGATGCGCCAGTCAGCGGCACGCTCGGCATCGCTGACCAGCGACCAGCGGCGCGCCACTTTCAGCTCGTCTGGCGTCATCTGCACGGCATAGGCATGGTTCTCGCGGGAGACGAAGTACCAGGTATCGCCGATCCGCGAGGCCGAGGTGGTGAACAGATCCTTCAGCGGATCAAACAGCGGCTGACTGCGCTGCTTGAGCACGACCGCGCCCTGTTCATCCAGCCGCAGATGGAGGAAGCCGCCATCGCCGCAGATCGAATAGAAATCCCGCGGGCCGGCCGGGTAGATCGAGGCGCAGCCGGGGGTTTCCACCTCACCGACGAAACGGTCGGCATCCAGATCGATGATGCTGATCGACTGGGCCGGGGTGTAATTGAGTATCAACAGAAAGCGCTCGTCGTCCGACAGCACGCTCAACCCGGTATTGCCCAGCGCGTTGATGCGTTTGGGCGGGATGGCAATTTCGCGCTTGGGTTTGAGCGTCAGCGGGTCGTAGACACTGACCACATCCGTGCGTTCACCACGGGTGCCACGGCTGAAATAGGTCTCCACGGCAAACAGCTCATTGCGCGACGCCGATGGCAACAGGTTGTTGAACCAGAAGCCGGTATCCAGCTGACCGAGCATCCGGCCGCTGTCATCGAACAGCAACGCGCGGCCGTCGATCATGCTCGGCGCACGGTTGCCCCAGATCCAGAACCAGTGCTGGCCGTCATGTTTTTCCAGCACTTCGACGCTGCCCTGCTCCGGAGCAATCTCCGCCAGCGCAGGTGGCAGATGGGCGACGAGCAGCAGTCCGCAAAACATGAAGTAACTGGCCAGGCGCGTAAGCATGTGCAGGATTTCCATGGAGGGCCAGGGTGGGCATCTGGACTGGCCTGGATTCTAGCCGCCCAACGCCCTCCGTGCATGACTGCACACGTCAGATCGTTTGACATCCTGCGTCAGTAACCTGCTGCCGATAGGCCTGCGGCGACTGCCCGGTCCAGCGGCGAAAGGCGCGGCTGAACGAACTGGCTTCGGCATAGCCCAGCAACAGGGCGACTTCGGTGATGCTGTATTCCCCCCCTGCCACGTATTGTCTGGCCAGCGCGCGGCGCACATCTTCAACCAGCTGACTGAACTCGACCTGCTGCTCGGCCAGACGCCGCTGCAACGTGCGCGGCCCCATGCCCAGCGAGCGCGCCATCAATTCCAGACTGGTGCCACCACTGCTCAGGCTGCTGGCAATATGATGACCAAGCCGGCTCAGCAGATCCGAAGGCGCCACACGGCGCTGGCGCTGTTCCTCGAGAAAGGGTTGCAAGGCGCTGAACAGGCGCGAATCGCCGGTGCGCACCGGCAACGCCAGCAGCTCATGGGAAAAATACCCGCGATTGTCCGGCTGATCGAAATACAGCGGGCACTGGAACAGTTCGCGGTGCACGGACAGATCGGCCGGAGCGGCATGCTCAAAGTCGATGCGCAGCGGCACCAGCCGGGCATCGCCGGTGATCTCGCGAATCAGCGTGAGCGCCAGTGCCAGCGAGAACTCGGCATCCTGACGACGCTGCACGATGCTGGCTTCGGTGATCTGGTAGGACAGCTTCACGCCCTGCTGATCCTCCTCTACCCCCACGCGGGTGGCATGACTGAACACCACGATGAAATGGCTCAGGCAACGCAGCATCAGCGGTATGCTCGGCGCGCTGCGCAAGGCGTGCCCAAAGGCACCCAGTGCCGAGCTGTGGGTAGAGCTGCCGATCCGCAGGCCAATCGCCGGATCAACCTCGCGCCCGAGCACTTCCCACAAGGCGATATAACGCGCCAGCGGGATTTCGCTATCCGGGCTGTGCAACACCTGCTCGTCGAGACCGACCTCACGCAGATACGGTGCAAACAACTCGGCATTGCGACGGAAAAAATCTTCGGCGAGGATGGTCGGTGTTGAGTGTGAAAGCATGATTACGCCTGTTTGCGACCTCGCCATATTGGGCTTCGCTGCGCGCAACCCGACCTAAACCACCCAAGCCCAACACATGCCCGTAGGTTGTGGTTGAGCCGTGCAACGGCGAAGCCCAACAGATGCTTCGACGCCGGAATTGTTGGGCTTCGCTGCGCTCAACCCAACCTACATTTCATCTGTCTGCAACCTAACCCTCGGCCACACAGACACGGTTGCGACCGCCATGCTTGGCGGCATACAGCGCCCGGTCGGCGCGTGCCATCAGGCTGTCGAGGCCTTCATCGGATGCTTCCAGCAGGGCAACCCCAATCGATACGGTGAACTGCAAGACGACACCATCATCAAGCGGCACG
>DATMWH010000396.1:0-5261 GCA_035562615.1 Pseudomonas sp. | reverse complement strand
GCGTAGCCAGAGGCGGACAGTTGCCATTCCTTGATGTGCAGGTTGCTTTTGAAGTTGCGAAAGAAATCCTTGGTCAGGCGTTTGGGGTTGGGCTCCATGTTGCTGGCTTTGCCGAAGAAGTTGTTTTCATCGCCAGTGGCCAGTCCGGTGTGCGAATCGGTTGAGCCGATCAGACCGAACTTGTAGGGGTTGGCACCAAACTGCTGGTCCAGTTTGAGCCCGTTCTTCAACGCTTCACGGGCGTATTCGTGCTCCAGCATCGCGGGTGTTTTGGCTTCGGAAAGGTCCAGGTTGCCTACGTCCAGGCGTTCGAAGTTGGCGAACTCATCGGTAGGTGAGAGTGTCGGGTGAGTTTCGCCATCGCCTTTGATCTGGGTAATTTCGTAGAGCTTCTCGCGCTTGGCGCGTGTCTCGATATAGGCCTTGTCGATCGGCTTGCCGCCGTACACTTCAGAGCTGGGGAACATGCGGCCATTGCTCAGGTTGCCGTTGTGGGCAATCGCCAGAATCTGGCTGCCGCTCTTGGCTTCGGCCATGTCCATCCACTTCCACAGGTCTTCGGGGTTGCCGCTGCCCAGCGGAGCGAGCGTGGTGAAGGGTTCGACCTTGCCTGCCTGCTCGCCATCTTCGCGGAACAGCACGTTGCGATGCAGGTTGTTGCCCTTCTCGTTAGAGGTCCATTCATAGCCAATGATGGCGGTAAAGCGCCCCGGCTCGTTGGCATCCTCAGCCGCCTTGATTACCTGTGTCCAGGCGGATTTGTAGGCGGCGCTTCCCGGTAATGGAAAGCCGTCGGGAAGTTTGTTCTGGCTGAAGCTGGTGATGATGTCGATGGCCGCTTCGCCACCCTTGCCGGCCTTGATCAGGTCATACCACTTGCGGCCTTGCGGGGTCGCCAGCAGGGTCGGGTCGCCGCTCATCAGGGTCGGGAAGAAGCCGAAACCGTCCGAATGATCGGCAACCACCATGAAATCCAGTGGGCGGGATAGTTTGGCCGGCTGACCAGTGGATGAAGTGATTTGCTCGCCGCGACCGAAGCGATAGGCGTCGGCAGGGCTCAGGCGCGCGCCAAATGCACCGGCATCCATGGAAAATGCGGTGTGTACGTGGGTATCCCCGAACAGCGGCCGGGTTGGGAAGTCCTGATTTGCGTAGGGTGAATAGGGTGTCTGCGCCGGGGCAGTGCTCTCACTGGCCTGTACAGTCGAACCCATGCCGGCTATCAGTAGGGCCAGCAGGCCTGGCTTGAAACGAAAAGGGCACATGAACAAAAACTCCAGAAGTGCTTGCGCCGGTTTGGCCAAACAATTTCTGGAGTCTAATCAAATTTTAGCTTGGCGCCACTGTTAGCGTGCTAAAAAACGTTCAGACCAGCTCCGCCCAGAGGTCGTACTCATCGGCATCCACCACACGCACGCGAACCTTGTCGCCAGGGTTCAGGTCGCTGTCATTGATGAACACGTTGCCGTCGATTTCCGGTGCATCCGCCCACGAGCGGCCAACGGCTCCCTCATCGTCCACTTCA
The DNA here is from genome assembly GCA_035562615.1 of Pseudomonas sp. Taxonomy (GTDB): domain Bacteria; phylum Pseudomonadota; class Gammaproteobacteria; order Pseudomonadales; family Pseudomonadaceae; genus Aquipseudomonas. The sequence continues at coordinate 3,736 of DATMWH010000396.1, read as the reverse complement.
TCGATCAGCACCTCGATCTCGCGGCCAATCCTCTGCTGCAGGCGAGCTGCCGAGATCGCCTGTTGATGCGCCATAAAGCGCTCCCAGCGATCCTGTTTGATCTCGTCCGGAATCGTCTCCAACCCCAGATCATTAGCCGGTGCGCCGTCCACCGGGGAGTACTGGAAGCAGCCGACACGGTCGAGTTGGGCTTCGCTCAGCCAGTCGAGCAGGTACTGGAAGTCCTCTTCGGTCTCGCCGGGGAAGCCGACGATGAAGGTGGAGCGGATGGTCAACTGCGGGCATAGCTCGCGCCATTTCTTGATCCGCGCCAGGGTCTTGTCCTCGAAGGCTGGCCGCTTCATGGCCTTGAGTACCTTCGGACTGGCATGCTGGAAAGGAATGTCCAGATACGGCAGGATTTTTCCGGCAGCCATCAGCGGTATGACGTCATCTACGTTCGGGTATGGATAGACATAGTGCAGGCGCACCCAGACGCCCATGCTGCCCAGCGCCTCGCACAATTCCAGCATGCGCGTCTTGACCGGCTGACCATTCCAGAAGTCGGTCTTGTATTTCACGTCCACGCCATAGGCGCTGGTGTCCTGGGAGATCACCAGGATTTCCTTGACGCCGGCCTTGACCAGGCGCTCGGCTTCGCTGAGAACCTCACCCACCGGACGGCTGACCAGCTTGCCGCGCATCGAAGGAATGATGCAGAAACTGCAGCTGTGATTGCAGCCTTCGGAAATCTTCAGGTAGGCATAGTGACGCGGCGTGAGTTTGATGCCCTGTGGCGGTACCAGATCGATCAGCGGGTTGTGTTCTTTATTCGGCGGTACTACCTCATGCACGGCATTCAACACTTGCTCGTACTGCTGCGGGCCAGTCACCGCCAGGACGCTGGGGTGCACATTGCGGATCGCCGATTCTTCAACCCCCATGCAACCAGTGACGATCACCTTGCCATTTTCGGCCAGAGCTTCACCGATCACATCCAGCGATTCCGCCTTGGCACTGTCGATGAAACCACAGGTGTTGACCACCACTACATCGGCGTTGTCGTAGCTGGACACCACCTCATAACCTTCCATGCGCAACTGGGTGAGGATGCGTTCGGAATCAACCAGTGCCTTGGGGCAACCGAGACTGACAAAACCGACTTTGGGGGTGGCGGGGGCGGACATGGCGAACCTCGAACGGCGCGCGCAGTGATGATCACTGCGCTGGTCAAAAAGTGCGCAATTCTACCGGCAGGACCGCCAATTGGCCAGCCTTGGCTTGGGCTGCCGGGTTCAGTTGACGCCCCCTCTCCCGATGTGGGGGAGGGGGCGGAGAGAGGGGTTACTTGCGCTCAGGCTTGATAATGACCAACGCGTTGTCACGAATCACGTAGTGGTGGTAGAGCGCTGCAACCGTATGAATGCCGATCAGCCAGTAGCCGGCTTGGGCAATCAGGATATGCCATTCCTCGATCTGCTCGGCCAAAGCGTGATCCTTGCCCGTTAGCGGAGGTAGTTCCAGGCCGAAGAACGGAACAGGTTTGCCCGCGGCACTCATATACAGCCAGCCGAGCAGGGGCGTGCAGATCATCAGCAGATACAGCGCCAGATACATCAGCTTGGCGATTTTCTCTTGCATGGCTGGTGGTTCGGGCATGATTTTCGGGGTTGGCGCAATCACACGTGCGGCTATGCGTACCCAGACCAGAAAGAACACCGACAGCCCGAGCGTGAAATGGACCAGCTTCATCAGCTCGCGCCCATCACTACCCTTGGGAAATATCCCGCGAAATTCCATGGTGCAATAAACCACCACCAGCAGCAGAAACATCAGCCAGTGCAGGGCGATCGACAGGCTGCCGAAGCGTTGTTCAGTGTTTTTCCAGGACATCGATGAATCTCCGTTTGAGGGTGCTGCGGAGAATTCTAGGAGAAGTTACTTAAGAAAGGCTTAGCTTTTATGCGGATTTATTGGCTGAAAAGCAGAAGGGCCACTCAATGAGTGGCCCTTCTGTCTGAATCTGGTTGCGGGAGCAGGATTTGAACCTACGACCTTCGGGTTATGAGCCCGACGAGCTACCAGACTGCTCCATCCCGCGCCGATCATTCTACGGGCGAATCTTTTTTTGTCAATTTTTCTTTTTTATTCAATGAGTTGGCTTTATTTCAGGCAACAAAAAAGGCCACTCGTTAGAGTAGCCTTTTTTGTTAAATCTGGTTGCGGGAGCAGGATTTGAACCTACGACCTTCGGGTTATGAGCCCGACGAGCTACCAGACTGCTCCATCCCGCGGCGCAAATTGTACTCGCCAAAGTTTTACTGTCAATCTTTAGTTTCGCTTTGCTGGAGTTCTGTAGCCCGGATGCAATCCGGGATGCGCTCACCTCAAGTCCCCGGATTGCATCCGGGCTACGAGAGCCGGCAGCATTCCCGATGTTAGTATTTGGCGCTTCAAGCCTGCCCTGCGGGGCTTTCCGGACTATCGTGCGTAAAATCATCCATATCGACTGCGACTGCTTTTATGCAGCTATCGAAATGCGCGACGACCCACTGCTGGTCAGTCGGCCGGTGGCTGTCGGAGGCGCGGCAGATCGGCGCGGAGTGATTGCCACCTGTAATTACGAAGCGCGTGCGTTTGGCGTGCGTTCGGCCATGCCTTCACGTCAGGCGCTCAACCTGTGTCCGGATCTGCTGATCCTCAAGCCGCGCATGGAAGCTTATAAAGAGGCGTCGCGGTCTATTCACGGCATATTTCGCGATTACACCGAGCAGATCGAACCATTGTCGCTGGATGAAGCCTACCTGGATGTAACGTTCAGTCCGCACCATGAAGGCAGTGCAACACGGATCGCTCGGGAGATTCAGCGGCGCATCTGGCAGGAAATCAGTATCACCGTTTCAGCGGGGGTAGCCCCCAACAAGTTTCTCGCCAAGATCGCCAGCGACTGGAATAAGCCCAATGGCCTGTTTGTCATCACGCCAGACCAGATCGATGATTTTGTCAGCGATTTACCTGTTGGTAAGTTGCACGGTGTCGGCAAAGTCACGGCCGAGCGCATGGCGCGCATGGGTATCCATACCTGTAATGATCTGCGGCAGCGGGAACGGCGGATACTGTTGCGCGAGTTCGGCAGCTTTGGCGAGCGTCTCTGGCAATTGGCGCGAGGCAATGACGAGCGTGCTGTGCAGTCGGATAGTCGGCGTCAGACGCTCAGTGTCGAACATACCTATGATCAGGATTTACCTGATCTCAATGCCTGTCTGATGCGCTTGCCCACCTTGCTGGATGAGCTTGAGGCTCGCCTGCAACGACTTGACAGCAGCTATCGTGCGGACAAGCCTTTCGTCAAACTCAAGTTTCACGATTTTACCCAGACGACTCTGGAGCAGGCGGGCGCTGGCCGCGACTTGAACAGTTACAGCCGCCTGCTTGGCGCCGCTCATGTGCGCGGCAACAAACCAGTGCGCCTTATAGGTATTGGTGTGCGCCTGTTTGATTTGCGCAATCGGCATGAGCAAATGCTGCTGTTCTGATGGCAGCTTCGGTATTAAAAGAAGCGATCACAACTACTATTGATCCGGTCCGGTAATTCCATGGTTTTCGTGGGGAGGGCTTCAGCTCGCCGAGTCCCTCTAACTAGATTCAAACCCCGGTGCGGGGGTTTCTTTGTCCCCTTTCACGCTTGCAGGAGAGGGCTGGGCTGCAGGTAAACGCTATTTTTGGGCGCACCAGTAAAAAAGATTGCGCACTGATG
>DATMWH010000395.1:0-4059 GCA_035562615.1 Pseudomonas sp. | reverse complement strand
CGTGCCGGAGCTGACCAAGATGCTTGCCCGCGCCGCCTGCGCCGAACAGCAAGGCCCGTTCGCCGAATTTGCCCTGAACGATGACCAGTGGGAGGAGTTGCACATTGCCGCGTGGCTGCACGACTGCGGCAAGGTCACCACCCCGGAGTATGTGGTGGACAAGGCCACCAAGCTGGAAACCCTGTATGACCGCATCCATGAGGTGCGCATGCGTTTCGAAGTACTCAAGCGCGATGCCGAGATTGCCTGCCTCAAGGCGATTGCCGCGGGTGGTGATGCCGGGGCATTGCAGGCCGGTCTGAGCGCGCAGCTGCAGCAGCTGGACGAAGATTTCGCCTTTGTCGCGCAGTGCAACGAAGGTGGTGAATTCATGGCGCCGGAGCGCATCGAGCGCATGCAGGCGATCGGGAGCATGACCTGGTTGCGCACCCTCTCCGACCGTCTGGGGACTTCCTACGAGGAGCGTCAACGCAAGGAACGCAACGCAGAACAACCGCTGCCGGTTGAAGAACCGCTGCTGGCCGACAAGCCCGAGCACCTGTTTCTGCGCAGCGAACGCGACAAGCTGGCGGAGAACAATCCATGGGGGTTCAAGGTCAAGGTGCCGGAGTACCTGTACAACCGCGGCGAGCTCTACAACCTGTGCGTGGCGCGCGGGACCTTGTCCGAGGAGGAGCGCTTCAAGATCAATGAACACATCATCCAGACCATCATCATGCTGCAGAAGCTGCCGTTCCCGCGGCACCTGCGCAAGGTGCCGGAAATCGCCGGCGGCCACCACGAGAAGATGGATGGCAATGGTTACCCGAAACGCCTGACCCGCGACGAAATGAGCCTGCCGGCCCGGATGATGGCGATCGCCGATATCTTCGAAGCCCTGACCGCAGTCGACCGCCCGTACAAGAAGGGCAAGACGCTGTCCGAGGCGATCAAGATCATGGGCTTCATGAAAAAGGACCAGCACATTGATGCGGAACTGTTTGCCCTGTTCCTGCGCTCCGGGGTTTACCGCGAGTACGCCGAACGCTACATGCCTGGGGAGCTGATCGACGAGGTGGATATCCAGCCGTATTTGGGTTGATGCTCGTTACGTGCAAATGAAAACGGCGCACTAGGCGCCGTTTTCGTTGGAGCTGATTACTTCTGATTCAGCGAATCCCCGCACCAGCCAGTGACTCGGGTGACCATTGGGACTTGGACAGGGGCTTGATGTACTTGACCCCGCCAAACGGACCGAAAATACCCGATGCGTTATAGGTCCCGGAAATCAGGTCGTAGATCACGCTGCTACCGGCGCCTGTGCGCATTTCCCAATTGACTGCGCCGTGGCTGAACGAGCCGCGATAGAGACCATCGCGCATGTCGTATTGATCGGATGCCACCGCGCGCCAGCTGTCCTCATCAAGGTAGAAAATCCGCGTCTTGTAGATATGCCTTTTGTCCGGCTTCAGGGTCGCTTCTACGACCCATACGCGGTGCTTCTCCCAGCGCAGGTAGTCGGGATTGATGTGATTTTCCGTAATGTACTTGGCGGGCTCTTTTTCGTAATTCAGTTTGTAGGTGTTGTAAGGAATGTACATCTCCTTCTTGCCCAACAGCTTGAAGTCGAAACGATCCATGGCGCCATTGAAGATGCCGACATCATCATAGGTGCTGCTGCCTGCTGTGCCGGGGTTCGGCGTGTCATAGGCAATGTCCGGCGCCAGCTTGACTCGGCGCTGCCCCGGCAGGTACTGCCATGCCTTGCGTGGCTGAATCAGGGGGTTCACCGCATCCTGCGCCATGACCGCCTCACCGGCGCGGCGCGCTGGCGCGTTGTACTTGACCTTGATCCGCCCATAGACATCCTTGGGTCCGACTGGCGTGTTGATTTTCTCCGAGGTGGCCAATGGTGAGCCACCCCAGACTTCGCCGCTGGTGGCCAGTACCGGAGTTCCGTCGGAGGCTACGTTCCAGGATTCGTAGCGAGTATTGAATTCCATGTCCAGTTGGCCAGGTACACCGAACAGGTGATTCCACATCGCCTCGTTACCCGTGGCCGGGATCGGGAAAGGCACGCCCGGCAGGACATTTTCCATCGCCAGACCGCCTTCAATGGTTCTTGCCCCGGTGGCGTTCAACTTGGCATTTTCGATCTGGTGAGGCGCTAACGGGGCGGTGCGATGGGTTGGATAGACGTCTACCCGGAAGGTCGGATAACGCCGAAGTAGTTCTTGCGTCACTGCCGTGAGCTTGTCCTTGTGTTGGTCCATATTCTGACCGGTGATCACCAGAATGGGTTTTTCGCTGGCGAACGGGTCAGGCAGCATGGTGTCTCCTGGGGTGAACCCGGGCGGAGCAAAATCCTGCGGTAGGCCGCCCGTGTAGGGGGGAATGCTGCCGTCAGCGTTACCCGCCATTTCCGCACCGATGGGGGTCAGTGTGGTGCCTAGCTTGGCAGCTTCCTCGGGGGAAACTGCGGCATGAGCAAGGCTGCTGGCCATCACCAGAGCCGCTGTGCCCAGCAGTCGCCAGTGGGGTCGCAGGATGCGGCAGTTGATTGTTGTTGTGGCCACGGTTGAAAGTCCTCGGATGGTCGTCGGGAGGCTGCTGGGATTATAAAGGCATTAAGAGTGTCAAAATATCAGGATCAAGTCAGCAAGTCATCAGGATGGTTATAGCCGTTCATCGAACGATAGCCACCGCTTACCTCTGCTGCCGGAAATGTCGCTGAACCACGGCCAGCATGGTTAGGCCGATCAAGCCGGCGAGCAGGAACAGCGTTGAGTAACCCAGCCACTGTGCCAGCAGGCCGCTGCTGGCGCCGACCAGCCCGGCCAACAGCAATTGCACGCAGGCTTGCAGGGTGAAGTCAGCGCCTTCGTGTTCAGCTCGGCAATAACTCATCATCACCGCGAACAGCGCCACGGTGGACATACCATCGGCGACCTGTTCAAACAGGCTGATGGCGTAAACCAGCAGGGTATCGCCGGCGGCGCCGACCAGTAGCGCCATGCTGGCAATACCGGCGGCCTGCAGCAGGCCGAACAGCAGCAATGAGCGGTACGCGCCAAGCTGGGCATACAGCAGGCCGCCGAGTAGCGCGCCACCAATCCCGGCGAGGCTGGTGATCAGCGTCAGCTGGCCGAGCGCGGTGTTACTCCAGCCCTGATCGACCAGCATCGGTTTGACCATCGGCGAGCCCAGCGCATCGCCGAGCTTGAAGGTCAACAGCACGCTCATCCAGCCAAGCATGCCCGGCTGTTGCAACAGACCGCGGTAATGCCGTAGCAACAGGCCGGGTCCGGGGCTTTCAGCCTGTTCCGCATGCTGCGGAATCTGCTGATTCTCGCGAAAACGCCACACCGGTACGCTCATTACCAGCAGCAACAACGCGACAATGCCCAGACTGAGGTTCCAGCCCAGTGCATCCATCATCAATAACAAACCACTACCGCTGACCAGCATGCCGATCTTGTAGCCGCCGACTTGCAAGCTGTTGCCCAGACCGCGCCACCGCTCAGGCAGCAAGCGCACAGTGAGGCCATCGGTGGCGACGTCTTGGGTGGCGGCGGCGAGGTTGACTAGCAGCAACAGCCCGAGTAGCAGCCATTGCTGGCGGGTGAACAGGGTTTCCGGAGCCAGTAGCGCCAGACAGCCAATGCTCAGGGTGATCAGCGCCTGCATGGGCAGGATCCAGCCGCGATGGTGGCCGAAGCGGCGCGAGGCGATACGGTCGACCCAGGGCGCCCACAGCACTTTGAGCATCCACGGCAACGCCAGCAGTTTGAGCAGCCCGATGACGGCCAGATCGACGCCATGCTGACGCAGCAGGACCGGTAGCGAGTGCGCCATCAAGCCAGCGGGCAGGCCCTGCGCGCAGTAAAGCGAGGCCAGCAGAATCAGTGTGGCCGGGCGTGGCGCTGCATCACCGCGCAAGTTCAGGCCCCGGTCTTGCCGGCCGTCACGGCCGCTTGCCGGCAGTGCTGAATGATCAGTGAACTGATGGTGTTCCACAGCCCCGGCGCCAGGTCATGGCCCATGTCATCAATCAGCTCCATGCGCGCCCCGCGGATATGC
>DATMWH010000394.1:0-2822 GCA_035562615.1 Pseudomonas sp. | reverse complement strand
TTTCGGTCTTGGATTGTGGCTCAACGATTCGCAGAAAGAATAACGAATATCTCACGGACGCCACCGAAATTGTTTTTATAATTCTTCAGACACCTTCTAACCCGTTAAGTATGCCAACCGCTTCCGCAGACCGCTTGACTTCCCCGACCCCCTTGTCCCGACAGCGCAGGAAATCCAATGAAACCCCAGTCACGTAGTAGTTTCGCTCGATGTGCAATATCCTTGGTCATTGCTGCCTCGCCCGTGGCAGCCGGCGCGGGCGAACTGGATTGTGGCCCGTTGCAGAACCATTTCGGTCCGTTCGACTACCGTTCGTCTCCGCCCGAGCAGAGGAGATTGGTTGAGGGAGCACATTTCACCCCAAAGGTCGAAAGCCTCAGGGGTGGCAATACGTCGATCACTGCCGGCGGGGACATGAATTATACTTTGAAGGTCTTCCCAAACCACCACCGAGCATTGATGGCGGTTATTAAGCTCTCGGAGAAGGAAAAGACGGACAAACCACGCGACATGATATACACGGTGGCCTGCTGGTTTGATCGCGCTGAACGCTTCCGGCCCGATGACGGAACGGTCAAAATGCTGCACGGCATTTACCTGATTCGCAAAGGAAAGGCGCAGGCTGCGGCCGATAAGCTTGAGCAGGCCAGCGCACTTGCCGGCGACAATGCCAACATCACCTATAACCTCGGGCTGGCCTACTTCGATCTCAAGCAATACGATAAGTCACTGGCCAGCGCGCATGCAGCGTATGCACTCGGTTTCCCGTTACCCGGTTTGCGTGACAAGCTGAAGCGCGCAGGGAAATGGTCCGAGCCGATGCCGGTTGTGGTCAACCAGACAAAAACACCCGAAATCCCTGCCGGGAAAGAGAATTCCGCCGGAAATCCACCTTCGGCACCCACCATGCCGAGCCCCGAGCCAGCCAGTGCGACGTCAAGCCCTGCGAACTGAAAAGCCCGGTGCCTTGGCGCGCAGCCATTGTTCGAGCATCATGGCAATCCAGATCATTTCCCCGTAGTAACCAGGGTGCTCGAAAACGAGTTTGCCAAGCAGCATTTCGACGAAATCCTGACGCAGCACCTTGCGCTCGGCGAGCGCGTGCACCGATTCGGCAGCCAGTTTGCGCAACGGCTCATGACGTGTCAGCCACACGCCGAAGGGCAGCCCGAAACCCTGCTTTTTCTTGACCAGAATCTCATCCGGCAGAAAGCCGCGCAACGCTTCTTTGAAGAACCAGCGTAGTTTCAGGCCCTTTAGTTTGTAGTCGACCGGCAGACGTAGCGAGAAGGCGAGCAGGTCGTCGTCGAGCATTGGAAAACCAACTTCAAGACCTGCCAGACGGGTTGTGCCGCAGACTTTGGGTAAGTCACTTTCGGCCAGCGTGTAGCGCCAGTCGAAGGCCAACTCGCGATTTGTATTGTTGTTGGCTTGCGTACCAGCCCAGACGTTTCGCTGGTGGTGTAACGGGGAGGAAATATCTACCTGAGCCAGAAAATCCTTGGCCAGCGTCTGCTCGATACCCAGCCGCGAAATCAGGTTGTACATCTGCAAACGGTCAGGCATCGGGACGCTGGCTTGCTCAACGTAGCTGGATGCCTTGCGCAGCAATGGCAGGCTGCCTGCCATGGTGGTCCCCAATAGCGGCTCCATGACGCCTCTGCGAACAATGCCCGGGACGTGCTGATACCAGTCGAACACGCGCTGCTTGGCGTAGCGCGCATTGCCGCCAAAGAGTTCGTCGCCGCCATCACCTGCCAGGATGCGCGTGATACCGTCATCCTTGGCCATCTTGGCGCAGTAATAAGCGGGCAACGCGGATGAATTTCCAAAGGGCTGGTCGTAGCTTGCGGCGACCATCGGTATGCTACGCACCAGATCATCAGGTGTGACGTAATACTCGTGGTGTTCCGTCTTGTAGCGGTTCGACGCAATACGGGCGAACGCCATTTCGTCGTAGCCTTCAGCTTCAAAGCCGATGGAGTAAGTCGCTGCTGGCGTACCTTTTACCAGACCGATCATGCCGGCCACGGTCGAGCTATCGGTGCCGCCGCTGAGGAAACAACCGGCTTTACCGCCATCCAGTTGGCGAGCCGTTGCTTGCTGCAGGAGCGCTCTGAATTCGTCGCGTAGCTGATCAAAGGGCGGGGGTGAAACCTCTTCAAATGACGGAATCCAGTAGGGGGCTGCGGTCAACTGGCTATTTTCGAATAAAACGTAGTGCGCTGGCGGTACGCGGTAGATGCCCTTGTAGATCGTTCTGGGCGATGGAATGGCGTGAAAATAGAGGTAATCGAAGATGGCTTGCGGGTCGATTTCGGTCGAAGCATCCGCCAGGTCGTCGGCCCTTTCTGCAAACTGCAGCGTGTCGCCGACCTGCCGATAGCACAAAGTGCGGATGGCGAAACGATCTACCGCAAGAAAGAAAGTGCCGTTTGAGGCGCGGAGCGCCACGGAGAAATCTCCGGAAACTTTTTCTGGCGCCTTGTTCCCAAAGCGCTGGAATGCTGTGTGCCAAGCAACCTCCACTCCCTCGGCAGCCAATGTTTTGGCCAGTGAGGAATCATTAAATCGTGGCTTGCCGAGAACGAAGCTATCTATATTAGAAGTCATTTATGGAACCAATTTAACCTGAAAACCTAAAATTTTTCCCCGCAGCCAAAGTCCTCCAGACTGGCGCTTGCACTAAAGACCAAAGACATAAGAAGGTCCCCAATGCCAGCGCAAAATGAAGATAGAGTCGCGCGCCAGACACATAGATTTCCCGATTTGGACTTAATAAAAACTGCCACGCACTGAAAACCTTTCCATACTTAACGATC
>DATMWH010000393.1:0-22869 GCA_035562615.1 Pseudomonas sp. | reverse complement strand
AGCCACTGTTGCCCCACTGTGTATACAAGCGCTCCAGCGCTGCTGACGGATAGCCGCGCGGGTCGGCCAACCCTTCGGTCATGGCGGCTTTAGCCATCCGGTTGGGCAGGGTTGCGCCATTGGGTAGCGACAGTGCCTGGGATAGTGTCTTGATGTCTGCGTTCATGCGGATGGGTTGCCTTGAGGAAGTGGCCGACAGGGTTCGCTTTTGCGGGGCATCGAAGTGGATGGTGCCTTGGTATTGCTGCGATGGTGACTCAGAGAATAGTGCATTCATGTCGGAAGGGGCGGATGCAAACGCCGCTAACGCATGTCGACTGACGAACTGCGCAAGCAGGCGGGCCAACCGGTGGTAAAGTGCACGCCTGCTTTAAGGGGGCGTGTCAGGTGGCCCCGTCATGCTTCCGAGAGTGTTGATGTCTGCAAAAACTGTTTTGATCCCCTTGCCGCAAGCTGACTTTGATCCCACCCATGTGGTGGTTTGTTGGGAGGTCCTGCGCGCTGCCGGTTTTCGTGTTGAATTCGCGACCGTCGACGGCAAGCCCTCGGCCGCCGATCCGCACATGCTTGAAGGTGAAGGGCTGGATCTTTGGGGTGGACTGCCGCTTGTCCGGCAGTTCAAATTGCTCGGATTGCTGCTGCGCGCGGAGCGCCGTGTCCGCCGTGGTTATCAGCAGCTGCTGGATGATCCGGCCTTCCTCAAGCCGCAGCGCTTTTCACAGCTGAAGGTAGCGCGCTTCAGTGGCTTGGTGTTGTCTGCCGGTCATCGTGCGCAGGCCACCCAGCCCTTTCTTGAGAATGCATTGCTGCATGGCTTTATTGGCGAGTTCTTTGCCACCGGGCGTCCGGTGGCCGCGATTGCCCATGGCGTCTTGCTGGCTGCGCGCAGCAAGACCGGCGAGGGACGTTCAGTGCTGCATGGACGCAAGACCACGGCCCTGCCCTGGGGCATGGAGCGGGACGCCTGGAACCTCACGCGCTTTCTCGGTCGGGTCTGGGAGCCGGGCTACTTCCGTACCTACGCTGAATTACCCGGTGAGCCGGAAGGCTATCGCGGGGTACAGGCGGAAGTGACGCGGGCGCTGGCCAAACCGACGGACTTTCTGGATGTAACGGCGGATGTGCCGGATTATTTCCGCAAGGCTATCGGACTGTACCGCGACAGTCCCGACGACGCGCGTCCGGCCTGGGTGGTCTGCGATGGCAATTACATCTCCGCGCGCTGGGCCGGCGATGCCCACACCTTCGCGAAAATGTTCGCCGAGCGGTTGCAGGCTGCCTAGCGGGGCAGCGATTCCAGGAACCGCTCGATCAATGACCTGACCCGTGCGGTGTCGCCGGGCGCAATGATTCTGCCGGCCAGTACGTGATGGCTGGGGTCCTGACTGTGTTGCAGTGCCACGCGCTGTTTCTGCGCAGAGCCAAAACGGCTGAATGCCCGCGTGGCCGCCTCGGCGCTGACCACCGTATCGTCCGCTGCGTGGATCAGCAGAATTGGCGCTGCAGTCTGTTCCAGGGGCAAGGCGTTGACTGCCTTCACCAGCGCCATCATCGGCAGCAGGGCACGGGTGGGATAGACATGATTCCAGAAGCGCGCCTGTTGTTCGTTCAGTGGCGTCCATTGCCGTTGCGGCCCCATTAACCAGGGCGTGAAATAACTCGCCCAAGGCCAGGTCAGTACCTGCGCGGCAGGATCCTTCGGGCCGAAATTGGGCGATATCAGCACAAAGGCCAGCACTTGCGGATCCTGTCGGGCCACCGCCAGCCACGCCGCCAGTGTGCCGCCGGTGGAGGTGCCGATGATGACGACCTTGCGTCCCAGCCGCTTGCCGATCGCCAATGCCTCTTCAGCATCGGCCAGCCAGTCGCCGGCCGTCACTTCGCCCAGCGCTGCAGGGCTGCGTCCGTGGCCCGCGAGGCGGGTATAGAACAGGTTGGCGCCCAGTGAATGCGCCAGTTCATCGCTCAATGGCGCAGTTTCCTGACGGGTGGCGGAAAAGCCATGCAGGTAGACAATCGCCAGATCGGTCTGCTGGTGCTGCGGATCAGCCCAGAGGATGGTCTTCTCCGCACCCGGCGTGATGTCGGGATAAGCCGCCTCAGCGCGGGCAAGGTAGTCATCCAGATTGGCCGGCAGCGGTTTGCTGAAGGGGTGTTCAATCACCTCGACCCGCGGGCCGGCAAAAAATAGTGCAAGCAGGGCCGCCAGACACGGGACGATCAGTGTGCGGCGCTTCATCGGGTCCAGGCGGTGTGCTGGCCGATGAACGCCAGAATCCGCTGTACCGCCGCCTGTGTCTGCGGCAAGCGCTCAAAGGCCTGGAAGACGTGGGGTAGCTGTCCCTGCCAGAGTTCAACCTGCACCGCGACGCCGGCCGCATGGGCCCGCTCGGCGGCGCGCAGACTTTCATCGCGAAGCATTTCGCTGTCGCTGGCCTGGAACAGCAGCGGCGGGAAGTTTTGGTAGTCACCGAACAGCGGTGACAGGCTGGGTTCGAGGAACTGTTGCGGTTCGGCGTAGTAGCTGCGTACTGCGACCACGCCACTGGCGGTGAAGATCGGATCGCTGCGCTCATTGCGGCACAGGCTCGGACTGCTCAGGGTGAAGTCGACAAAAGGTGACAGCAGGACCGCGCAGGCGGGCATCGGCTCGCCTGCAGCCTTGATCCGGTGCAGCAATGCCAGCGAGAGGTTGCCTCCGGCTGAGTCGCCGGCGACCACGATATTGCCTGCCTGAATACCGCTGTCCAGCAGCCAGCGGTAAGCCGCATGGCAATCGTCGATACCGGCTGGCCAGCGGTGTTCGGGTGCCAGACGGTAGTCGACCATCAGTGCGCGGGCGTTGAAGGCTTTGCACCATTGCCCGGCCATCCGCGCATGGGTGCGTGGAAAGCGAAACATGAAAGCGCCACCGTGCAGGTACAGGATGACCCGCTCCGGACGCAGATCCATGGCCTCCACCCATTCGGCCTTGAAATCGCCGGTTTCGGCAGCGCGCCGCCGGGTGCTGAGATCGACCGGGGTCATGCGCCGGTCCAGCGCTTCCTGCCGTTGCCGCATTTTCTGGATGTTCATGCCCAGACGCAGGTGGCCCTTGGCCGTCAGCCGGAACAGCAGTTGCAGCAGCAGTCGCCGCCAGAACCCGCCGCCGACCTTGAGTTGTTCCACATACTCGGGGAGAGATTGCCTGGCTGAGGTGCTCACGAAATGACCTCCTGCGAGGATGTGCTGCTGTTGTCAGGTTTTGCAGGGCTGACGGGCTTGCCCGCTTTGCCGGCTGTCTTGCTACTGCGCGCGGACACGCGGGGTTTGCTCGGACTGGCCTTGTCCGCCGCCGGCTTTTCGGTGTTGTGCCGAGTGATCGGGTAGACATTCGAACTTGCGCCGGCTGCAGTAGCACGCAGTGCCGACAGGCGATTGGCTGCCTCGAGCAGCTCATTGAAGCTATGGCGCAGGCATTCGATGAAATAGCCCGGGTCCGGCATCATGTTGCGGCACGCCACCACGCTGATCCACAGCTCGGCGTTGTAACTGAAGCCGCTCAGATTCAGGCCGACGTAGTCGGTCGCAATGCTGACCGGATAGAAATGCACCAGCCGCGCACCGGCCACATACAGCGGAACTTCCGGGCCGCGGACGTTGGAGGCGGATACGTTGACCAGCGGCATCAGCGCGCGGCGCATGAGTGCGCGGCCAGCCGCCTGCGGCAGATTGTCGAGCAGCCCGGCAAACAGGTTCAACCCCAGCGTTTCGGCCCGGTGTTTGGCATTCAGGCTTTCGCTGCGGACCGCATGCAGGCGCTCAAGCGGGTCTTGAATCTCGGTACACAGGGCAACGGGTGTGCCGCCAATGGCGTTGGTGGAGGGCAGTTTGCGTTTGGTGATGATCTTTTCAGTGATGCGGTTGGGCACCAGCGCGCGCAGGGATTCGTCCGGCAGCTCGCCCTTGGCGTTCAGGTAGCGGCGCATGGCGCCACCGCACACCGAAAGGAACACGTCATCGATCGTGCAGCCGGGGACTCCGTGGCGTATGGCCTTGATGTCACTCAACGGGAAATGCAGCGCATCCACTACCCGATTGGCTGACAACGGGTGATTGAAACGGGTCGGTGGGGCTGCCGACCAGGGCAGCCTGCGTGGTACCTGGTTGCCGGAAGCAAAGGGTTTTGGCAGGCGCTCCCAGATCAGGCTGCCGACCTTGTTCAGCGTGGAGGCATACAGGTTGGAGAGACCGATACTGCGGGTGACCGCATTGCGGGCGGCATTCACCAGCAGCTCCAGGGCATGCGGGCCGTTACTGTCATGCGCCATGCTGTAGCGTCTTGGCGCTCCCGGCAGTTCCTCGGCGGCAATTGCATGCACGGCTTCCAGCAATGCCGCAGCATGCTGGCCGTCTACGGCGGCGTGATGAAACTTGAGGAACAGCGCAAAGCAGCCGGGCGGCATGCCGGGAATCTTGTCCAGGCCTTCGATCACGTAAATTTCCCAGAGCGGCCGGCTTCGGTCCAAGGGGCGGGAATGCAGGCGGGCGGTCTGGATCATCAGTTGCCGCCAGTCTCCGGGATGCGGCAGGGCAATGTGACGGATATGAAATTCGACATCGATTTCGCCCACTTCAACCCAGTAGGGTCGATCAAGGCCGTACGGCACGTCGACCAGCTTGCGGCGAAAAATCGGGAAATCGCCCATGCGGCTCTTGAAGTGATGAAGAATGTCCTTGAACCGGGTTCTGCCGTTGGGCGAGGTCGATGGATCATAAATGCCCAGCGCGGCGACGTGGTTGTACACGTTGCCCTGCTCGTCATAGAGCATGTAGTTGTCCAGGCCGGAGAGTTGCTCCATGACTAAAGCTCCCGAAAAAGTGGATGACACTCCATAAAGCATGATGGCACCATCTTGAGGCTGGCGTTAAGAGGGCTCAGGCTGATTATGGCGCCGTATAATCGGCAGTCATATTGGCATATTCAGCTTGTGCCACAAGCCGTGCTCTGTGATCGTGCCCGCGTGACCAGTTGACGGACTCCTGCTCTGCCGGCTCGTCAGGACCTGACCCAAACAGAGGATCAGGGATTATTTGCAAGCAGTGGCTGATGGTTTTGGTCATTGCTCCAGGCTATCGCTGCAAGGACCCCGCATGTTTTCCCGCAGTCTGACATCGCATGCTGTGACCCGCTTTCTCAAGCATGTGGTCAAGCCCTTGCTGCTGCGGCCGGGCACCGATATCGCGGCACTGCGCAGCCAGGCGGTCATGCTCAGTGAGCGACTGGCCAGAATGCCGCGCGATGTGCGGGTCTGTCACGGGCGGCTGGATGGCATTCCGGTGCGCTGGCTGTACAGCGAAAAGTCCAGTGCCGATTTCGTCATCCTCTACCTGCACGGCGGTGGTTTTGTCCTTCCGGCACTGAAACCGCACTATGCCTTCTGCGGCATGCTGGCGCTGAAAACCAATGCCACAGTGATCATGCCATCCTACCGGCTGGCGCCAGAACATCCGTTCCCGGCGGGCGTTGAGGATTGCCTGGCCGCCTACCGCTGGTTGCTCGAGCATGATTACGATCCGGCCAAGATCATCATTGCTGGCGACTCTGCCGGCGGCAATCTGACCATGACCACGGTACTGGGCGCCCGGCGCGAGGGTCTGCCGTTGCCGGCCGGCATGCTCATGCTGTCCCCGGCGCTGCGTTTTGAAGAATCTTCCAGCGGCTCCCATCAGACCAATCGCCAGCTTGAATCCATGTTGTCGGAGCGCGCGCTGCGCTTTTTCAAGGAAAGCTACATGCCGGAAGGCAAAACCCCGGAGCACGATTGCATGCACCCACTGGAGGCCGACTTTGCCGGCTTGCCGCCGATGCGTTTTTACGTCGGCAGTACCGAAGTGCTGCTGGATGACTCTTTGCTGGCCGCGCAAAAGGCCCGCGAAGAGGGCGTGGATGTCGAGATCATGGTGGCGGAGGGGATGCCGCACGTCTGGCCGATTCTGGATGTGCTGCCCGAAAGCATTCCCGCGCGGGAGGACATCGTGAAGTTCATCAATTCCCTCTGGCAGTCCATTCGCCCGTTGTATTCGGTTCCGCGTCGCTGACGAGGCTAGCTTTCAGTTCCCAGTGCGCAGCGCGCCCGGCCGGCCTGCTTGGCCTCATACAGGAGCTGGTCGGCGAACTGCAGGTGGTTCTCCAGCTCCCCCGCCGAACCATGATAGATCCCGGCGCTGAATGAAAGTGCCGGTGCGTTGGCTGCGTAATAGATGCTGGCGCAATCCTGCCGCAACTGGTCCAGTGCGCTGACCAGTGCCGCCCCGTCCTGAGACGTGAGCAGGGCAAACTCCTCGCCCCCCAGTCGCCCCACCAGACTTTGCGGGAAAGCCCGGCGCAGGGCGTTGGCGAATCCGGTCAGGGCCAGATCACCACTGGCATGGCCGTAGGTGTCGTTGATGCGCTTGAACAGGTCCAGATCGAGCATCGCCAGACTGATTTTTCGTCCGTTGCGCTGCGCCGCCCGCAGCAGTTGCCGGCCCTGATCACAGAAGGCGCGCCGATTGAACAGGCTGGTCAGCGAGTCAAACAGAGCGGCCTTTTTCAGCTCTTGCAGCATCTCATGGCGTTCGAGGATGAACATCACCCGGCAGTTGAGTTCTTCCGGGCAAAACGGCTTGCGCAGAAAGTCGTCGGCGCCATGTTTGATGAAGAGTGCGCTCAGCGAGCCCTTGGTGTCGGCCGAGAGCCCGAGAATACTCAGCTCCGAACGCTTGAGCTTCTGTCGCAGCATCTTCACCAGCTCGAAACCGCTCATGCCGGGCATGCTGTGGTCGACGATCAGCAGATCGATGTCCGCCTGTTCCTGCAGGACGCGCAAGGCATCCAGTCCGTCCTCGGCCTCGATCAGCTGATACAGGTGCGGCGTCAGCACCCGCCGCATGAACTTGCGCATGGCGTCGGAATCGTCGGCGATGAGGATCTTGATCGTGCAGTTGCGTTGCAGGCGATTGAGCAGGCGGAACACATATTCGTAAGAGTGCTGGCTTTCCTTGAGCACGTAATCCACCACGCCCTTGAGCAGCATGTCATCGCGGCGCTGCTCGTCGTAGGTTCCGGTCAGCACGATGCAGGGCAGGTGATACTGCATGACCAGATCGACGCTTTCGCCGTTCGGGGCATCGGGCAGGTTCAGGTCGACCAGCGCGGCGAACAATTCGTCGGCCGAGCTTTCCAGCACCATCTCGGCCTCGGCCAGCGACGCGCAGAACAGCGGCTGCATGTCCGCCTCCTGGCGGAACAGGTGCTCCAGCACTTTCAGCACCAGCGGGCTGTCTTCAATAACCAGAATCGTGCGCACACAGTGCTCCAAAGCGATAACAGGGGTTGAGGTGTGTGTTCAATCAGGCCGGCAGACTTCCCGTGAGTCATTGCCGTGCGTCAAGCATGGCAAAGTCTGGGCGGACTGCAATTTCTTGCGCGCATTTTGCCTGCAACAATGACGATACCAGCCAGCTGATCTAGTCTGCCTAGTCTGCGACTTTAATCCGTCCGGGGGCGCCCGATGCAAGATGTTGAAGATGACCTGATCCCGCTGCTGGATGAGTTGCCCGAAGCGGTGGCAGCGGCCGGTTCAGGTGGAATGCACGAATGGCCGATTCTGGTCATTGATGATGATCCTGAAGTACACAGCGCCACCCGTTTTGCCCTGGCCGGGGTGGATATTCTCGGGCGCGCGCTGCAACTGGACTATGCCTCGTCCAGTGCCGAAGCCAGGCAGATGCTGCAGCTGCGCCAGGACTACGCGGTCATCCTGCTGGATGTGGTGATGGAAACCGAGGATGCCGGTCTGCAACTGGTCGGATTTATCCGGGAAACCCTGGGTATGCAGGAAGTGCGCATCATTCTGCGTACCGGACAGCCCGGTTATGCCCCTGAGCTCGCGGTCTTCACCAATTACGATATCAATGATTACCGCACCAAGGCCGAACTCTCGCGCACCCGGCTGGTGACGTCGCTGACCGCGGCGCTGCGCTCCTTCCAGCAATTGCGCACCATCGCCGAAGGCCGCCGCGGCTTGGAAATGATCATCCGCGCGGCGGCGCGGCTGATGCAGCATCAGGCGCTTTCGGAGTTCGCCGAAGGGGTGCTGATACAGGTGGCGGCCATGCTCAGGCTGCCGCCAGAAGGGATTGTCTGCGCCCAGCGCGGTTCGCTGGTGGAGTCCGGTGACAGCGAGGGATTGTATGTGGTCGGCGCGGCGGGACAGTTGGCCAGCTACATTGGTCATCCGCTGGCAGACCTGCCGGACAGCGCTGACGCGGTATCCGCGATCGCTGAATGCATGCAGGCGCGCTGCAATACCTTTGGCAAGCAATCCACGGTGATTTACCTGAGTAGCGGCGGCCGCGACGGTGCGGTCTACATGAATACCGGCTTTGCACTGTCGGACATGGATCAGCAACTGATTGGCGTGTTCGGCTCGAATATGTCGGCCTGCTTTGGCAATGTGCGGCTGCTCGAAGACCTCAATTACACCGCCTATCACGACGGCCTGACCCATCTGCCCAATCGCACGCGTTTCATCATGGATCTGGATGAAGTGGCCAACGCTGACCAGCCCGACATCAATGTCGTGTTGCTGGATATCGAGCACTTTGCCGATCTCAATGACGGCCTCGGCCACGAAGTCGGCAATGCCTTGCTCATTGCCGTGGCCAATCGCTTGAAAGACGAACTCGGCCAGCATTGCCAGCTGGCGCGGATCGGGGCGGACGTATTCGGCATCATTGGCCCCGAGGCGCATGCCAATCCCGAGCATATGCAGGAGTTGCTCAAGGAGCCGTTTGCTGTGGAAGACCATCTGTTGCCGGTCAGCTTCAGCATGGGGGTTTGCCGCTTGCTGGAGCGCACGCCCTCAGGCGTCACCCTGCTCAAACGCGCCAATATCGCGCTGAACCGGGCCAAGCACAGCCTGCATTCGAGCTTCGAGTATTTCCTGCCGGAGATGGAGGATGGCACGCGCTGGCGGCTGGATACCATTCGCCAGCTGCGTCAGGACTTCCTTGCCGGGCGCCTGGCACTGTGGTTTCAGCCGCAGATCGAGCTGGCCAGCGGCCGCCTGATTGGCATCGAGGCACTGCTGCGCTGGCCCGGCACGGACGGTTTCGTGCAGCCGCCGCAGGTGTTCATTCCGCTGGCCGAGTATTCCGGCCTGATTGTGGATATCGGTTTGTGGGTGCTGGATCAGGCCTGCGCCAGCTTCAAACAGCTTTCGGGTATGCCAAACGCACCGCGTTATGTCGCCGTGAATGTCAGCATGCCGCAGTTGCGCGGCGGGCGTTTTCCCGGTCAGGTCGCCGAGGTGCTGGCGCGGCATGGCTTGCCGGCGGACACGCTGGAACTGGAGGTGACGGAAAGCCTGGCCATGGATCAGCCGAAAATCGTGGTCGGTAGTCTGGAGGCTTTGCGCGCGGTCGGTGCACGCATCGCGATCGATGATTTCGGTACCGGCTATTCGTCCCTGGGGCATCTGCGCCAGTTGCCGATCAACTGCCTGAAGATCGATCAGAGCTTTATCCGCGAGATCGAGGACGGCAAGGGCGGCATGTTTGCCGAAACCATCGTCGCGCTCAGTCAGAAATTGGGCGTTTCGACCATCGCCGAAGGGGTCGAGACGATCGAGCAGGCTTCATTTTTGCGCGGTCTGGGCTGTACCACGGCGCAGGGCTATCTGTTTGGCAAGCCGATGCCGCTCAATCAATTGATCGAGTGGATGGCCCACCAGCCGAAGTAACTTATTGATCCGGCCCGTTAATATTTGAACTCACA
Source organism: Pseudomonas sp. (assembly GCA_035562615.1). GTDB lineage: Bacteria > Pseudomonadota > Gammaproteobacteria > Pseudomonadales > Pseudomonadaceae > Aquipseudomonas. The sequence goes on along the minus strand of DATMWH010000393.1, from coordinate 13,067 downwards.
CTGTAGGAGCCAGCTTGCTGGCGATCGCTCTGATCGCCAGCAAGCTGGCTCCTACGAAAGCGGGCGAAATTAAAACTTCACTGGGCCGGACCAGTAGTACGTCTCTATAACAGGCGAATCTTCAGGCTGCGGCCCTTGATCTTGCCATCACTCAGGCGTTTGAGTGCCTGCCGGGCGATACCGCGCTCGACGGCAACAAACGCCTGATAGTCGAAGATGGCGATCTTGCCGACCTGGGTGCCGGGGATACCGGCCTCGCCGGTCAATGCACCCAGAATGTCACCGGGGCGGACTTTGTCCTTGCGCCCGCCGGCAATGCACAGGGTCGCCATTGGCGGCTGCAGCGGTGCACCTTCCTGCGCTTTCAGGCTGTTCAACGGGTGCCAGTTGAGCGGGGATTTCTGCAGGGTTTCGATGGCCTGCGCACGGTGGCCCTCGGCGGGTGCCACCAGGCTGATGGCGATACCTTTGGCACCGGCGCGACCGGTGCGGCCAACGCGGTGGATGTGAATTTCCGCGTCGCGTGCCAATTCGACGTTGATCACCATGTCCAGCGCATCGATATCCAGCCCGCGTGCGGCCACATCGGTTGCCACCAGCACTGACAGGCTGCGATTGGCAAACATGGCCAGTACCTGATCGCGATCACGCTGCTCCAGATCGCCATTCAGGGCGCTGGCGGAAATGCCGTGGGCCGTCAGGTGTTCGACCAGTTCCTGACACTGCTGCCTGGTGAAGCAGAACGCCACACAGGATTCCGGGCGGTAAGCCGCCAGCACCCGCAGCACGGCATCCATGCGCTGTTCGGGGCTGATTTCGTAGAAGCGCTGTTCGATCTGCGTATCGTCATGTTGTGACTCGACCTGCACCCGCTGCGGATTGCGCAGGAAGGCGGCACTCAGCTGCTGGATACCCGCCGGGTAGGTAGCCGAAAACAACAGCGTCTGACGCGTTGCCGGGGTCTGCCCGATGACCTCGGCAATGCTGTCGTAGAAGCCCATGTCGAGCATGCGGTCGGCTTCATCGAGTACCAGCGTGTTCAGCCCGTCGAGTTTCAGCGTGCCTTTGCGCAGGTGCTCCTGGATGCGTCCCGGCGTGCCGACAATGACATGCGCGCCATGCTCCAGAGAGCCGATCTGCGGGCCGATGGATACTCCGCCACACAGGGTCACCACCTTGATGTTGTCGGTGCTGCGCGCCAGCCGGCGAATTTCCTTGGCTACCTGGTCGGCCAGTTCGCGGGTCGGGCACAGTACCAGCGCCTGACAACCAAAAAAGCGCGGATTGAGCGCTTCGAGCAGGCCGATACCGAAGGCCGCGGTCTTGCCACTCCCGGTCTTGGCCTGAGCAATCAGGTCCTGGCCCTTGAGTATCAGCGGCAGGCTTTGTGCCTGGATCGCGGTCATCTGTGCATAGCCGAGGCTGTGCAGATTGCTCAGGGTGGCGGGGGACAGAGGCAGAACGCTGAACGCTGAAGAGGACACGGCAAAAACCTGCAAGCGGTGAAAGACGCAGCAGTGTAACAGGCACCAGCGCCGCGCCTGCGGGGCATTTCACCCGCAGCGGGCAGGGCCGGAAAATTTGATCTACGATCCAAGCTCCAGTCCCGGGAATCATTTCCGGTGACTGCCGATCGTTTTGCCTGTGCGGATTCTAATTGTGCTTAAACGAATTCCTCTCTCCAAGCTGTGCAAGGGCATGTACATCAATGAGTTCTGTGGTTCCTGGATGGATCACCCGTTCTGGAAAGCCAAGTTCGTCCTGAAAACCGATCAGGATCTGGAAAAAATCAGGTCCAGTGCCATTACCGAGTTGTGGATCGACACCAGCAAGGGGCTGGATGTGGCTGGCGGCCAGAGTGAAGAAGAGGTCGCCGAAGAAACCGAGGCCGTGCTGATGGCTGCCGAAACGGCACCGGTTGCGGAGCTGCGCGTCAGCCTCGATGAAGAAGTCAGCCGTGCCATCAAGCTGTGCGCCCGCTCCACCGAAGCGGTCAAGACCATGTTCAGTGATGTGCGCATGGGCAACGCCATTGATGCGGAAAATGTGCAGGGCATGGTCGACGAAATCACCCAGTCGGTGGCCCGTCATCCCAACGCCCTGATCAGTCTGGCGCGACTGAAGAATGTCGACGAATACACCTATATGCATTCAGTCGCGGTCTGCGCGCTGATGATTGCCCTGGCCCGCCAGTTGGGGCTGGAGGAGGAAGAGGTACGCGAAGCCGGGGTCGCCGGCTTGCTGCATGATGTGGGCAAGATGGCTGTGCCGGAAGCGGTACTGAACAAGCCGGGGAAACTCACCGGCGTCGAGTTTGAAATGGTAAAAGGCCATCCCGCGGCCGGCGCCGAGATTCTGCTGACCGGGAAGAACGTCAGCCCCGCGGCCATCGAAGTGGCGCTGCATCATCACGAAAAGGTCGATGGCACCGGTTATCCGGATGCCCTCAAAGGGGCTGAGATCAGTCTGTTGTCGCGGATGGGGGCCGTCTGCGATGTGTACGATGCCATCACCTCGGACCGGCCCTACAAGAAGGGCTGGGACCCGGCCGAGTCGATCCGCAAGATGGCCGAGTGGAGCAAGGGGCATTTTGATGAGGCCGTATTCCAGGCGTTCGTTAAGACGGTCGGCATTTATCCGACCGGCTCGCTGGTGCGTCTGGAAAGCGGCAAGCTGGGCGTGGTCATGGAACAGCATGAAAAGTCGCTGCTGACGCCCAAGGTCAAGGTGTTCTTTTCGGCCAAGGCGAAGACGCCGATCATGCAGGAAATTCTGGATCTGTCGAAACTGGTCGGCCGCGACAAGATCATTGGCCGCGAGTCTGCGGAAGACTGGGGATTCCGCAATATCGAGGAACTCTGGTCAGGTGTGCCAAGCAAAAAAGTAACCCGTCCGGCCTGATTATTCCGGTTCGCAGACTGGCAAAAGGGTCGTTATTGCGCCAGCATTGTGGCAGACCGCAGCGACGGTCACTCCCTGATCCCGGCTGGTCTGCACAGTGCTCAAGCGAATTTCCGTTTCCGATGTCTGTCTCGGCATGTTTATCCATGAACTCTGTGGTTCCTGGATGGAGCATCCGTTCTGGAAAACCCGCTTTCTGCTCAAAAGCCAGAAAGACCTGCAGCGTCTGCGTGACAGTGCCGTGCGGGAGTTATGGATCGATACCAGCAAGGGGCTGGATATTGCTCTCGGGCAGACCGAAGCAGAAGTTGCCAGTCAGACCGAAGCCGTGCTGCAGGCCGCAGCTGAAAGTGCACCGCTGGTCGAGCGGGTAGCCTTTGATATTGAAGTGCAGCGTGCCATCCGTCTGTGTCATCGCTCCAAGGAAGCGGTGATCGAAATGTTCGGTGATGTGCGCCTGGGCCGGGCGGTAGACACCGAGGAAGCGCGTGGTCTGGTGGAGGAGATCACCCAGTCGGTGGCGCGGCATCCCAATGCGCTGATCAGTCTGGTGCGCCTGAAGAAGGCCGATGAATACACCTACATGCATTCCGTTGCAGTCTGCGCGCTGATGATTGCGCTGGCCCGCCAGCTGGGGCTGGATGAGGCAACCATTCGCGAGGCGGGCCTCGCCGGGCTGTTCCACGATGTGGGCAAGGTGGCCATTCCTGACGAGATACTGAACAAGCCGGGAAAACTCACCGATGCAGAGTTTGCGATTGTGCGCGGGCATCCGGAAGCCGGCAGCCAGTTTCTGATGGCCAGTCCCGAGGTCAGCGAGCTGGCCCTGGAAGTCTGTCTGCATCACCACGAGAAGATGGATGGCAGTGGCTATCCGCATCACCTCAAGGGCGAGGAGATCAGCCTGTTTGCGCGTATGGGGGCGGTGTGTGATGTGTACGATGCCATCACCTCCGACCGGCCTTACAAGAAGGGCTGGAATCCCGCAGAGTCGATTCGCAAGATGGCCGAGTGGAGCAAAGGCCATTTTGACGAGCCGATTTTTCAGGCTTTCGTCAAATCGGTTGGCATCTACCCGACCGGCTCGCTGGTCCGTCTGGAAAGCGGGCGTCTTGGCGTAGTGCTGGAGCAACACGAGCAGTCCTTGCTCACGCCGCTGGTCAAGGTGTTCTTCTCGGCCAAGACCAAGACCCCGTTGATGGTCGAAACCATTGATCTCTCCAAGCTGATTGGGCGGGACAAGATTGTCGCGCGCGAGTCAGCCGAAGACTGGGGCTTTCGCAATATCGAGGAACTCTGGTCGGGCATTCCGAGCAAGCGCTCACTGCAGCAGGCGTGAAGCGCAAAGCTTAAACAGGAGTACCTCCTCTGCTCAGCGGGGCGAGGGGATAAAGGCGCCTTCGCCCGCTCCTGCGGCAGTGACGCAAACTAGATCCGGGTAACCGCGCGGCAAGGCGGTCGGCACCTTCAACTGATTGGCGATACACATGGCGCTCAAGCGAATTCAGGTTAGCGATGTCTGTCTGGGCATGTTCATTCACGAATTGTGTGGCTCGTGGATGGATCATCCGTTCTGGAAGCCGAGCTTTCTGCTCAACAGTGAAAAAGATCTGCAGCGCCTGCGCGAAAGTGCCGTGCATGACGTGTGGATTGATACTGAAAAAGGGCTGGATCTGCCGGACGCTGGCGATTCAGCCGAAGAGGTGGCGGCCCAGACCGAAGCGTTGTTGCAGGCGGCCGAGCAGCTGCCGCTGGTCAAGCCGCGGGCCGAGTTGGGTGATGAGGTCGGGCGGGCGCTGAAGCTGTGCATGCGCGCCAAGGAGCGCCTGAGCGAGGTGTTTGCTGCCGCGCGTCAGGGTCAGGTACTGGGGCATCGGGCGTTGGCCGAGCAGGTGGATGACATCGCCGACTCGCTGCAGCGGCATCCGCATGCGCTGGCCAGTCTGACGCGACTGCGTGGCAGCAGCGAGTACGCCTATCTGCACGCGATAACCGTCTCCGCGCTGATGATCGGTCTGGCGCGTCAGCTCGGCATGGACGATGAGCAGGTTCGCGAAGCCGGGCTCTGCGGGTTGCTGCACGATGTGGGCGAGGCCTTGATGCCGGCCGAACTGCTTAACAGCGAAGACAAGCTGAGCAAGGTCGACAGCATGATGCTGCGCGATCATCCGGTGCTGGGTGCTGAGGTGTTGCAGCAACAGGGCTTCAGCGCGGCGGTGCTGGATGTCTGTCTGCACCACCATGAGCGTACCGATGGCGCCGGCTATCCGCATGGCCTGCAGGGGCCGCAGATCAGTCAACTGGCGCGCATGTGCGCGATCTGCGATGTGTATGACGCGTTGACCTCCGACCGTGCCTACCAGCAAGGCTGGGACCCGGCCGAAGCGGTGCGCAAGATGGCCGAGTGGAGCAAGGGCCAGTTCGATCCGGTGCTGTTCCAGGCGTTCGTCAAGTCGGTCGGCATCTACCCGGTGGGCTCGCTGGTGCGGCTCGAGAGCGGGCGTCTGGCAGTGGTGGTCGAGCAGAGTGATGCATCGCTGCTGACGCCAGTGGTCAAGGTGTTCTTTTCTTCGCGGGCGAAGACGCCGATCCCGCAGGAGGTGCTCGATCTGGCCAAGCTGGTCGGGCGCGAGCGCATCGTCGCGCGCGAGTCGGCCGAGGAGTGGGGTTTCCGCAACCTCGAAGAGCTGTGGTCGGGTGAGCGCAAGGGGCGGGCGGCGCTGTTCGGTACGCTGGGCAATTGACGGGTGCCCGGGCTTGCGGCACCGTGCCTGCTCCAAAGCCTGCAGCCTGACCGCCATGCCGCATATCCTGATTGTCGAAGACGAAGTCGCCATCGCCGATACCCTGATCTATGCCCTGCAGGCGGAAGGGTTCAGCACCACCTGGCTGAATCTGGCAGGGCCGGCACTGGATTTCGTGAAGACCCGGCCGGTCGATCTGCTGATTCTCGATGTCGGTTTGCCGGACCTCAGCGGCTTCGAGGCCTGCCGCCAGCTGCGGCGTTTCTCCGAGGTGCCGGTGATCTTTCTCACCGCCCGCGATGGCGAGATTGACCGGGTCGTGGGGCTGGAAATCGGCGCCGACGATTATGTGGTCAAGCCCTTCAGTCCGCGTGAGGTGGCCGCCCGGGTGCGCGCCATTCTGAAGCGGGTGGTCCCGCGGCAGGCCGCCAGCGAAGCGGTTGCGGCGGGCGAATTTCAGGTGGACAGCGAGCGCGTGCAGATCCGCTATTTCAAGCAGCTGCTCAATCTGACCCATCACGAATTCAAGTTGCTGCAGCACCTGCTCAGTCAGCCGGAGCGGGTGTTCAGCCGCGAGCAATTGCTTGAAGCCGTCGGCGTGCCCAGTGATGTCGGTTACGAGCGCAGCATCGACAGCCATATCAAGAGCCTGCGCGCCAAGCTGCGCGAGGTGGCGCCGGCCAGCGAACCGCTGCGCACCCACCGCGGGCTTGGCTACAGCTACTGCCCGGAGCCGCGCTGATGCCGTTGGGCGTGCGGATTTTTCTGGTGTACTTCCTGTTTGTCGGGCTGTCCGGCTGGTTTGTACTGAATACCGTGATGGAGGAAATCCGCCCCGGTGTGCGCCAGAGCACCGAGGAGACACTGGTCGATACGGCCAACCTGCTGGCCGAGATTCTGCGCGACGAGGTCAAGGCCGGCAGCCTGACGCAAAGCCGCCTGCCCGAACTGCTCAGGGCTTACGGGCAACGTCAGCCGCAAGCGCAGATCTGGGGCGTGGACAAGACCGCGGTCAACCACCGCATCTATGTCACCGATGCACAGGGACGGGTGTTGCTGGATTCCAGCGGCGCGGCCGTGGGCCAGGATTACTCGCGCTGGAATGACGTGTACCTGACCTTGCAGGGGCAGTACGGCGCGCGCTCGACCCGCGAGGATGCCAATGACCCGGACAGCTCGGTGATGTATGTGGCCGCGCCGATCCGCGACGGCGAGCGCATCATCGGCGTGGTCTCGGTGGCCAAGCCGAACAAATCCCTGCAGCCGTATATCGAGCGCTCGCAGCGGCGGCTGGCCTGGCTGGGGGGCGGCTTGATCGTGCTCGGTCTGCTGGTGGGTGGCTTGCTGTCCTGGTGGCTGAGCGCTTCACTGCGCCAGTTGACCAGCTATGCCCGGCAGGTCAGCGAAGGTCAGCGGGCCGAGTTGCCGAGGTTGTCCGGCGGTGAGCTGCAACAGCTGGCCGAAGCGGTGCAGAAGATGCGCACCGAGCTGGAGGGCAAAGCCTACGTCGAGCGTTATGTACACACCCTGACCCATGAGCTGAAAAGCCCGCTGGCGGCGATTCGCGGAGCGGCCGAGCTGCTCGAAGGGGAGATGCCGGCCGAGCAGCGCCAGCGCTTTGTCGCCAACATCAGTGGTGAAAGTGCGCGCCTGCAACAGTTGATCGAGCGTTTGCTCAATCTGGCTCAGGTTGAGCAGCGGCAGGGGCTGGATGAGCGTGTGCCGGTTGAGTTGTGCGCGCTGGTCGAAACGGTCCTGAGCAGTCAGACGGCGCGACTCGAAGCCGCCGAGCTGCAAGTGGAAAATCTAGTTGAGCCGGGCCTGTGTGCGCTGGGCGAACGCTTTCTGTTGCGTCAGGCATTGGGCAACCTGCTGGAGAATGCCCTGGATTTCACACCTCAAGGCGGCGCACTGCGCTTCAGCGCACAGCCGCAGGGCGAGCAGGTTGAATTGCGCCTGTTCAATCAGGCTGAGGCAATTCCCGACTACGCCTTGTCGCGCCTGACCGAGCGTTTCTATTCCTTGCCGCGGCCCGCTAGTGGTCGCAAGAGTACCGGGCTGGGACTGAACTTCGTCCAGGAAGTGGCGGCACTGCATGCCGGTTCGCTGCAGGTCGGCAATGTCGTGGGCGGTGTGCAGGTCAGCCTGACCCTGCCGCGCGCCTGAGCACTCTCCACACACTCTGCACATTCGCTCCATCTGCCCACCACACAGGCTTTGCACACTCTCCCCACCTGAACCGAATGGAGAGTTGTCATGTCACGCACCCTGGGTATAAAGCTGGGCACCATCGCCCTGTTGATCCTGTTACTGCTGATTCCCTTGTCGATGATCGAGGGCCTGGTCGAGGAGCGTCAGGCGCTGCGCGATGAGGTCCTGCAGGACATCGCCCGCAGCTCCAGCTACAGCCAGCAACTGACTGGCCCGTTGCTGGTGGTGCCGTACCTGAAGACCGTACGCAGCTGGCAGGTCGCTGAAACCATCGGCGCCGACGGCAAAGTGGTGGCGGCCCGCGAACGGGTGGAAAAGCAGGTGCCGGGGCGCCTGTACTTTCTGCCGGAGCAGTTCGCACTGAACGGCAAGATCAACCTGAGCACGCGTTACCGTGGCATCTACGCGGCCCGTCTGTATGCGGCGCAGAACGACATCAGCGGTCACTTTGTGCTGCCCGAGCGTTTTGGCATCCGCGAGGACTTTGCCGATTACCAGTTCGAGCCGGCCTTTATCGCGCTGGGCATCAGTGATATCCGCGGCATCCGCAACGGCCTGCAACTGCAATTCAATGGCCAGTCCGTCACGTTCGAGCCGGGCAGTCAGGTCAAACTGCTGGGCAATGGCGTGCATGCCACGTTGCCGGCGCTGAATGCGCAGCAGCCGGGCAAGCTGGCGTTTGCCATCGAGCTGGCGCTGCAGGGCAGCGGGCGGCTGGACATCGTGCCGGTCGGGCGCGAGAGCAATGTGACCTTGCGTGCCAACTGGCCGCATCCGCGCTTCGATGGCAGCTTCCTGCCGGTCACGCACCAGGTGAAAGCCGACGGTTTTACCGCGCAGTGGCAGACCAGTTTCTTTGCCACCAATCTGGAGGAAGCCTTGCAAACCTGCGTTGGCAAAGGCGAGTGCGAGGCCTTCAGCAGCCGCAGCTTTGGTGTGAGTTTTATCGATCCGGTGGATCAGTACCTCAAGAGCGACCGGGCGATCAAATACGCGCTGCTGTTCATTGCCCTGACATTTGCCGGCTTCTTCCTCTTCGAGGTGCTCAAGCGGCTGGCCGTGCACCCGGTGCAGTACGGTCTGGTGGGGATGGCGCTGGCGTTGTTCTACCTGTTGCTGTTGTCGCTCGCCGAACATCTGCCGTTTGCCAGCGCCTACGTCATCGCCGCCACGGCCTGCGTGCTGCTGCTGGCGGTGTACCTCTCCAGCGTGTTGCGCAGCCTTATGCGGGGAGGGGTTTTTGCCGCCAGTCTGGGGGCGCTGTATGCGCTGCTCTACGGATTGCTGAGCGCCGAGGATTACGCCTTGCTGATGGGCTCGCTGCTGGTTTTCGGGCTGCTCGCCGGCGTCATGCTGCTGACCCGCAAGCTGGACTGGTATGGCCTGGGCAAAACGCTCTGACCACTTTCCCTGATCCGTTAGCGCGCTGGCTGAAAGGCGCGCAAGGAGTTCTGCATGTTGACGTTATTGAGGTTGTTGGCCTGTTATGGGCTGGCCTGTGCAGTGATGGTGCTGCTGCTCGGCGGCCTGCTGTTTGCCCAGCAGTTTGCGCTGATCGAACTCTGGTTGCGCAGCGGTCAGCCCTTGGCGGGCGCGTTGCTGACGCTGTTACCCGGCAGCCTGTGGAACGATCTGACCGGTGTGGCCGATGCCGCCACTCATCCCGAGGTTCGTTCCTTTCTGGCCTTGTTGCTGGCGCTGGGGCAGTGGGCACTGTTGCCCGCTGCCGGCTTCTACCGTGTGTGGTATCGCTCATGAGCGGCTACATCGGTTTGCGCGAAGAGACGCGGATCGGGGCGTTGCTGGCCGCGCGGATTGCGCGCCTGTTTCCAGCGCGTCTTTGCGCAATCCCAATCATTGGTTGTCATGAACCTGCGGCCGGGATCAGCGTGGCGGTTGGGTCGCCAGCAAGGACGGGCGCCGGCTGATATCTGCGTACCAGTGCGCCAGTTGCGGGTAACGCGAGCGCCAGTCCAGTTCCGGTTGGCGCAGGTCGATGTAGCCCAGCGCACAGGCCACACTGATGGCCGCGAGATCGAGCTGGCTGCCCAGTTCAGTGCCGATGGCGCGCTCAAAGCCAGCCAGCGCGCGTTCGACTTTATCCTGCTGGCCTTGCAGCCAGGCATCCCAACGCTTGTCGGCGGGGCGCAGGAAGGTTTCGTAGCGGATCAGGATCGCGGCATCCAGTGCCGCATCGGCCAGCGAAGCCAGCGTCAGGCAGCGCCAGCGCTGCGGTCCGGCGGGGATCAGCGAGGGGCCGGAGTGGCGCTGATCCAGGTATTCAAAGATCACCCGGCTGTCATGCAGTTGGCTGCCATCGGCCAGGCGCAGGGCGGGAATCTTGCCTGCCGGGTTGACGGTGTTCAGCTCGGCATTGGGTGTGACCGGGCTCAGCGCCACTTCCTGCACCGCCACATCGGCCAACTGCCCGGTTTCATGCAACAACACCATGAGCTTGCGGGCGAAAGGTGAGGTGTGGGAGAAGAACAGGGTCATGGCAGGCATCTTGATTCCTTTGCGGTGGGGTGTTTATGGCCATAAACCGGCAGTTTCTCAGTCGCGCGGTTTGCCGCCGATTTTCCAGCTCGAGTTCCAGGGCGAATGGAGCCAGTTACGCATCCGCGGAATCAGTCCGGACGTTTCAGCCGGCCCTGCCTGTGCGGGTTGTTGCGGCGCAGGGTGAGGGCTGATGGGTGTAGCTTCGGTAGTGACTTCGCGCGGCTGGACTTTCTCGGTGCTGGCGCTGGGAGTGAAGACCTGACTCTCGGCCTCGATATCATCAATCGGCATCGGCAGGTCAGCCAGGCTGAGTCCTGCTCGGATGTGCGCAAGATTCTCGGCCAGTGACTGCTGCATGGCGAGAAAAATGGCGTGCTGCGCCGGCGGGCAAGACGGATTCTGCAGCAACGCGGTAATGTCCTGCTGCATGCCTTCCACGTGCTCTTCGACTTTATGGCGAACCTGTTGTTCGCGCGCCTCGATCTTCTGCAGACGCTCGCTGATGGCCTCTTGCGGCAGGCTGAAAACCATCACTGGCAAGGCCACGCCACGCTGCGCCAGCAGTGCACGCAGGGCAATGGAGGTCCGCGCATTACGGTTGAACATATTCACGCGGGGGTGAAATGCCTCGAGTTCGGCCGGATTGGCCTGCGGGTCGTCTGCCAACTGCATGGCCAGCTTGATCAGCTCTTGCAGGGTGTCATTGACCAGCCGGTCAAGGCTGTCGATGGCACTGCACAGTTCTTCATTGCTGTGGGTGGCGACCCGCTGACGAATCACTTCAATCGAATGCAGCTCGGCTGTGCTGAGCTGGTCCGGATTGCCACCGCAGAGCATCACCGCCCCGATCGAGGCGCGCAGCTGTTCCAGCGAAATGACCAGATCGACCAGGCCACGCAGGATGCCGCGTTTCATTTCCAGTGAGCTGATCTGTTGGGTTATGGACATGGTGCCGCGCAAAGCCGGGACTCCTGAAATGGGCTGATCCGGCAAGCCTACACTTTTTCGGCTGGTTTTTGAGCCCTGACTCCGTGGTTGAGCAGGACGGCGCTGGCAACACGCCGTCCTGCCAGTCGGTTCAGCTGGTGCGAATCAGGTGGTCGAAGGCGCTCAGCGAGGCCTTGGCGCCTTCTCCGACGGCGATCACGATCTGCTTGTACGGCACGGTGGTCACGTCTCCGGCGGCGAAGATGCCCGGCAGCGACGTTTCGCCACGAGCATCGACGATGATTTCACCGCGCGGCGACAGTTCAATGGTGCCTTTAAGCCAGTCGCTGTTGGGCAGCAGGCCGATTTGCACAAAGATGCCTTCCAGTTCGATCGACTTGAACGCTTCGGAGTTGCGATCCTTGTAGACCAGTCCAGTGACTTTCTGGCCGTCGCCCCTGACCTCGCTGGTCAGCGCGCTGGTGATCACCTCCACGTTCGGCAGGCTGAACAGCTTGCGCTGCAGTACGGCATCGGCGCGCAACTGGCTGTCGAACTCCAGTAGGGTCACATGGCTGACGATACCTGCCAGGTCGATGGCTGCCTCGACACCGGAATTGCCGCCGCCGATGACAGCGACACGCTTGCCCTTGAACAGCGGGCCATCACAGTGCGGGCAGAAGCACACGCCTTTGGCTTTGTATTCCTGCTCGCCGGGTACACCCATTTCCCGCCAACGCGCACCGGTGGAAAGAATCACGGTCTTGGCCTTGAGCTTGCCACCACTTTCGAACTGCACTTCGTGCAGCTCGCCGGGGTTTTTTGCCGGGATCAGCGCGCTGGCGCGCTGCAGGTTCATGATGTCGACTTCGTACTGGCGTACGTGCTCTTCCAGCGCGCGGGCCAGTTTCGGCCCTTCGGTTTCTTGCACCGAGATGAAGTTCTCGATGGCCATGGTGTCGAGCACCTGACCACCAAAGCGCTCGGCGGCCACGCCGGTGCGGATGCCCTTGCGCGCGGCGTAGATGGCTGCGGCAGCTCCGGCCGGACCACCGCCAATCACCAGCACGTCAAAGGATTCTTTGGCACTCATCTTCTCGGCATCGCGGTTGGCGGCGCCGGTGTCGATCTTGGCGAGGATTTCCTTCACTTCCATGCGGCCGGAAGCAAACACCTCGCCGTTGAGGTAGACGCTCGGTACGGCCATGACCTGGCGGCGTTCGACTTCTTCCTGAAACAGTGCGCCGTCGATGGAGACGTTGCGGATGTTGGGGTTGAGCACGGCCATCAGGTTTAGCGCCTGGACCACGTCCGGGCAGTTCTGGCAGGACAGCGAGAAGTAGGTTTCGAACTCGAAACGGCCTTCGATGCTCTTGATCTGCTCGATGGTCTCGGCGTCCAGCTTGGACGGATGACCGCCGACCTGCAGCAGGGCCAGTACCAGCGAGGTGAACTCATGACCCATGGGGATACCGGCGAAGGTGATACCGATATCGGCGCCCGGACGGTTCAGGGCGAAAGACGGACGGCGAGTGTCGCTGCCGTCAGTCTTCAAGGTTATCTTGTCGGTCAGGCTGACGATGTCGTTGAGCAGTTCCAGCAGCTCGGTGGATTTCTCGCTGCCATCGAGGGAGGCGACGATCTCGAATGGCTGATTAACCTTCTCGAGGTAGGCCTGCAACTGGGATTTGAGCGTAGCGTCCAACATGACTGTGGTTCCTTCTGACGATGAATTGCGGACAAACAAACGCCCGGACGGATCGCGCCCGGGCGTTCGGGCGCCTT
>DATMWH010000392.1:0-5540 GCA_035562615.1 Pseudomonas sp. | reverse complement strand
GTCGGCACCGGCCTTGAGTCCTTCGATGCGCTCGGCCCAGGACGAGCGGGCGGTCAGGATTAGTACCGGGGTGTGGCTGCCCTGCTCGCGCCACTCACGCAGCACCTGCAGCCCGGGGCGGCCGGGCAGGCCCAGATCAAGGATGATCAGATCGTAAGGTTCGCTCAGACCCTGACAGGCCGCATCACGGCCGTCGGCCAGCCAGTCGACGGCATAGCCATGGCGCAGCAGATCAGCCATCAGCGCGTCGGCCAGTTCAACGCTGTCCTCGACCAGCAGCAGCCGCATCAGTCGTCCTCCTCGTCCTTGAGCAGTTCGCCGCTCTGCGCATCCAGTTCCAGTTCACGCACGACACCGGAGACCGTCAACAGCTCGATCTCGTAGCGATAGCGGCCGTCCTCACGTTCCAGTTCCGCCTCCAGCAAGGCCGCCCCGGGGTATTTCCCCAGGGCGGTCTGCAACAACACATCCAGCGCCATGATCTGGCCGGAGCGGGCCAGTTCCAGCGCCTCGTCCTGATCGAAATCACGACTCAGCGCCGGGGCCGACAGCAGACTCAACAGCAGCAACGCGCTGGACAGCCTGTGCATCAATGATCCTGCTGGTTCTGCAGTACGCTTGCGTTGGTGGCATCGAGCAGGACGTCCCACTCCTTGCCCTGGGTGTCACGCAGCTCGACCTGATACTGGTAGCGACCGTGTTCCAGTTCCAGTTCGGTTTCCTCGATAGTGGCTCCCGGATGCAGGGCCAACGCCGCCGCATTGAGCTTCTCGAACGACTGGATGGTGCCGGCATCACGCAGGCGCAGTGCTTCATCCGGCCCCAGATCGCGGGCCTGTACGCTACCAATGGAAAGTGCCAGTCCGGCCAGGGTGATCAGTGCAGTCAGTTTCTTCATTTCTCGTTCCTCATTCAGGGTTGAAGTGGCTGGTGCTGCACACTCTAGCGAGGCCCGCTTAACTCAAACTGAATGAGCGCGGTCGTGCCTCGCAACCGCGCAGACGGTGGTGCAACCGGCAGTTTTCGGCAAGCGGGGCCCTCAGCGCAACTGGCTGTCCTTGCTGCCACGACGGTTGTAACCACTGCCCTGCGACTGTTGCCGGTCGCGTTCAGCCTGACAGGCCACACACAGCCGCACGCCCTTGACCGCCAGCCGGCGCGCCTCGGGGATAGCGGCATCACAGGCTTCACAATGGCTCAGGCTGTCACCCGCCGGCAGCTGGCTGCGGGCCCGCGCAACCGCGTCCTCGAGGCTGCTGTCGATCTGTTCCTGCACGGCACCATCGGTTGTCCAGCCACCGGCCATATTGCCTCCGTCTCATGAACCCACCTTGGCAGGTATGGATGCCCGCTAACGCTTTTGCAAGCCGAAGGGTTGTTGAGGCCGCGCACCATTTGCGCACCGTGACTGCCCGCCAGCACCAAAACAGGGCTACCCCCTGCGCACAGACCCCAGCTCGCTCCCGCACCGGGCGCATTCAGAGCCGCTTGGCAAGCCTCTTGCTGTAGTCCTGCGTAATACACCACGGAAGCACAGCATGCTGGTCATCCATCAACGCATCGCCCGGCAGGACCGCTGGGATGCCGAATTGCTGCTCGACTTTGCGGCACGCAGCAAGAGCCGGCTGCACTGTTTCACTACCTGCGGCGAAGAAACCGGACTGTTTCTGGAGCGCGGACAACCGGCGCTGGCGGACGGCGAATGCCTGCGCGCCAGGGACGGACGCGTGGTGCGCGTACGGGCACGCCCCGAACAGTTGTTGCACGTGACCTGCAGCAATGCATTCGAGCTGATGCGTGCGGCCTATCATCTGGGCAACCGTCACGTGGCTCTGCAGCTGGGCGATGGCTGGCTGCGGCTGCCCGATGACTATGTGCTCAAAGCCATGCTCGAGCAGCTCGGCGCCTACGTGAGTCTGGTCGAAGCGCCCTATCAGCCCGAGCAGGGCGCCTATGGCGGCGGCCATCATCACTCCCACGCCGGTGATGCCGAATTCAGCTACGCGCCGCGGCTGCACCAGTTCGGGAGAAAAGCGTGAACCCGGCCTGGGCGCTGCTGCGGCTGTCCAGCCCGCAACTGCCGATCGGCGGTTACAGCTATTCGCAAGGGCTGGAGTGGGCGGTGGACAGTGGTCTGGTCAACGATGCCACCAGCGCGCAGCAGTGGCTCAGCGATCAGCTGCTGCTGAACCTGAGCCGCTTCGAAGCACCCCTGTTGCTGGCCCATTGCGCGGCAGCCCACGACGAGGACTGGGCCCGCCTCAACCAACTGGCGGCGCAACAACGCAGCAGCCGCGAAACCCGCGAATTGCAGCAGGAAAACCGCCAGACCGGCTATTCCCTGGAGCAGTTGCTGCAGGGGCTGCCCGAGCTCGACCAACTCGCCCGCGATTTTCTGGCACAACTGCCTGCCCCCGGCCTGGCACCACTCTGGGCCCTGGCTGCCCGCGCCTGGCAGATCAGTCCGGCCGACGCGCTCGCCGCCTGGCTCTGGAGCTGGCTGGAAAACCAGCTGGCGGTGCTGATGAAAACCCTGCCACTCGGCCAGCAAGCCGCGCAACGGCTGACCAGCGCCCTGCTTCCGAGCCTGCAGCAGGCACAACGGCAAGCCACCGAACTCATCCCCGAACACTGGGGCAGCGCGCCCTTTGGCCTGGCGCTGGCCAGCATGGCGCACGAACGCCAGTACTCCCGACTCTTTCGCTCTTGAACAGGAATCACCCTATGAACACCCAACCCCTGCGTATCGGAATTGGTGGCCCGGTTGGCTCCGGCAAGACCGCCCTGACCCTGGCCCTCTGTCTGGCGCTGCGCGAGCGCTACAACCTGGCGGTGGTCACCAACGACATCTACACCCAGGAGGACGCGCAGTTTCTGGTGCGCAATGAAGCGCTGGCACCGGAGCGGATCATCGGTGTGGAAACCGGCGGCTGCCCGCACACGGCCATTCGTGAAGACGCCTCGATCAATCTGGAGGCGGTCGAACAACTCAACCGGCGCTTTCCCGGCCTGGACCTGATCATTGTCGAGTCCGGCGGTGACAACCTGTCTGCCACCTTCAGCCCGGAACTGTCTGACCTGACCCTGTACGTGATCGACGTCTCGGCCGGTGACAAACTGCCGCGCAAGGGCGGACCGGGGATCTGCAAATCCGACCTGCTGGTGATCAACAAGGTCGACCTGGCACCGATGGTCGGCGCCTCACTGGAAGTCATGGAGCGCGACACCCTGAAGATGCGCGGTGAAAAACCCTTCGTGTTCAGCAACCAGAAAACCGGTCAGGGCCTGCAACAGATCATCGCCTTTATCGAACGCCACGGCATGCTGAACGCCGCTTGAATCTGATCCGGCCTTACACCTCAGGAGACACACCATGAACCGATCCATGATCTTTACCAGCCTGCTTCTGCTGTTGGCTCCCGGACTGGCCATGGCCCACCCCGGGCATGGCGACAGCAGCCTTTTCAGTGGCCTGACGCACCCGCTGGCGGGCATCGACCACCTGCTGGCGATGCTCGCCGTCGGCTGGTGGGCGGCGCAGCAGAAAGGTGCCGCACGCTGGGTACTGCCGCTGACTTTCCTCGGCAGCATGCTGGTTGGCGCGTTACTCGGCTATGGCGGAATCGCCCTGCCCTGGACCGAAAGCGCCATCGCCGCCTCTGTGCTGGCCTTCAACCTGCTGGTGCTGGTTGCCGCCCGTCTGCCCATGCTCGCGGCAGCCAGTCTGACCGCTGCGTTTGCCCTGTTTCATGGCATGGCGCATGCGCTGGAGCTTCCGGTCGCCGCTGGTGCCATGGGTTATGCCGGCGGTTTTCTGCTGGCTACCGCCGGGTTGCATGCCCTGGGCTTTGCCATGCTGCGCTGGTTGCCGGGTGCTGTTGAGCCCTGGCTGCGCCTGAGTGCCGGAATTTCCGCCATCGCCGGCGGCTGGCTGCTGTTCAGCTGAAGGCCTGCAACCGGAAAGCCTGGCCAGGCGGGCAAGAATGGCAACAGGTGAACGCTGTTCGTCTGACACATGACCGAACCTCATGTGCCAGCGGGCGGCTGATAAGGTAGAATCGCCGGCCTCAAATACTCCCGCCCCGCCGTTTGACTCAGGTGACCACCATGTTCAGCCGTGATTTGACCCTCGCCCGCTACGATGCCGATCTGTTTGCCGCTATGGAGCAAGAAGCTCAGCGTCAGGAAGAACACATCGAATTGATTGCCTCCGAGAACTACACCAGCCCGGCTGTGATGGAAGCGCAAGGCTCGGTTCTGACCAACAAGTACGCCGAAGGTTATCCGGGCAAGCGTTACTACGGCGGCTGCGAATACGTCGACGTGGTGGAGCAGCTGGCCATCGACCGCGCCAAGCAACTGTTCGGCGCCGACTACGCCAACGTGCAGCCGCACTCAGGCAGCCAGGCCAACAGTGCCGTGTACATGGCCCTGCTGAACCCGGGCGACACCGTGCTGGGTATGAGCCTGGCCCACGGCGGTCACCTGACCCACGGCGCCAGCGTCAGTTTCTCCGGCAAGATCTACAACGCCGTGCAGTACGGCATCGACAACGTCACCGGTCTGATCGACTACGACGAAGTCGAGCGTCTGGCGGTTGAACACCAGCCGAAAATGATCATCGCCGGTTTCTCCGCCTATTCGCAGATTCTGGATTTCCCGCGTTTCCGTGCCATTGCCGACAAGGTAGGCGCCTATCTGTTCGTCGACATGGCCCACGTGGCCGGTCTGGTCGCCGCTGGCGTCTACCCGAACCCGGTGCCGTTTGCCGATGTCGTGACCACCACCACCCACAAGACCCTGCGTGGTCCGCGCGGCGGCCTGATTCTGGCGCGCGCCAACGAAGCGCTGGAGAAGAAGCTCAACTCCGCCGTGTTCCCCGGTGGTCAGGGTGGCCCGCTGGAGCACGTGATCGCCGCCAAGGCCGTGTGCTTCAAGGAAGCCCTGCAGCCTGAGTTCAAGACCTATCAGCAGCAGGTGGTGAAGAACGCTCAGGCAATGGCCGAAGTGTTCATCCAGCGTGGTTTTGATGTGGTCTCCGGCGGTACACAGAACCACCTGTTCCTGCTCAGCCTGATCAAGCAGGACATCACCGGGAAAGATGCCGACGCCGCCCTGGGCCGCGCCTACATCACCGTGAACAAGAACAGCGTGCCGAATGATCCGCGCTCGCCGTTCGTCACCTCCGGCCTGCGGATCGGCACTCCAGCCGTAACCACCCGAGGTTTCCAGGAAGCCGAATGCCGCGACCTCGCCAACTGGATTTGCGACATTCTGGCCGACCTGAGCAACGAAGCGGTGATCGACGCCGTTCGCGCCAAGGTCAAAGCGGTCTGCGCACGCCTGCCGGTGTATGGCAAGTAAGCGCTCTGCCTGATAAAAAAACCGGCCAATGGCCGGTTCAGGCTGCTGACGAACCCCCGCTTTTAAGCGGGGGTTCGCTTTTGGAGTACTGTCACGCCATCTGGCGATTGCTGTGCTGCAAAATCAGCCGAACAGCAACAAACCCCTGAAAATATGCGCTGAAGGTCTTCCAGATG
>DATMWH010000391.1:0-5016 GCA_035562615.1 Pseudomonas sp. | reverse complement strand
CTCGGCCATGGATGTCTATGACCCACTGGAGCGCTGGAATCGCGGCGTGTACCAGTTCAACTACCACGTAGACCAGTGGGTTTTGCTGCCTGCCGTGCGCGGCTACAAATACGTGACTCCCGAACCGGCGCGTAGCGGTGTCACCAATTTCTTCAACAACCTCGGCGATGTGCTGAACCTGGGCAACAGCATGCTGCAGCTCAAGGGCGAGCGCTCGATGCGCATCACGGCCCGGCTGATGTTCAACACCGTGTTCGGATTGGGAGGCTTCTTTGACCCCGCGACCGCCATGGGACTGCCCAGGGAAACCGAGGATTTTGGCCAGACCCTTGGCCATTACGGGGTGCCGGGCGGTGCCTTCCTGGTTCTGCCC
Organism: Pseudomonas sp.; assembly: GCA_035562615.1. Lineage (GTDB taxonomy): Bacteria > Pseudomonadota > Gammaproteobacteria > Pseudomonadales > Pseudomonadaceae > Aquipseudomonas. Next base: position 4,643 of record DATMWH010000391.1, on the reverse strand, counting down.
TTCTTCGGGCCGTCCAACGTGCGTGACACCACCGGCCTGGTGGTGGACTACAGCGCCGAGCAGAACATCAACTTCCTGAATGTGGCCGAAGCCAGCAGTTCCAACCCCGAAATCACCGTGCTGAGGGTTGTCGATACCCGCTACAACGTGCCCTTCGAATACGGTCAGATGAATACCCCGTTTGAATATTCACGGGTTCGCTACCTCTATACCCAGATTCGCAAGTTGCAGATCGAGGATTGAGCATGCGCCCCAGCCACCCGCGTACACGCGAGTGACTGGGGCGGTGCTGCATCAGGCACTGGCCTGTGGCATGGCCTGGGGGATTGCAGCGGCGGCAACAGGCGCCGTGACGCAGTCCAGACGCAGAAAGCGGATCAGCTCATCTTTCTGCCGCATCGCATCCTGATAACCCAGCTCGACCAGCTCGTTGCAGTAACCGGCCTCAAACAGCAGGTAACTCAACACACCGGCACCGCTGGCCTTGGTAGCACCGGCACCGCGCAAGAAGAAACGCAGGGCGCGCGGCAGTTCATGGCGGTGCCTGGCAGCTATCTGATCGATCGGCCGACTGGGTGATACCACCAGCACCTCAACCGGTTTCAAACCGAGTTTGCGCGGCGTGGCACCTTCGGGAAGCATCTGATTCATGCGATTGATGCGTTCCAGCAACTCGATATCACCTTCCAGACTGTCAACAAAAGTGCTGTTGAGCATATGCCCGCTGATCTGCGCCAGGCTTGGCGGCCGGCCAGTCTGCTGGCGGGCGGCCGCCAGTTCGTCGGCAGCCCCGGCAGGATTGCCACTGACCCCCACCACCAGCACCCGCGTGGCGCCCAGATGCAAGGCCGGGCTGATCGGTGCTGACTGGCGTACGGCGCCATCACCGAAATATTCACGATTGAGTTTGACCGGCGGAAAGATCAGCGGAATGGCCGCACTGGCCATCAGGTGATCGAGTTCAAGGCGCGTTGGCACCCCGACGCGCCGATGCCGGAACCACGGATCAATCGTGGCGCGCCCCTGATAGAAGGTGACCGCCTGCCCCGACTCATAGCCAAAGGCAGTCACCGCAATGGCCCGCAAACGCTTGCGCGCCACGGCCGCACCAATGCCGCTGAAGTCCAGTTCGCGCCCCAGCAGGTCACGCAGGGGCGAATTGTCGAGCAAAGCCACCGGCAGCTCTTTACCCATCCCCAGCAGGCTGTGCCCGATAAAACGCCCGGCCTGACTGACCACGCCCGCCCAGTCGCTGCGATATACCTGATGCGAATGAAAACCTTGCCAGACATTGGCCAGCCGGCGAATGGCCTCGGTGAAGTGCAAGGCCCCGCAGGCCAATCCGACGGCATTGATCGCCCCGGCCGAGGTACCCACGATCACCGGAAATGGATTATGTGCCGCATCGGGCAGCAGATCACCGATCGCACTCAGAACGCCGACCTGATAGGCCGCCCTTGCGCCGCCTCCGGAGAGGATCAGCCCGGTAACCGATGCAGTGTCCGCAGCACATGTCGCTTCACTCATGTAGAGGCTTCCCTGTTTTTGTTCGAGTATAGGAGGCGGGTTTCAGGCCTGCATTCAATAGAGCTTGGGTTGACCCTCCGGACGGGTCTTGAAGCGCCGGTGCGCCCAGAGATACTGCTCGGGATTGGCCAGTATCACTGACTCGATCCACTGATTGATGCGCAGACAGTCAGCCTCTTCGCTGTCACCGGGAAAATCCTGCAGCGGCGGATGAATCACCAGTTGATAGCCGGAGCCATCCGCCAGGCGCTTCTGCGTGAAGGGAATCACCCGGGCCTTGCCCAGCCGGGCAAATTTGCTGGTGGCGGTGACCGTCGCCGCGGTCACACCGAACAGCGGCACAAAGATACTCTGCTTGCGGCCATAATCCTGATCCGGCGCATACCAGACGGCCCGGCCCGCACGCAGCACCTTGAGCATGCCACGCACATCGTCGCGCTCAATGGCCGTGGCATCCAGATTGTGCCGCTCGCGGGAATGCCGCTGGATGTAATCAAACAGCGGGTTGTCATGCTCACGGTACATGGCGTCGATGGTATGCACCTGCCCGAGCAAGGCTGCACCGATTTCCAGCGTGGTGAAATGCACCGCCATCAGAATCACGCCCTGCCCATCGGCCTGTGCCTGACGCAGATGCTCCAGCCCTTCTATCTGTGCCAGCTTGCGCAAGCGTGGCTTGGCCCACCACCAGCTCATGGCCATTTCAAAAAAGGCGATGCCGGTCGACTCGAAGTTCCTGATCAATAAAGCATGACGCTCAGCGGCTGTGAGATGCGGCAGGCACAACTCCAGATTGCGCTGAACGATATGCCGGCGGGATTTGGCCACCACGGCCATCAGCCGGCCCAAACCACGCCCCATTACCAGCAACACGGCATAAGGCAGTTGCGCCACCAGCCAGAACACGGCAAAACCTGACCACATCAGCCAGTAACGCGGGTGCAGAAAGGCGCGACGAAACTTCGGTCGTTCCATAACAATGGCTTCCAGACGCTGTAAAAATGGCAATTCTACATAAGCACAGCCAGTGCCAGTAAAACAGCTCGCAATCTCATGCCCTGCCGCTTGCGGCAGGGCAGTCTAATGGTTATAAGTCGTGGCCATTTTTACCGCAGTGGGCCGACCATGAGCCAAGCCGATCTCCTCGACCAAGACCCCGTGTTCCAGCTCAAGGGCAGCATGCTGGCCATCACCATTCTGGAACTGACGCACAACGATCTCGAGCGACTGGATCGCCAACTGGCGGACAAGGTCGCGCAGGCACCCGGTTTCTTCCAGAACACGCCGCTGATTCTGGCGCTGGACAAACTGCCGGAAGCCGAAGGCGATTTCGATATTGCGGCCCTGATGGAAGTCTGCCGTCGTCATGGCCTGCGCACGCTGGCCGTGCGCGCCGCACTGGAAAACCATATTGCCGCCGCCAATGCGCTGGACATGCCGATTCTGCCGCCCTCCGGCGCCCGCGAGCGGCCCATCGAACTGCAAGCCCCGGCCAAAGCCAAAAAACCGGCTGAGCCGGTGCTGCGCCCAAGCAAACTGGTCACCACACCGATCCGTGGTGGCCAGCAGATCTATGCACAGGGTGCCGATCTGATCGTGCTTTCAGCTGTCAGTGCCGGTGCAGAGCTGCTGGCCGACGGCAACATCCATGTCTACGGCCCGCTGCGCGGACGTGCCCTGGCGGGTGTCAAAGGCGACAGCAACGCGCGGATTTTCTGCCAGCAACTGGCCGCTGAAATGCTGTCCATCGCCGGTCGATACAAGACCGCAGAGGAACTGCGACGCGATCCGCGCTGGGGTCAGGCGGTTCAGGTCAGCTTGTCGGATGACGTGTTGAACATCACCTCCCTTTAACGGATACTGCCGCACGCCTGATTCTGGCGCGGCGTCCAACCGACGCCAAATAGCGCCTATAACTTACTGATATCAATGACATTTGGGGCTTAAACCTTGGGCAAGATTCTCGTAGTCACCTCCGGCAAAGGCGGCGTGGGCAAAACCACCACCAGCGCCGCTATCGGCACCGGCCTCGCACTGCGCGGGCACAGGACGGTCATCGTCGACTTCGATGTTGGCTTGCGTAATCTTGACCTGATCATGGGCTGCGAACGCCGCGTGGTGTATGACTTCGTCAATGTCATCAATGGCGAAGCCTCGCTGACGCAAGCCCTGATCAAGGACAAGCGTCTGGAAAACCTCTATGTGTTGGCCGCCAGCCAAACCCGTGACAAAGACGCGCTGACCAAGGAAGGCGTGGAAAAAGTCATCATGCAACTGGCCAATGACTTCGATTACGTGGTCTGCGACTCCCCTGCCGGTATCGAAAAAGGCGCGTTCTTCGCCATGTATTTCGCCGATGAAGCGATAGTCGTGACCAACCCTGAAGTCTCTTCAGTGCGTGACTCCGACCGCATGCTCGGCCTGCTGGCCAGCAAATCCAAGCGTGCCGAAGACGGACGCGAGCCGATCAAGGAGTGCCTGCTGCTGACCCGTTACAACCCCGAGCGCGTTATCAAGGGCGAAATGCTCGGCGTTCAGGATGTTGAAGAGATTCTCTCGATCAAGCTGCTGGGTGTGATTCCCGAATCCCAGGCAGTGCTCAAGGCCTCCAACACCGGCCAGCCGGTGATTCTGGATGACGAAAGTGATGCCGGTCAGGCCTATGGCGATGCCGTGGATCGCCTGCTGGGCAAGGATGTTCCCCATCGTTTCCTCGAAGTGCAGAAGAAAGGCCTGATGCAGCGCCTGTTCGGTGGCCGCGAATGAATATTTTTGACTTCTTTCGTGAGCGCAAGAAGCAAGGCACTACCGCTTCGATCGCCAAGGAACGTCTGTCGATCATTGTTGCCCACGAGCGTGGCCAGCGCAGTCAGCCAGACTACCTGCCGGCCCTGCAGAAAGAACTGGTCGAGGTGATTCGCAAGTACGTGAACATCGAGCAGGATCAGGTACAGGTCGTGCTGGACAACCAGGGTGGCTGTTCAATCCTGGAACTGAACATCACCCTGCCGGAACGCTGAGTCGTTGCCGGCAACCCCTGCGGCGGCCATTGGCCGCCGTTGTTGTTTTTGGACGCATTAATGCCGCTCTCGTCGATCCAGATCGTTCACCAGGAC
>DATMWH010000390.1:0-2101 GCA_035562615.1 Pseudomonas sp. | reverse complement strand
CAACGGCTGCGGGCGCGATGCACGGCTGGAGCAGTTGTGGGGTGAGCCGGCTGACTGAGGCCTTACAGGTTGGTCAGCCGCAGCAGAGTGCTTTGCAGGATGCGCGCATCATGGCTGGCGCGGTGGCGGGTCAGGCTCAGTTCGCTGATGACCTGCTGTTTGAGGTCATCCCAACGCGCCAGCTGCGCATCGGCCAGCACGTCGCGCAGGTCCTGCAGCTTGAATGCCGGGCTGACCTCGGCGGCATCAAACAGGCGGCTGATCCAGGTGTAGTCGTGGTACCAGGCATCGGTGAAGACGGTTGCCCCGCGCAACCGCTCGTTCATCACGCGCGCCACTTCCGCACAGCTGCGGCCATGCTGGAAAAGCAGCTCGCGGGTGATGCCATGGACCTTTTCCGCCGCGCTGTCCCAGTGTTTCCAGTCATTCTCGGGAATGATCAGGCTGCAATAGCTGCTGCCGTCCGGGAGGATAAAACCCACCTCGATGGGGTAACTGCCCGCGCCAAAACCGGAGGCTTCTATGTCGATAAAGGGCAGGGCCGTCATGGGGTTTTCCGCAGCAGAAGGTGCGCTTGATTAAAGCAGCAAGTGGTTGCCAATGTCAGGTCGATCAAGCCTGCCAGCAACGGTACCAGCCGTTGTGTTCGGTCACCTGCAACGGCGTCTGATACAGCGCTGACAGATTTTCGCTGGTCAGTACCCGGGCCTTGAGGTCATCCGCGACGATTTGCCCTTCGCGCAGGAGAATCACCCGTTCGATCTCCGGGATGATCTCGTCGATATGGTGGGTGGTGATCAGCATGGCCTTGTGCGGTTGGCAGAAGTCGCGCAGCAGCGACAGCAACGCGAGGCCGGCGCCCATGTCCAGCCCGCTGGCCGGTTCGTCGAGGATCAGTGCCTGCGGTTCGTGCACCAGCGCGCGGGCCAGCAAGAGGCGGCGTTTTTGCCCGGTGGAGAGGCGCTGGAACATGCAGTCTTGCAGCCCTTGCAGGCCCATCTGCATCAGCAGGGCCTGAGCCTGTTCGCGTTGTGCGGTAGTGGGTTGCAGATGCCCATGGCTACCGATGGCGCCAAAGAAGCCGGACAGAATCACCTCAAGCGCCGGCGTATAGGGCGTGTAATCCTCCTGCAGATCCTGCGAGACAAAGCCGATGCGGCTGCGCAGTTGCCACAGATTGACGGTCTCGCTGCCAAACAGTTTCAGCCAGCTGTCCGGCTGCTGCAGAGGGTAGAGTTCGCGGCTGAGCAACTTCAGTAGGGTGCTCTTGCCGGCGCCGTTGGGGCCGAGGATGGCCACTTTCTCGTGCTCGCCGATGCGCAGACTCAGGCGCTCGAACACCCGGTTCTGCTGCTGATAGGCGGTGATGTTGTGCAGCTCAAGCAGGGGTGTGTTCATGGCGTTACTTCGGTTGTGGGGGGCGGCTGAAGTTTGAACCGTAGGGTGGACTTCAGCCCGCCGCTGAAGGGGGTTGGTGGGCTGAAGCCCACCCTACGAAAATCAAGGCATTACCGGGCCAGATCAATAAGCGGCGGGTTACCCGGGGGGCTAGGTTAGAATGGCCAGGGTCTTCGCCGCAATTGAAGTCGTGGTCACACAGGAGTCGGATGTCAGTGAGTTGTAATCGAGAAATTGTCGCGCGTTTACGCCAGCGCATCCCTTCCTTTGACTGTGTGCCGGGCTGCCATGATTGCTGCGGGCCGGTCACCACCTCTTCGGAAGAAATGTCGCGGCTGCCGGTGAAAAGCGAGGCCGAACATGACGCCGCTTTGAATGCATTCAACTGCGTACACCTGGGGCCATCCGGCTGCACGGTGTATGCCGAGCGTCCGCTGATCTGCCGGCTGTTCGGCACCACACCGCGCATGCCCTGTCCGAATGGCCGTCGCCCGCAACAGATGATCGAGCCGCACGTCGAGCAACAGATCCATCACTACATCGCCACCACGCGGCAGGTGCTGGTCTAGTGATTACTGCAGGAGCCAGCTTGCTGGCGATTCAGGTAAAAAGGGGCGGAGTTAATTAATTGCGATTGCGCTGAATTTTGACTGATCAAATATAAATCACTCCGACCCCTTTAATTAGACCCCTTTAATTGTTA
>DATMWH010000389.1:0-7397 GCA_035562615.1 Pseudomonas sp. | reverse complement strand
TTAAGATGTAGTGGTCTACTGATCCCGGACACCAATTTAGGCGAAAATGCTCGCCATAGAGAGGTGTCTGATGACAAGGCAACGTCGTACGTTTTCCACTGAGTTCAAGCATGAGTGTGCTGCCCTGGTCCTTGATCAAGGCTATTCCCTGATGGCTGCCGCACGATCCATGGGAGTTGGTGATACCGCTCTTCGCCGATGGGTTGATCAGCTCCGTCAAGAGCGCAGCGGCATCACGCCGCAGAGCAAAGCACTGACGCCTGACCAGCAGAAGATTCAGGAGCTGACCGCGAGGGCTGCCCAAGATGTCAGGCGAGGTTATTGCAAACGCTGGCCGTCATGCTGCCAAAAGACTGTATGCCGATCCTGGTAGCAGATGCCGGTTTTCGTCGCCCTTGGTTCAAGGCCGTTGAGGCGCAAGGCTGGTATTACGTCGGGCGTGTGCGTAATCGTGACCTGTACCGAATCGATGCGCAGCCGTGGCAGTCCGTGAAAACCCTGTATGCACAAGCGACAGCTTCACCCAAGCCGCTGGGCTGCGTGGAGATGACCCGCAACGCCCCCTACTTCACCCGTCTTTACTGTGTGAAACATCCAGCTCAAGGGCGCAAGCATCAGCGTGTCACTGGCACAATTGCCAGGAGCAAATTGAGCCGACAAAGTGCTGATCGCGAACGTGAACCTTGGCTGCTAGCCAGCAACTTGCCGCAAAGCCACTGGAATGCTGCGCAGATCGTGGCCATCTACAAACGCCGTATGCAGATCGAAGAAGGCTTTCGCGACGTTAAGAGCGAAAAACTGGGCATCGGTCTTGGCCTGCACCGTAGTCGCTGCCCAAAACGTATCGAGGTGCTCTTGCTGATTGCTGCGCTGGCCAACTATTTGATTTGCCTGTTGGGCTTGCAGGCTCGCCAGCAAGGCCATGAACAGCGCTTCCAAAGCAACAGCCTCAAGCACAAGCGGGTATTATCACTATGGCGGTTAGGGTTGGAGTATTGGCGAAACTACGGGCAGGAAATCCGCCGGGATGCCCTGGAAGAAACGGAGCTGTGCCTGCGACGAGAGGTGCATCAGCAGGCGCAGGGACTGGGATAGATTTGTGGGGATCACTCAGGGTCGGAGTGATTTATTTTTGATCAACCCGACTCGAGGACGTTTACAGGTAATTCACCCCATCCCCCTTCAGCGTACGCCTGTGGCAACCCGCCAGAATCAACCCTGCTGGCCATCCGCGCCCGGTCTTTCAACTTGGGTGAGGCACCCACTCCTGAAGCCATCACCGACCTGCAACGGGCCTTGAGCTGGGCGCGACGTTGGCTGACTGACACACAAACACCACCCCCGATCAGCGGTGTTGGCTGAAGCTATGACGGTGGATCAGCCGGCGATATAAAAGCCCACAGGCGGCGAACTATCCTGTATTTTGTCCAGCCGTTTTTTGCACCGCTTTGCGGCGATGAAGGTCATGAATGCTCCAACGCACTTTTTGTCTTCTGGTCTCCTGCCTGCTGTCAGGTGTGTTTACAAACCTGGCCATGGCGGACAAGCCGGCTGATGAGAAACCGGTCCAGTACTGGGGAAAGCTGTTTTCCTGGACTGACAACAAAGCCCAACACCCCACCGAAGGCATCATGTTTGAACTGCTGCATGAAGTGACCAGACAATTGCCGGAATATCAGCACCACTACATTGCCATGAGCCTCAGTCGGGGCTTTACCGACATGACGCATCGCGACGATCTGTGCATGGTCGGGATGATGCGCAACCCAGAACGGGACAGGGTTGGCTACTTTGTCGGGCTGTGGCCGGTGTTGCCACCGCAACTGGTAATTCGCAGGGATGACCAACAGTTCATCACGCGCGAGCAAAAGCGTGTCTCGTTGGCTGCGGTTCTTGAGCGTAATGACCTACGCGGCGCGGTTCTTGAAGGCCGCTATTTCGGACCTAAGCTGGATGCGCTGCTGCAAACGGCGAAATCCGCAGGCAGCGTGCAGAGCCTGCAAACCTCTGCCAACGCCAACAATCTGCTGAGCATGCTGGATGTGGGCCGCATCGACTTTAGCCTGGACTTTCTGGAAACCTTTCAGACCAGCAGCGAAAGCCGACCCGAACTGAGAAAAAGGCTCATGCTGGTGCCGCTGGAAGAAGTCCAGACCCCTGGCATCGGTGGCATTTACTGCTCGCGTACCCCGCGCGGCAAGCAGCTGATCGAGCGCATCGACGCCCTCGCCCAGAACCCCAGACTGCAGGCACGCTTTCAGAAAATCATCGACCGCTACCTGCCGGCGACCCCGCGCAAACCCTATGCGCAATGGACGGGTAACTACTACCAGCAACGCAGCCAGCAAAGCATCACTAACCTGCACGAGTAGCAGCTGAAGTCGCTGCAGGCTCACTTCACCCACAACACCTCAAACTGCTGGCGGGTAGCAGCCAGCTGAATCACCAGTTCATCGCCCTCACACTTGCCGAGCATGGCTTGGCCCAGCGGCGCAGCGGTACTGATGACCTGGATCACCTGCCCTTGCGCCATCAGCTTCATGCTCGCGCCACCCGGGCCGAGAAACAGCCATTGCTGGATATCCTCGGCATCAGCCAGGCAGATCAGGGCGCCGAGCTGAATGCCCTGTGTCACGTCGTAGGGCCGCGGGCGCCATTGCCGCCAGCTGGCCAGCGCCTGACGAATGGCTTCGGCGCGACGGGCCTGACCGGTAGCCAGGTAGGCAGCTTCCAGACCCAGGGTGTCGTATTTGTTTTCGGCGATATTTTCTTCGTGGGTCGCCGTCTCATGGGCCACCCGCGCTGCCAGTTCGGCCTGCTGCAGGTCTTGCTCGAGGCGTTCCAGCACCTGCTGCTGCAGCAAGGATTTATCCATGAAAGTCAGTCCACCGAAGTCGGGCGAGGGAGAAGCGGACGCCGTCTCAAAGGCTGGCGGGGACGACCAGTATTCCGGCGCGCAAACCGTTTTTCACCTTCGGATTGGGGAAGATGATCCGTGCGCCCTGCTCTTCGACGATCCAGCGCGTGCCGCTCAGGTCTTCGGCAAGCAGATAGCCGTGCGGCAGCTCACTGAAGTTTTCCACCGCGTCGGGCAGGTGCAGTTTGAATTCATGGCTGTGCTTGATGATTTCGCGGGCCACGCTGAACAGCTGCAACGTCTGTGGAACAGCGTCTTCTGGCAGTTGGGGAACCCCTTCGATCAGGTCACGCAGGCAGGCTTCGAGCTTGTCCAGATTGACTTCCTGGTTCTCGCCAAATGGCCGCGCCTTGCCCAGTTCGAGGGTAAAGGCTTCGGCATCCAGATGGGCGTAGGTAAAGGAGCTAAAGGTGATGCCGACCTTGTTCTGCAGCAACACGGCTTCGATACCGGCGGCTTCCAGCCTTGCCAGCTCGCGGGGCGAATGCACGCGGCCGGGACTGAACGGGTACAGGGCAAACTGTTCGATTTTCGAGCCACGGATCGCGGTATGCAGGTCGTAATGCAGCCGGGTGCGCTCCGGCTTGCTGAAAAAGGTGGTCGCGAGTATTTCCAGCTCATTGGCGCGCAGCGCTTCGAAACCGCTGCTTTGCTCATGCCGGCCGCTGAACAGGCGGTTGATGTCCTGATCGACATAGCGCTCGCCATGGCGCATGGCTTGCGGATTGCCGAGCATGAAAAGAATCCGTGCGCCCGGCAGCAAGGCACCGCTGGCGATGGCTTGCAGCAGGCGGTCGAGCAACTCGATCGGCGCCGTTTCATTGCCATGCAGCCCGGCTGACAACAACAGGTCGAGCTTGGCGTCGGCTGCCGCGGGCGGCATCACTTCCAGTACGCCCTCGGTCAGCCAGTGCAAACGGGTGCCCGCAGGGGTTACCTGAATTTTTTCAGTCGGCTCACGGCCGGCCAGCGTCAGTTCAAGCAGTTTGCCGAGAGCCAGCATGAAACGTCCTCAGTGGTTGCAGTCAGGACCGTGCACATGACCCTCGTCGTCGCCGGCAGCGTCGATGGGTTCCATTTCCAGCTGCAGGCTGACCAGATTGGTCGCCAGGGGACGCAGCAGCAGATTGGCATACTCGGTGTCGTCGTCCTCGACGTCTACGCCAATCAGCAGCTGACCATTGCCGGCTTGCTGAATCCAGACTTCCTTACCCTGCCAGATCACCGCAAAACGGCTGCAGGAGGTTTCCAGCTGGGTGCCGTCGTGGTCTTCCAGAATCAGTTGCAGGGTATCGGTCATCTATAGGCTCCATATCTGTTAAGTATTGATTACGCTGGCGCACTTTGTAGGGTGGGTTAGGCCGACGGCCTTAACCCACCAGCGATATCAAAGGCACCGCCCTTGCCTGCGACAAGAGTGGTTGGTGGGTTACGGCCACTGGCCTAACCCACCCTGCTAGAGCGCGGGCTCAGATCAGTTGAAAAGGGTAAACGCTGCCTAGTGTAAGGATCCGGGTCAATTCATCCAATGCCGTTCTGCACTCGATCAGCAATTGCGGATCAGCCAGATCGCTGTCACTGAGACGGTCGCGGTAGTGCTTGTTGACCCAGCCAGTGAGGGTTTCATACAGAGCCGGGGTCATGATCACGCCCGGATTGACGGCCGCCAGCTCATCTTCCTTGAGCGCCACGCGCAGGCGCAGACAAGCCGGACCACCGCCATTCTGCATGCTCTGCTTGAGGTCGAAGACCTTGACCTCGCGGATCGGCCCGCTGCCGCTGGTGAGCGTCTGCAGATAGCTCCAGACCCGCGCATTGTTGCGGCATTCTTCCGGCACGATGATCAGCATGTTGCCATCGGCACGTGTCAGCAGCTGGCTGTTGAACAGGTAGGACTTGACCGCATCCTCTACCGTGACCGCTTCGCGCGGTACGCAGACGGCCTGGAAGTTGCCGCCACGCCGCGACAGTTTGTCCTGCAATTGCGCCAGGACCTGCTCGGTATGGAGAAACGCATCCTGGTGGTAGAACAGCACTTCGCCATTGCCGACGGCAATCACGTCGTTGTGGAACACCCCCTGATCGATCACCGCCGGGGTCTGCTGGGCATACACCACGCCCTCCTCGCTCAGTCCATGCAGACGCGCCACCGCCTGACTGGCTTCGAGTGTCTGACGGGCCGGATAACGTTGCGGTGCGGGGAAGCGGTTGTCGAACGCGCTGCGCCCAAAGACAAAAAACTCTACGCCAGGTTCGCCATAGGATTTGCAGAAGCGCGTATGGTTGGCCGCGCCCTCATCACCGAACTGGCTGACCGCTGGCAGCGCGGCGTGATGGGCGAAGTGCTGACTGTTGGCAAACATCGCGCCCAGCACCCGGCTGGTGGTGGGATGTTCGATGCTGCGGTGGAATTTGCAGTTCAGATTGGCGGCGGTGAAATGCACGCGGCCATCGACGGTATCGGCACTCGGGCTGACCGTGCAGGAGTTGGCCGTCCACATGCTGGAGGCGGACATACAGGCAGCCAGCAACGGCATGGCTTCCCGCGCGGCGCGGGTAATCACCTGCGCATCCGTGCCGGTAAAGCCGATGCTGCGCAGTGCTGCCACATCCGGGCGCTCCTGCGGGGCCAGCACACCTTGCTTGAAGCCCATCTCCATCAGCGCCTTCATCTTGGCCAGCCCCTGCAGGGCGGCTTCGCGCGGATTCGAACTGGCCTGGCTGTTGCTCTGCGACGCCACGTTGCCGTAAGACAGGCCACCGTAGTTGTGGGTTGGCCCGACCAGGCCATCAAAGTTCACTTCAAACGCATTCACAGGCTGACTCCCGGTGTCAGGGTTGCAGGCAGGGTGAGCTTTTCAGATTCCAGCGACGCCACCGGATACGAGCAATAATCGGCCGCATAGTAAGCGCTGGCGCGGTGATTACCCGACGCACCGATGCCACCGAACGGCGCGCTGCTGGCCGCGCCGGTGAGTTGTTTGTTCCAGTTGACGATCCCAGCACGGCTTTCCAGCAGAAATTGCCGGTAGCGCTCGGGTGAGTCGGACAACAGGCCGGCGGCCAGACCGAAGCGGGTGTTGTTGGCCTCGGCAATCGCCGCAGCAAACCCGTTGTAACGAATCACCTGCAGCAAGGGGCCGAAGAACTCTTCATCTATCCGCCGCGCAATTGCCGTCACGTCAATGATGCCCGGAGTCAGCAGGGCTGCCGTTTCGATTGGCTGGGTCATCGCCAACAGAACCCTGGCACCGTTGGCCTGCAGATCGTCCTGAGCCTTGAGCAGGTGCCGGGCTGCCGGCATGGAAATCAGCGTACCCATGAACGGTGCCGGTTGCTCGTTGTAAGCGCCGACCTTGATCGCCGACGCCACCGCCACCAGGCGCGCGAGCAAGGCGTCGCCCCAGGCGCCCTCGGGCACCAGCAGACGGCGCGCGCAGGTGCAGCGCTGTCCGGCGGAAATAAAGGCGGACTGGATGATGGTGTACACCGCCGCCTCGACGTCCGCGACCGGCTCGACCACCAGCGGGTTGTTGCCACCCATTTCCAGCGCGAGGATCTTCTCCGGACGACCGGCAAATTGCTGATGCAACAGGTTGCCGGTGCCGCTGGAACCGGTAAAGAACAGCCCATCGATACCCGGGTTGGAGGCCAGCGCCACGCCGGTCTCCCGGGCGCCCTGCAACAGGTTCAGCACGCCGGCAGGCAGCCCTGCCTCGATCCAGCATCTGACGGTGAACTCCGCCACTTTCGGCGTCAGCTCACTGGGTTTGAACAACACGCAGTTGCCCGCCAGCAGGGCCGGAACAATGTGACCGTTGGGCAGGTGACCGGGGAAATTGTAGGGGCCGAACACCGCCACCACACCATGCGGCTTGTGCCGCAACACGGCAGTGGCATCGGCCAGCGGGCCGGACTTTTCGCCGGTGCGTTCGCGGTAGCTCTGGATCGAAATGGCCACCTTGTTGACCATGCTGGTGACTTCCGTGGCCGATTCCCACAGCGGCTTGCCGGTCTCCTCACCAATCAGCTTTGCCATCTCATCGGCATGCCCTTTCAGGGTCGCGGCAAACTGCTCGAGGATGCCGATGCGCTGCTCCAGGCTCCGCCGGGCCCAGGCCGGAAAAGCGGCGCGCGCGGCCTGAACGGCGGTTTCAACCTGCGCCGCACTGGCGGCACGACCGCTCCAGATCACCGCCTGTGAATAGGGGTCGAGCGACTGCATCGGTTCGCCCTGACCTTCCAGCCACTGGCCCGCTATGTACTGTGTAGTCATCAGTTTGCATCCCTCGCAGACAGGGGAACCGCGCGCACCTGAGCGCCGGCAGGTAACTGCAGACGCCTGGCGGTCAAGGCATCCACCACCAGCGTGCCGCTGGCAATGCGCCCGGCACCGGCGGTAATCCGGCACTCCTCGCGCTTGCGGTTGTGCAGAAGATAAGGAATGGCCTCCTCGCCCGGCGTGCCGATCGCCAGAATC
>DATMWH010000388.1:0-26277 GCA_035562615.1 Pseudomonas sp. | reverse complement strand
ACCGCTGCTGGACAGTCCGCAAGGGCCGGAGGTGGTGGTCGATGGGCAGCGCTTGCTGGCCTTTTGCTCCAACGATTATCTGGGGCTGGCCAACCACCCGCAGGTCATCGAGGCCATGCGCGCCGGAGCGCAAAAGTGGGGCGTCGGTGGTGGCGCTTCGCATCTGGTGATCGGCCACAGCACGCCGCATCACGAGCTGGAAGAAGCGCTGGCCGATTTCACCGGGCGTCCGCGGGCATTGCTGTTTTCCACCGGTTATATGGCCAATCTGGCGGCAGTGACGGCGCTGGTCGGTCGCGGTGATACGGTGCTGGAAGATCGCATCAACCATGCTTCGCTGCTGGATGCCGGCCTGCTCTCAGGGGCGCGTTTTTCCCGCTACCTGCATAACGATGCCGCCAGCCTTGCCAGCCGACTGGAGAAAGCGACCGGCAATACGCTGGTGGTCACCGACGGCGTATTCAGCATGGATGGCGATCTCGCGGATTTGCCGGCGCTGTGCGCGGCGGCGAAAGCCCGGCAGGCCTGGGTCATGGTCGATGATGCCCATGGTTTTGGCCCGCTGGGTGCAACCGGCGGCGGGATTGTCGAGCACTTCGGACTCGGATTGAACGACGTGCAGGTGCTGGTCGGTACACTCGGCAAAGCCTTTGGTACGGCGGGGGCCTTTGTCGCCGGAAGCGAAGAGCTGATCGAGACACTGATCCAGTTCGCCCGTCCCTACATCTATACCACCAGCCAGCCACCGGCCGTGGCCTGCGCCACACTCAAAAGCCTCGAACTGTTGCGCACCGAGCATTGGCGGCGTGAGCATCTGAACAAGCTGATCGCACGATTCCGTCAGGCAGCTGCCGAAATTGGTCTGACCCTGATGGACAGCCCTACGCCGATCCAGCCGATTCTGGTCGGTGACAGCCAGCGCGCCTTGCAGCTGGCCGCCATGCTGCGTCAGCGCGGCTTGCTGGTGGGGGCCATCCGGCCACCGACCGTGCCGGCGGGCAGTGCGCGCCTACGCGTAACGCTGTCCGCCACCCACAGCGATGCGCAGCTTGAGCGTCTTTTACAGGCATTGGCCGAGTGCTGGCCGTTGCTGTCGCCGGGAGCCGGGGATGCGTGATCATCTGGTGTTGCTGCCGGGCTGGGGCTTGGGTTGTGCACCGCTGGAACCGCTGGCGGCAGCCTTGCGCGGGTTGAATGAGCGGCTGCATGTAGACATCGAACCCTTGCCCGATCTTGACGGTAGCGATCCTTGCGACTGGCTGGATGAACTGGACGCCACGCTTGCGCCGGATTGCTGGCTGGGTGGCTGGTCGCTGGGCGGCATGCTGGCCACGCAGTTGGCTGCGCGGCGCGGTGAGCGTTGCTGTGGATTGCTGACGCTGGCCAGCAATGCGTGTTTCGTGGCCCGTGAAGACTGGCCGCTGGGCATGCCTGCGTCGACCCATGCGGCTTTCCGGCAGGGCTGCAGTGCTGATCCGCAGGCCACACTGAAGCGCTTTGCCTTACTCGCGGCGCAAGGGGCGGCGGATCCGCGCGGTATGGCGCGCTTGCTGGCTGCCAGTGCGCCGCAGGCGCGTGCGGACACTCTGCTGGCGTCGCTTGATCTGCTGGCGGCACTGGATTCGCGGCAGGCCGTGCAGCAATTCCGTGGTCCGCAATTGCATCTGCTGGCGGCTGCCGATGCGCTGGTACCGGTCGCTGTCAGTGCGGCCTTGCTGGGCCTGCAGCCGGATATCGAAGTCGGGGTACTGGCGTCATCCAGTCATGCGTTTGTGCTGGAGCGCCCGCACGAACTGGCCGCCGCCATTCAGGCCTTTCTCAGTGAGGTCGGCGATGACTGATCTGGACATCAGTCCTCAGGGCTTTTTGCCTGACAAGCGTCAGGTCGCCGCCTCCTTTTCGCGCGCGGCCGGTAGCTATGACGCTGTGGCGGCGTTGCAACGCAAGGTGGGCATGCAGTTGCTGGCGCAATTGCCCGCGGAACACTGTGTGCAGCGCTGGCTCGATCTGGGCTGTGGCACCGGATTTTTCAGCCGGGCACTGGCCGAGCGTTATCCGTTGGCCTGCGGCAGCGCAGTGGATATCGCCGAGGGCATGCTCGTGCATGCCCGTGAGTTGGGTGGCGCGCAGCACTTTATCGGTGGGGATGCCGAGCGCTTGCCATTAGCCTCGGGCACTCAGCAGCTGATTTTCAGCAGTCTGGCGGTCCAATGGTGTGCGGACTTTGCGGCGGTGCTGGCCGAGGCGCAGCGGGTTTTGCTGCCCGGAGGGGTTTTCGCCTTCAGCAGCTTGTGTGTCGGCACCCTGCAGGAATTGCGCGACAGCTGGCAGACGGTTGACGGCATGGTGCATGTGAACCGTTTCCGGCCACTGGAGGAGTATCAGCGTTTGTGCCATCTCAGCGGCTTTGCCGATGTGCAGCTGCAGCGGCAGGCTGAAGTGCTGCATTTTGCCGATCTGCGTCAGCTCACGGGCGAACTCAAGGCGCTGGGTGCGCATAATCTGAATCCGGGCCGCCCGGGCGGATTGACGGGGCGGGCGCGCATTCGTGCGCTGGTGGATGCTTATGAACTCCGGCGCCAGCCGCATGGGCTGCCGGCGACCTATCAGGTCGTCTACGGCGTGTTGCGCAAGGGGGCAGAATAGTGACAAAAGGGTTTTTCGTTACCGGGACGGACACGGAGGTCGGCAAGACCACCATTGCAGCGGGACTGCTGTATGCCATCCGGCAGGCTGGGTTCAGCACGGCGGCGGTCAAGCCGGTGGCTTCGGGCTGCGAGATGACCGCTGATGGGCTGCGCAACAGCGATGCGCTGGCTCTGCTGGCGCAGTGCTCCTTGCCGCTGGACTATGCGCAGGTCAATCCGTTTGCCTTTGCGCCACCGATCGCGCCGCATCTGGCCGCCCGGCAAGCCGGTATCGAGCTGGATGTTGCTTCACTGCTGGCGCCCGTTCGTCAGGTTCTGGCGTTGCAGGCGCAGGTGACGGTTGTGGAGGGTGCTGGCGGCTGGCGTGTGCCGCTCAGCGGGTCGGCGGCGCTGTCTGATCTGGCGATTGCCCTGCAGTTGCCGGTCATTCTGGTGGTGGGGCTGCGGCTGGGTTGCATCAATCATGCGCTGCTCAGCGCGGAAGCCATTCTGGCTGACGGTTTGCCCTTGGCTGGCTGGGTGGCCAATCTGGTCGATCCGCATACGGCTTGTGTTGAGGATGTCCTCAGCACGTTGCAGCAGCGCCTGCCGGCCCCCTGCCTTGGGCGCGTGCCCTGGCTGCAGGATGCAAGTCCGGCGGGCGTTGCGGCCTGTCTGAAACTGGATCCTTTGCAGCTGGGCATCTGTGAATAAGCAGTGATCCTGTCATAACCCTTTGGCTGTACATTTTTTAACCATACCCTGTTTAAATCGAGAGAACAGAGATGATGGTTGAGTGTGTCCAATGGAAATTTCAGGAAGTGTTCTCGGGGCTGGTATCGATGCGTTTCAGGCAGGAAAGCGCCGTGTTGAAGTCGCAGCAGCCGAAATAGCCGGTGCTACTGCCTCCGCTGATCCCAAGACTCAGGAAGCCAATTCATTCGCTGAAAGCAACCGTGACCTGGTGACGAGCCTGGTCGAGCTGCAGGCTGGCAAGTTACAGGCGCAAGCCGGTGCCAAGGTTGTTGAAACGGCCGATGAGGTGCTGGGTACATTGCTGGATATCCGCACCTAGTTTTTGCCTGACAGGCAGAGCCGGTTTTACTGGCAGGAGACGAAGATGCAGGTTGGTAATGCACCGCTCCTACAACGCCCGGTTTCTCGGGCTGATGGCTCGGTGCGTCCTGCTTCCGCTCAACAATCGCCGGTCGTCGTCTCCTCCTCTTCCGAAATGCCCGCCACCTTGGCAGCCAATGCCTCAGCCGGCAGGCAGGGTCGTGAGCAGCAGCTGACGGTAAGCGAGTTGCAGACTCGCGAGCGCACAGTCAGGGCGGCAGAGATTGCTCAGGCAGCATTGGCCGGCAAATATGCCGGGCCGCCGGTCTATTCCTACGCGCGCGGGCCGGATGGTCAGGCTTATGCGGTCAGTGGCGATGTACCTCTTGATGTCAGTCCGATACCCAACGACCCGGAAGCCACCTTGCGCAAGATGCAGGTTGTGCTGCAAGCCGCAATGGCCTCCGGAGAAGCTTCGCCACAGGATGTGCGGGTGGCCGCCCAGGCCAGAGCTGTCGCTGCGCAGGCGCGTGCGCAGTTGGCTGAAGCGAAGCGACAGGAGTCGGCTTCAGTAGTCGACGAGCGGCAAACAAACGAGAGCAAAGCTGAAGCTGAAGATAAGCCTGCAGAACCTCGGCAAAAGCCCGCTATAGCGTCTAGTCTGGACCTTTACCGCGTTTTGGATGCCATCCAGGCTACGCGGCCGGTGTTCAGTGAACGTGCCTGAAGGCTCACGCCCGGATGCTTGACAAACGGGGTGGCGTAAACGTATGTTTCAAACGCCTGTTTGATTGCTTGCCGCACAGTTGTGGCCAAGCGCTACAAGAGCTGACATGTCGACCACTTTCCGGTCGAGAACTCGCAAACTTCCGCTGAGGTTAACTGCTATGCCTGATTACAAGGCCCCCCTGCGCGATATTCGTTTTGTCCGTGACGAGCTGCTTGGTTTTGAAGCGCACTATCAGAGCCTGCCGGGCTGCGAAGATGCCACTCCGGACATGGTCAATGCCATTCTTGAAGAGGGCGCGCGGTTCTGTGAAGAAGTTCTGGCGCCGCTGAACCGTGTTGGCGATATCGAAGGCTGTACCTGGAGTGAGACAGGCGTGAAGACGCCGACCGGCTTCAAGGAAGCTTACAAGCAGTATGTTGAAGGCGGCTGGCCGAGCCTGTCGCACGATACCGAGCACGGTGGTCAGGGTCTGCCTGAGTCGCTGGGTCTGGTGATGAGTGAGCTGGTTGGCGAAGCCAACTGGTCCTGGGGTATGTACCCCGGCCTGTCCCACGGCTGCATGAACACCATTTCCACCCACGGCACCGATGAGCAAAAACACACCTACTTGCCCAAGCTGATCGCCGGCGAGTGGACAGGCACCATGTGCCTGACCGAAGCGCATTGCGGTACCGATCTCGGCATGCTGCGCACCAAGGCGGTGCCGCAGGCTGATGGCAGCTACAAGGTCAGCGGGACGAAGATCTTCATCTCGTCCGGCGACCACGACATGGCCGACAACATTGTGCATATCGTCCTTGCACGTCTGCCTGATGCTCCGCAGGGTACGCAAGGTATCTCCCTGTTCATCGTGCCCAAGTTTGTACCCGGTGCCGACGGTGAAATCGGCGTGCGCAATGGCGTGAACTGCGGCTCTCTTGAACACAAGATGGGCATTCACGGTAACGCGACTTGCGTGATGAACTTCGATGAAGCTACTGGCTACCTGATTGGTCAGCCGAACAAAGGCTTGAACTGCATGTTCACCTTTATGAACACGGCACGTCTGGGCACCGCACTGCAGGGTATTGCGCATGCTGAGCTGGCCTTCCAGGGCGGGCTGAAGTATGCCCGTGACCGTCTGCAGATGCGTTCGCTGACTGGCCCTAAAGCGCCGGACAAAGCGGCTGACCCGATCATTGTCCACCCGGACGTGCGTCGCATGCTGCTGACCATGAAGGCTTTTGCTGAAGGCAACCGCGCCATGGCGATGTTTACCGCCAAGCAGGTCGATATCCTCAGCTACAGCAAGGACGAAGAGGCCAAGAAGGCCGCTGACGCCATGCTGGCTTTCCTGACTCCGATTGCCAAAGCCTTCATGACTGAAGTGGGCTTTGAAGCCGCTAACCATGGCGTACAGATCTACGGTGGCCACGGTTTCATTGCCGAGTGGGGCATGGAGCAGAACGTTCGCGACAGCCGTATTTCCATGCTGTACGAAGGCACCACCGGTATTCAGGCGCTGGACCTGCTGGGGCGCAAGATCCTGATGACCCAGGGTGCTGCACTCAAGGGTTTCACCAAGATCGTGCACAAGTTCTGCGAGGCTAACGCCGAGGTAGAAGCGCTCAAGGATCTGGTTCCGCAACTGGCCAGGCTGAACAAGGAGTGGGGCGACGTCACCATGAAAGTCGGCATGGCTGCGATGAAGGATCGCGAAGAGGTCGGTGCTGCTTCCGTGGACTTCCTGATGTATTCGGGTTACGTCTGCCTGGCCTACTTCTGGGCTGACATGGCGCGTGTCGCGGCAGAAAAACTGGCGGCTGGCACTGAAGAAGAAGGTTTCTACCGTGCCAAGCTGCAGACCGCGCGCTTCTACTATGCGCGTATCCTGCCGCGCACCCGCACGCACCTGGAAGCCATGCTGTCAGGCGCAGGCAATCTGATGGAAATGGCGGAAGAGGATTTTGCTCTGGGTTACTGATCCTGAGCGATTTTCTTGCACAACGAGCCCACCCTTGAGGTGGGCTTTTTGTTTTCTGCAGATCAATTGGCAGTTTGTCGATTCAGCAATCAGGCAGAGATGCCATATTCGCAGGCTGCAGGCACAATGCCAGTCTTGTGCCAGAAATGCGGAGCACCATTTTGCAGTTGGCTGATTTGCGCCCCGGTTTTATTTTGCCCTCGCTGGGTTTGCTGGTGAGCGGGCTGGTGGCCGTCAGTTTTATCCCGCTGAATGATTTCTTTCTCTCATTATTCAATGTGTTGCCGACCCTGCTGATGTTGCTGGGCGGGGCTTTCTGCGCGGTGTATGGCCGCCAGCGCGAGCTGTTCTTGCTGTTGCTGGTGTACCTGTTGTACTACCAGCTGGATACGCAGATCGACTACTTCCAGTTGCATCAGGTCGCCAGGGAAGATGCCAGCCTGGTTTTTCATCTGAGCTCGTTGCTGCTGCCGTTGCTGTTCGGGATTTACGCGTTATGGCAGGAACGCTCCCATCTGTTTCAGGATTTGCTCGCGCGCGCGGCCGTGTTGCTGCTGTTTCTCGGCGTTTCAGCGGCGCTGGCCAATCGATTTCCATCTGCCATGCAGCAGTGGCTGGTGGAAATTTACTGGCCGTCCCTCTACGCCAGCTGGATGCGCTTGATACAGATTGCCTATCCGCTGATTGCTGTGGTTCTGGTGCTGCTGGTCATTCAATACGTGCGTCATCCCCGTCCGCTGCACGCATCGCAGGTGTTTGGCTTGATCGGGTTGCTGTGGATGCTGCCTGAGGTGTTTATCCTCAAGCATGCGCTGCATGTGATGACCAGTCTGACGATGCTGATGCTGGTGGCGGCTGTGGCCCATGAAGCCTTCCAGATGGCGTTTCGGGATGAGTTGACCGGACTGCCGGGGCGTCGCGCCCTGAACGAACGCTTGCAGCGCCTGGGGCGGCAATATGTGATCGCCATGACGGATGTCGATCACTTCAAGCGCTTCAACGACACGCACGGGCATGATGTGGGTGATCAGGTGTTGCGCGTGGTGGCCAACCAGCTGCGCAAGGTCGGCGGTGGTGGCCGGGCCTACCGCTATGGTGGCGAAGAGTTCATGGTGGTTTTTCCCGGCAAGACCCTTGAAGAGTGTCTGCCGCACCTTGAGCTGCTGCGTAAAAGCATCGAGCTGTATGTGCTTGAATTGCGTGACCCGAGCAAGCGACCCAAGGATGATCAGGTCGGGCGTCAGAGCCGCAAACGCCAGGCTGCCGGCAGTGTGTCGGTGACCATCAGTATCGGTGTGGCGGAGCGCCAGTTGACGCGCAGAACCAGCGAGGAAGTGATCAAGGCCGCTGACAAGGCCCTGTACAGCGCAAAAAGCGCCGGGCGCAATTGCGTGCGTGTGGATGGCCACCGCCGCAGCGGTGCGGTCAGGGTTGATCCGGTCGCGCGATAAACCCGCCTTTGTGACTATCCGGTCGTCCGTGGTCACGGAATGACGATTTATATCTTTTGATATGTTCAGTATCATCGGCACCTTAAAATGGCCGTCCGGCCCGGATTCTTCAGTGAGGTTCACATGGCAGACTACAAAGCCCCCCTGCGCGACATGCGTTTTATCCTTAATGAGGTCTTTGAGGTCTCCAAACTCTGGGAGCAGTTGCCTGGTTTGGCCGAGGTGGTCGATGAGGAAACGGCGGCCGCCATTCTGGAAGAAGCAGGCAAGGTGACTGCGGGTGTGCTGGCGCCGCTAAACCGCACGGGTGATGAAGAGGGTTGTTCCTGGAGCAACGGCGAGGTGAAAACCCCGGCTGGCTTCCCCGAGGCTTACAAAACCTATGCCGAAGGTGGTTGGGTGGGTGTGGGCGGTGATGCGGCGTTTGGTGGCATGGGCATGCCTAAAGCCATCTCGGCACAAGTTGAGGAAATGGTTAACTCGGCCAACCTGTCGTTCGGCCTCTATCCGATGCTGACGGCCGGGGCGTGCCTGTCGATCAATGCGCACGCCAGTGCCGAGCTGAAGGATATCTACCTGCCGAATATGTATTCCGGCGTTTGGGCCGGCTCCATGTGTCTGACCGAACCGCACTCGGGTTCTGATCTGGGCATCATCCGCACCAAGGCTGAGCCGCAAGCCGATGGCAGCTTCAAGATTTCCGGAACCAAGATCTTCATCACCGGTGGCGAGCACGATCTGACCGAAAACATCATTCACCTGGTACTGGCCAAGCTGCCTGATGCGCCGGCGGGACCCAAGGGTATTTCGCTGTTCCTGGTGCCGAAGTTCATGGTCAAGGCCGATGGCTCGCTGGGTGAGAAGAATGCCCTGTCCTGTGGTTCCATCGAGCACAAGATGGGCATCAAGGCTTCTGCCACCTGTGTGATGAATTTCGACGGCGCGACTGGCTGGATTGTCGATGCGCCGAACAAGGGCCTCGCGGCCATGTTCACCATGATGAACTACGAGCGTCTGGGTGTTGGCATCCAGGGGCTGTCGTTGGGCGAGCGCTCTTATCAGAATGCCGTCGAGTACGCCCGTGACCGGATTCAGGGGCGCGCAGCAACCGGTCCGGTATCCAAGGACAAGGCCGCGGATCCGATCATCGTGCATGCTGACGTTCGCCGCATGCTGCTGACCATGAAAGCCCTCAATGAAGGCGGCCGGGCGTTCTCCAGTTACGTGGCGATGCAACTCGATACCGCCAAGTACAGTGAAGATGCCGCCACGCGCAAGCGTGCAGAAGAACTGGTGGCGTTGTTGACGCCGGTGGCCAAGGCCTTCCTCACCGACATGGCGCTGGAAACCACAGTGCATGGCCAGCAGATCTTCGGCGGCCACGGTTTCGTGCGTGAGTGGGGCCAGGAGCAGCTGATCCGCGATTGCCGGATCACCCAGATTTACGAAGGGACCAATGGTATCCAGGCGCTGGATCTGGTGGCACGTAAGGTCTTGGGTAGCGGCGGCGCGTTCTACAAGCATTTTGCGGACGAGATCAAGATCTTTACCGATTCTGCCGATGCTTCGCTGGCAGAGTTCGTTGAGCCTTTGAAAGTGGCGATCGACACGCTTGAGCAGATGACTTCGGAGTTACTGTCGCGGGCCAAGGTCAACCCCAATGAAGTGGGCGCCGCCTCGGTCGAGTACTTGCAGGTGTTTGGTTACACGGCCTATGCCTACATGTGGGCCTTGATGGCGCGCACCGCTCTGGCCAAGCAGGATCAGGACGCGTTCTATGTCAGCAAGCTGGGTACCGCGCGTTTCTATTTTGCCCGCCTGCTGCCGCGTATCCACTCGTTGGCCGCTTCGGTCAAGGCCGGTAGCGAGTCGCTGTACTTGCTGGACGCTGCGCAGTTCTAAATCCATAGAACCGCTTGCAAAGTGAAAAGCCCGGCCATTCAGTGGTCGGGCTTTTTGCCTTGTGCGGCATGCCAAGAGCGCATGCCGCCAGGCCTTTCGCCGGGCTTGGCAGCCATGCGCGTGAGTAGAAGGCGGGCCGATCCGGCACCGGCAGAAGGCTGTCCGACGCTGTCTATTGCGCTGGTATGTCAGTATTCTGGGCGTCCAAACCCAATCAGGAGTTGCCCCATGTTGCGCAGTATCGGTGTGTTGTTCGCGGCGTCATTGAGTGTCGCCAGCTTTACGGTGCAGGCAGGGGCGAGCCAACAGCCGCTGATCTGTTTCGGAACCGAGCCGCAGTGGGGTGTGGAAATGCTCGAACCGGGAGTCGCGCGCTTCTCCACGCCAGACAAGGCAGTGGTTGAATACCGCGGCGCTGCAACCCGCGTGGAACACCTCGGTGAGACGCTCTGGCGGGGTACCGATGCTTCGGGCGATGAACTCATTGCGTTGCTTCGTGAGTCGAGCTGCAGTGACAACATGTCCGACACCCAGCATCCGGTGACGGCCCGTGTGCTGCTGCCCGGCGGAGGTTTTCTGGCGGGCTGCTGCCGGGTTGCAGAGCCCGCTGCAGCTGTCACGCAGTCTTTGGATGGTCGGACATGGGTGCTGAAAGACCTCTCCGGGCTCAAGGAAAAGCAGCTCGAAGGCCTTGAGCGCCCGGTAACGGTGCGCTTTGCCGAGGGGCGGATTAATGGTTTTTCGGCATGCAACACGTTTTTCGGTGGCTACCAGCAGACCGCGGATCGTCTGCAAGTCGGCCCGCTGGGCAGCACCATGATGGCCTGTGAAGCCTCGGCTTCCGAGGTCGAGCGCCGCTTTCACACGGTGTTTTCCGGCGATTTCAAGGTCGCGCTCGATGGCGAGCGCCTGCGGCTGACCAGCGCTTCGGGCAACGCCCTGCAGTTCGTTGCCGAGCCGGCGCCACAGCTCGAAGGTGTGACCTGGAACGTCAAGAACTTCAATAACGGCCGTCAGGCGGTAGTCGGAGTGCTCGGTGACGCGTCGCTGTTCATGGAGTTTGGCGACGGCAAAGTCTCCGGCAATGCAGGTTGTAACAATTTCCGGGGCAGCTTCAAGACCACCGGCAATCGCATCGAATTCGGCGTTGCGGCCACTACGCGCCGGGCCTGCAGCGAAGAGCTGATGACTCAGGAACGGGAGTTTCTGGCGGCGCTGACCAGTACGGTGCGCTGGACCATCGAGGGTAATGTGCTGGATATGCACCGCGAAGATTCCGAGCGCACCATCTGGGCCGTGCGCCAGTAAGTGTCAGCCGGCATGCTCAAAGCTCGCTGGAGTCCTTGAGCAGCTCCAGTATCAAAGGGATTGCCGCAGGCTCCTGCGCGGATTCGGATAGCCGCTTGAGCATGCCGCGATGGGAGCCGGCAACCAGGATTGGCGCCGCCGCACCCTCGAGAGCCAGCGAGTCGACAGAGACTACGCCGTCACCCAGCACCGGCGCGGCCGGTGCCAGCAGACCGCCGATGATCCAGAGCGGAACCGCTGCCGGCCATGGGCGTGTGTTCAGGTTCTCGAGGAAGTGGCTACCGGGGCGCAGGTCGATTTTCGCCGCGCCGGTTCCATCCTGAAGCACCGACAACATTGAAAAACGCTGCTCCCGAATGGCGGTCAATTGGTCGCGTGGTTCGAGCCAGAAGCGCATGCGTGCCCAGTCGGAGCCCTGATTCGGCGTGCCGACCAGAATCACACGACTGACCTGCGCCTCTGGTGCAGCTGTTGCTTGGCGCCAGCGGGTGACAAAGTCGCGAATGACCAGTCCGCCCATGCTGTGACCGATCAACACCATTGGCCGGTCGTCAGGCAGCGCACCCCAGGAGGCGGCCAGCAGGTCCGCGCTGCGGTCAATGCCCTGGTCGTTTGGATAGCGGAACTCCCAGCTGGTGAATCCGGCCTTGCTCAGGGCGGGCACCAGGTCGTCCCAGATGGAGCCGGGCTCGTCGAGCCCGTGTACGAGCACGACGTCCACCGCGCGAGTGGTTCCGCTCGCAGCGGCCGCAGGGAACACGCCGTAGTAGCCTGGTGCGGGGAGCATGGCTTGAGGGAATGTCTGCTGCAGTTGATCCTGCAGCTGGACCCGCACTGCGCGCTCTCGATCAGGCTGAAGTTCGCTCCAGAGGGTCCACAACACGGCCACCAGCACGAGCGCTGCCACCAGTATGCCGACGATGTAGCTCAAGCGGTTGTCGCGGTTTTGTTTCAGCGGGGCGAGTGTTGAACGACCCCGGCACTTCGGTCTGCGGGGCTCGATGACGGGCATAGCTCACTCCAGGTGTGTGGATGGCAGTGCGAATAGGTTACCTGAGCCGCTCCGGCCTTTGCCTTGTGTTGCCGTGGCGAGTTCCGCTCATCTGAACCTGTGTCCCACGCCTGGCCTGGCGAGATTTTACGCAGCAACGCGGCTTGCGATGAAGCGAGAACAGACCCTAGGTTATGATTGCGCCGTTCGGCGTGCGGGATTGGCGCGCCGCGGTGCTTTCAGAGGTATGCACAATGAACCTGAATTGGATAATGCGGCCTGCGGCCGGTCTCAGTGTTTTGGGGCTGCTGGTCGGGACGCTGTTCCTCGCCGCGTCGCTGGCGCCCTCGCTGCTGCCGCGCCCGTTTGCTGTGCAGGGTCTGTTATCCGGCGTTTCGTTTGCGATTGGCTATGGCGCCGGTGTGGGCGCGCTGGCGTTGTGGAATCTGTTCGATCTGCCAATCCCGGGTGCCCGCTTGGCACGCCAACTGGCGATTGTCGCAAGTGTATTGTGTGCGGTTGTGGCCATTGCCTTTCTCTGGCAGGCCTCGGCCTGGCAGAACTCGATCCGCGAGATGATGGGCATGGAAGAAAGCGCGGGGCTGCGCCCATCGATCATCGGCCCCATAGCATTGCTGGTGTTTATCGCTCTGCTGCTGGTGGCGCGCGTGCTCCGCCGCTTGTTCAGGCTGCTCTCCAGTCGGCTTAAGAACTATGTGCCGCCGCGAGTTTCGTACCTGGTGAGCAGCATTCTGGTGCTGATTGTATTCTGGAGCGCCGTCGACGGCGTGTTGTTCACCCGCTTGCTGGCGGTGGCGGATCAGTCGTTTCAGCAGCTCGATGCATTGATCGAGCCGGAGCTGCCGGTACCGTTGCGCGCACAGCAGACGGGGAGCGCTGAGTCTCTGGTGGCCTGGAGCACCCTTGGCAGGCAGGGCCGGCGCTTTGTGGCCGGAGGGCCTGACAGTGATGCCCTGAAGGCGTTTTTTGGTCAGGATCTGCCGGCTCCGGTGCGGGTTTATGTCGGCTTGAACTCGGCGGAAACGCCCGCCGCCCGGGCGCGTCTGGCACTCGATGAGCTCAAGCGGGCCGGCGGATTTCAGCGCTCGGTACTGATATTGGCGACACCTACCGGAACCGGCTGGATCGATGCGGTCGGGCAGGACGCAGTCGAGTACCTGGCCCGTGGCGACATAGCGACTGTCGCGGTGCAGTATTCCTATCTGAACAGTCCGCTGGCCTTGCTGACTCAGGCGCAGTACGGCGCAGAAACCGCGCGTGCGGTGTTTGTGGAGATCTACAACCACTGGCGGGCCTTGCCCAGGGATCAGCGCCCCCGGCTGTATCTCACAGGCCTGAGTCTGGGGTCGCTCAACTCGGATCTGTCATTCGATCTGTTCGACATCATGGACGACCCCTTTGATGGCGCGCTTTGGGTTGGCCCACCGTTTCGCAACCAGAGCTGGTACCGCATGACGCAGGACCGTGAAGCCGGCTCTCCGGCCTGGTTGCCCAGATTTCGCAACGGCACAGTGGTTCGTTTCATGAACCAGAACCAGAGGCTGGAGGAGGGCTATGGCCCCTGGAGCGACTTCCGGATTGTCTTCCTGCAGTACGCCAGTGATCCGATCACGTTTTTTACGCCGAGCTCGGCCTGGCAGGAACCGGACTGGATGCTCAGTCCGCGGGGCCCCGATGTATCGGAAGATCTGCGCTGGTTTCCAATCGTGACCATGCTGCAGCTGGCAGCTGACATGGGGGTCGGCGCTTCTCCCCGCGGCTTCGGTCATGAATACGCGGCAAAGGACTACATTGCTGCCTGGAGGGGATTGATCCGTCCTGAGGGGTGGAGCGAGGCCGATGTCGAGCGTTTGCAGGTGCTTCTCGATAAGGTGGAGTGAGCCGCAGGCAGCGGCTCCGTGCTGGCCGCGAAGCCGCCAGATTCAGTTCAGCGCAGGGTTTCTTCGGTGCGGGTCCAGTGGCAACGCTGATTGACCAGCGGCAGGGTTTCATCCTGGCCCAGCCCCCCCGTCATCAGGCTGATCACGCGCTCATCGTTGTTGTACTCGCTGTGCGCGGTCAGCGGATTGGCAAAGCCGTCGCCGCTGAACAGCGTGGAGACTTGCGCAATGTTCAGTGAGACGTTGACCACCTGCGGGCAGAGTCTGGAGTCTATCCCGGAGCGAACAAATTCCTCCGGAATCGGGTAGCTCAGGAGGTCGTTGGGGTCACTGAACGCCACGATTTTGGTCTGTTCCACTATGCGCTGGTCAAAATGCCCGCCTGCTGGCCTGCAGTAGGCGTCAAGCTGCCCGTTTACCGGGGGTGGTGCAAAGCCGGCCTGCAGCAGTGGCAGTTGATTGGCCATCATGAAAACGGTCGGCGTATGGTTTTGCAAGGCGGTCCTGAACGGGATGGCCAGCGGGTTGGTGTCCTGCTGCGCGGTCAGGCCCTGAGCAGTGCTTTCCAGTGCCTCGAGCAGTATTTTGCTGCCCAGGCTATGGGTGACAAAAAAGAACTGATCCTGCTCTACGCGACTGCCCAGACGGGGATCGGTTTCACCGCAGATCTCGGGCTGTGTCGGAAATCCGTCCCAGTCGGTGCTGTAAACCCAGCACAGGCCCTGGCGTACCGAGGACAGAATCTGGTCGTGTCCGACACCCACGTAAACCAGCGGGTCGACGAGCACATCATTGACAAAGCCCTTGCCCAGTTGATTGAGGCGCGCGCGGTTGCGGCTGTGAACCTGTGAGGTATCGAAACGCAGGTTGGCGCGCGCAGGGTCGCTGATGCGTGACCAGGTCAGCTCGTATACCAGCAGTTCACGCTCAAGAGCGTTGTCACTGAAGCGCTGCAGGGTCAGTGTGCCCAGTGAAATTGCCGGATCAACAGCAGAAGGAATGTTGATGGATTTTACCTGTGGTGCGTGCACGTCGAGGCCCAGTGCGGCGGTCAGATTGGCTGTTGTTCTGCCGGAATAGCCCGGGTGATGCGAGCCGATACCATGCACCATCATGACTTTGACCACTGAGCGTTTGGCCGCCGGAGTTTTGCCTATCGCACCCTGTCCGTCCTGAACCCGCAGCGCTCCCTCAATGCCCTTGAACGGCGCGCCGGATACCTCGCACGCTGAATTTGAGGCGTCGGCATTGCCCTGAAAGCTGGACAGAACCCCGCGGCCCAATCCTTCACCAAAACTGGAGCAGCCGCCCAGCAGCGTCAGGAGTGCCAGCAGCGCGAGCGGTCGGGAGGGGCGGATGATCAAGGCTGGGAGCATGCTGGCATTCCTCTGCTGTGCTGGCGGGTGGCGATTGTAGTGGCTTGCCCCAAGGGTCTGTAGTGGGTCATTTTGACCGCAATGCGCCTGTTGCGCTTATTATCCGCTGCACAATATTCCGGCAAGTGTCTTTTTCTTTGCAGCGGCTGACCATCAGCCGTGAGCAGCATGGCAACGGGTCTGCTGGGCCCCTGCGATAACTGGAGGGCTGCATGAAGGTTTTCTTGGCGGGTCGATCGGGCGTAACCGCTTTGGTGCTGGCCGCCGGTCTGCTTCAGGGGTGTACGGATAGTTACTACAGTCCCTGGCTGGATGAGCGGCTGACGGAGGAATACACCCAGCAACAAGCCGCGGAGGTCCGCAGTTTCGAGGATTACCTGGCGCTTGAAGAGCGCTTATTCAAGGAACTCGACGCCAAGGTCTATGCCGTAACACCCAGCGCTTCCGAGCAGGGTTTGCTGCGCTATAGTCCGGGCAGCGCCTCCGATCCGCGGGCGTGGCAACCGAACTGGAACCACAGCTTTGAACTGCCGGCCGCCAAACCCGTGGGAGGAGTCCTGCTGCTGCACGGCATGTCGGATTCGCCCTACAGTCTGCGTGCCCTTGGCGAGGCATTCAACGCTCGGGGCTACCAGGTTGTCGGACTGCGTTTGCCAGGCCATGGGACGGCGCCCTCAGGGCTCAAGTATGCCGTCTGGGAAGACATGGCGGGTGCAGTGCGGATCGCCATGCGGCATCTCGAGTCGCGGCTGGGAGGCGGGCCGGTGCACATCGTCGGCTATTCCATCGGTGGTGCACTGGCAGTGAACTACACGCTGGATGCCCTTGATGGTCAGGTGTCTCCCGTACCGGCGAGTCTGGTGCTGATCTCACCGGCTATCGGAGTGACGCCCGCCGCTGCGCTGGCGAGCTGGAAGCGCCGGCTGGCGTCCGTGCCCGGCCTTGGCGGGCTGGCCTGGCTGGTGGTGGATCCCGAATTCGACCCGTACAAGTACAACTCGTTTGCCACGCGTGCCGGTGAACAGTCCCATACGCTTACCCGCTCGGTGGCCCGGCGCATAGCCGATCATGCCCGTGCCGGAACCCATACAGGATTTCCTCCAACATTGGTCTTCAAGTCCGATGCGGATTCCACGGTGACCAACCAATCCGTGGTCTCCAGCTTGCTGGGGCCGCTCAACACCCCAGGCAATGAACTGGTTCTGTTTGACATCAACCGGATGGCGCTCAAATCCGTCCTGCATGTGTATGACCGGCGTGCCCTTACCCGTTCGGTGATCGGTGAGCCCGGGCTGCCCTTTGCCGTGACGCTGGTCACCAACGAGAGTCCTGACAGTCTGGCTGTCGAGGCGCGGCGCCAGCTACCGTTCAGTGGCCAGTTCTCCAGTGTTGAGCCGCTCGACGCACAGTGGCCGGCCTCGGTGATATCGCTGTCGCACGTTGCCTTGCCGATTCCGCCGGATGACCCGCTCTACGGCCAGCGTCCGCCCGACAACGAACAGTTGTTGTTTCTCGGTGACATGGCGATCCGTGGTGAGCGCGGCATGCTCACCTTGTCCTCGGACTGGTTGTTGCGCATGCGATACAACCCTTTCTACGGTTACCTCCAGAAGAGAACACTGGCGTGGACAGAAGCCCACGGCAGGGCTGTTGCACCGACCAGGGGCGACGAACCGGGTTCATGATCCGACCCTGCAGTGATCCGGCCCTGCAGTTGACATGAATTCTGTAGCCACGCGCTTGTCCTGCCTTGACCCTGGCTGGAGTAGTGGTGAGTATATGTATCGACAACAATCGCAGCGGTATTTCATGCCGGATAAGTCCGCTGATTCACTACCTTGCATGAATTTTTCGATTTTTTGCTTGCTCCAGGTTGCCTCGGCAATGGTCTGAATGCATCTTCAACGCCCGGTCTTGCGGCTGGCGTTGGCAGACTGCTCAAAAATAAGCCTCACAAGGAGATGTTGCGTGCCTGTTCCCCTCGTCAAGCGAATTGCTCCCATGCCATTGGTGCGCGCGATCATGGTGTGCACCACTCTTGTCATGCTCTCGGCCTGTCAGTCCGAACAGGACGATGGTCCGGGGGAGGTCAGGCCGGTGCGCGTGACGGTGATCGAGGACCGGGCCAGTTCCGGCACCTTGTCCCTGACGGGAACCGTCCAGGCGCAATCGGAGGTCAATCTGTCGTTCCGGCTGGGTGGTCGCCTGGTCGAGCGCCTGGTTGACATCGGCGACAGCGTCACCTCCGGTCAGCTGATTGCGCGGCTTGATCCGCAAGACGAGGAAAGCGGTCTGCAGTCGGCGCGTGCGCAACTGGTCGCTGCGCGTGCGCAACTGGTCGAGGCGCGCAGTAACCATACCCGGATGAGCGAGCTGGTGGCCGAAGATGCGGTGTCCCGTGCGTCCTTTGATCAGGCTGTCGCCCTGCTTAAAACCGCTGAGGCGCAAGTCCAGTCGGTGCAGTCGCAAGTCACTCTGGCGCAGAACCGCCTGAGTTACACCAACCTCTTTGCCGATGTGTCGGGGGTGGTGACTGATCGCGGGGCGGAACCGGGAGAGGTGGTGTCTGCCGGGCGGATGATCGTCCAGGTCGCCCGCGAAAGCGCTCGTGACGCGGTGTTCGGGGTACCGGCTGCCATCAAGGACAGTGCCTCGGCAAACAAGGACATCACGGTATTTCTGACCAGCGACCCCAGTGTCAAAGCCGTTGGTCGAGTGCGAGAAGTCTCTCCGCGCGCTGATCCGGTAACCGGTACTTTCGCGGTGAGGGTCGGTTTGGTCGATGCGCCGGTGGCCATGCGCCTGGGCAGTACGGTGACCGGGCAGATGAAGTCCGATGCCAGTATCGGCATCGAAATTCCCCCTTCGGCGCTGATGCGCTCGAGTGGAAGTACGGCGGTCTGGGTTGTCGACCCTCAAGCGTTGACGGTTTCGATGCGCAACATCGTGATCCAGGCGCAGAATCCGGACAGCGTTCAGGTCGGTTCAGGCCTTGAGCGGGGTGATCTGGTCGTGACCGCAGGCGTTCAGGTCCTGCGACCGGGACAGAAAGTCCGACTGTTAGAGACCACAAAGCCGTGATCGGTCCTAACCTCTCCGAATGGGCGCTGTCCAAGCGGTCCCTGGTCATCTTTATGATGATTGTCGCGGTGCTGGCGGGCACCTTTTCGTTCAAGAACCTTGGCCGTGGCGAGGACCCGGCCTTCACCTTCAGAACCATGGTTGTTGGGGCTGCCTGGCCGGGCGCCACGGTCGAGGAGACGCTGCTGCAGGTTACCGAGCGACTCGAGCGAACCCTGCAGGAAACCGATTATCTGGACACGGTGCGCAGTTACACCACGGCCGGTCAGACCACCATTTTTGTCGATCTGAAAGAATCCACTCCACCGTCCGCGGTGCCTGACGTCTGGTATCAGGTACGCAAGAACATTGGCGATATGCGACTGACCCTGCCCTCGGGGGTTGTGGGGCCGTTCTTCAATGATGATTTCGGCGATACCTTTGGCATCATCTATGCGTTCACCGCCGACGGGTTTTCATTCCGCGAGCTGCGTGACTACGTGGAGGCTGCCCGCTCCCGGCTGTTGCACGTGCCCGACATTTCCAAGATTGAGGTGATGGGTGCGCAGGATGAGCAGATATTCATCGAGTTCTCCACGGAAAAGATGGCCGGCCTGCGGCTTGATCTGACGACAATTCTTGCTTCATTGCAGGCGCAAAATGCGATTTTGCCTGCCGGCGTGATGCAGACCGAAGAGGAGCGGGTATTCCTGCGGGTCAGCGGTGAGTTCGACGACGAGCAGGACATCGAAGCGCTGACCGTTGTCGCCGGTGAGCGCATCTTCAAACTGGGCGATATTGCCAACGTGCGTCGCGGCACCATCGATCCACCCCAGCCGATGTTCCGCGTCAATGGCCAACCCGCCATTGGTCTGGCGATCGCCATGCGCGACTCGGGAGACATTCTGGCCCTGGGTGAAAATGTCCGTGTCGAGATGGCCGACATTATTGCCGAACTGCCAGTTGGTATCGAAACCACTCTGGTTGCCGATCAGGCAGTGACGGTGGATCTGGCCATCAATGATTTCATGACCTCGCTGTGGCAGGCGATTGTGATCATTCTGGGTTGCAGCTTTGTCAGTCTGGGCATGCGCCCCGGTACGGTGGTCGCGCTGGCAATACCCCTGACGCTGGCCATCGTGTTTGCCGTCATGGATATCGTCAATATCGACCTGCACCGCATTTCCCTGGGGGCGTTGATCATCGCGCTGGGCTTGCTGGTCGACGATGCGATGACCACCGTCGACGCGATGCTCCGGCGTCTGGGCGTTGGCGACAGCAAGGATCAGGCCGCGACCTTCGCGTACAGCACCCTGGCGGCGCCGATGCTGATCGGCACACTGGTCACGATCGCCAGTTTTGTACCGATCGGTTTTGCGCAAAGTTCCGCCGGTGAGTACACCTTCTCGATTTTCTCGGTCGTTGCGATATCGCTGATTGTTTCCTGGCTGGTTGCCGTCATTTTCGCGCCGCTGATCGGTAAAGCCATTCTCACGGCGCCGAAGATCGAGAAGGAGCCCAAGCCGAGCAAGATTGTCGATGGCTTCAATGCGTTCCTGCAGGCCGCGATTCGAGCCAAGTGGCTGACCATTGGCACGACAATCGCGGCGTTTGTGGTGGCTATCCTGCTTGCCCAGTTTGTGCCTCGCCAGTTTTTCCCCGCCTCGGACCGCCCCGAGCTGACCGTTGACATGACGTTACGGCAGAATGCTTCGATCCATGCCACTCAGGCGCGGGCTCTGGCGCTGGAGGAAATACTGGCCGGAGACCCGGATATCGAGCACTACAGCACCTACGTCGGACGCGGGGCTATCCGCTTTATCCTGACGCTGAACGTGCAGCTTGCCGATCCGTTTTTTACCCAGTTTGTGATCGTGGCCAAAGATGTCGAGGCCCGTGAACGTCTGCATGCGAAGCTCGAGAAGGTCCTGGCCGAGCAGTTTCCCGATGTGGTTTCCCGGGTGTCGGCGCTGGAGTTGGGGCCGCCGGTTGGTTGGCCGTTGCAGTACCGTGTGATGGGGCCGGACAAGGACAAGGTGCGCGAGATTGCACTCGAACTGGCTAACGTGGTGGGCTCAGATCCGCGTGCACTGCGCATCAACTATGACTGGATGGAGCCGGCGCGGCAGATTCATATCCGCGTCAATCAGGCCGAGGCCCGGCAGCTGGGGATCAGTTCGAGCGCCTTGTCCAGTGTGCTGAATGCGGCAATCACGGGCCGGGTGGTAACTCAGGTACGGGATGATATCTATCTGGTCAACGTCGTGGCGCGTGCCCAGGAAGATCAGCGTGCAACCTTTGAAACCCTCAGTTCGCTGCAGGTGCCCACTGCGGGTGGCCGCATGGTTCCGCTGAGTCAATTCTCGACGTTCGTTGAGGAACAGGAGTTCCCGCTGGTCTGGCGCCGCGACCGCGTCCCCACGCTCACGGTTCGTGCCGACGTGGTGCGCGATGTATTGCCTGACACCGTGGTGGGCGCACTGGCGCCGAAGATCGAAGCATTCGCAGACCAGCTGCCAGCCGGTTACTCGGTGATCACTGGTGGCCTGTACGAGGAGAGCAAGGCATCCAGCGATTCGGTATTTGCCGTGGTGCCGCTGATGATCCTGTTGATGCTGGCGATCATGATGGTGATGCTGGTCAGTTTCAGGCGCCTGGCCATGGTGGTGTGCGTGTTGCCACTGGGCTTGATCGGCGTGGTGTTGACCTTGCTGTTGTTCAATCAGCCGCTGGGCTTTGTTGCCATCCTCGGTATTCTGGCCCTGATTGGCATGATCGCGAAGAACGCGGTGATCCTGATTGTGCAGATCGAGACCGACCGTGCAGAGGGCAAGGGCGTGTTTGATGCCGTGATGGCCTCTGCCACCTCGCGTATGCGACCGATGATGCTGACAGGTATCTCGACGGTTCTCGGTCTGTTACCCATCGCACCCACAGTGTTCTGGGGCCCGATGGCGTTTGCCATCATGGGCGGTCTGCTGGTTGCTACAGCCCTGACCCTGGTGTTTCTGCCGGTCTTGTATGTCACCGTGTTCGGCAATGACCAGAAGCCGCCTGCGGGGTCAGGAAAGGCAGACGCGCCGAATGCACCCGCGGACCTGAGCAATGCGTGACGGGCAGCTTGGCATTCCTGTGAAGCATTCAAGCGCATCTCTGCGGCGCGCTGTGGTTTCCCGTGCGGTGGGTTTTTTTGCGCTGTGGCTGGTACTAATGCAAAGCTTTATTGCGGCTGACCTTGCAGTGGGGGTGGCCGCTACAGGAGCAGCGACATGGGCCAGTCTGCGGCTGATGCCGCCAGCTGCCGAAGGCATTCGCTTTGCACGTCTGCTGTTGATGCTAGCGAATTTGTTTTGGCAATCGTTGGTCGCCGGAATCGATGTTTCCAGGCGTGTCCTTGCTCGAAAGCCGCAGCTGAATCCAGGCTTTGTGAGGTACCCGCTGAGTTTTTCACCGGGTATGGCACGCCATGCTTTTGCCAGTATCACCGGTTTGTATCCCGGTACGCTGGCATGTGGTGATCCAGGCAATGAAGTGATAATTCATTGTCTGGATCTGACAGCGCCGGTAATCGAACAGCTGCGGGAGGAGGAACGACGCCTGCAGTCGGTGCTGGTGACAGGGCAAAGCCATGGCTGATTTCCTGATCACGGTCGCTGTTTTCGTGTTGGTCATGGTGGCCTTGGGCCTTGTTCGTATGCTGCGCAGACCGACGGATGCGGACAAGCTGATGGCGGCCCAGATACTGGGTATCGGCAGCATCGTTGTCTTGCTGCTGCTGGGGATCGCTACGAATCAGGCCACAGTGCTGGATGTTGCATTGACACTGGCTTTGCTGACGGCTTTCGCTTCCTTTGCTTTCGCCAGGGCAGCCAATTCCAGGCTGACGACGGAAAGCATCACGGAGCCTGACCAGTGAGCGCTGTTCTTGATCTTTTCACCGCGCTGTCCGTAGCTGCTGGTGCATTCTTTTTTTTCGTCGGGACCCTCGGTCTGATGCGCTTGCCGGATCCGCTCAGCCGACTTCAGGTGCTGAGCAAGGCCGGCACGTTGGCGCTCGGTTTGGTGGTTCTGGGGCTGTTGCCGCAGGTAGGCACGATTGCTGCCGGCTTGAAGCTGGTTTTCATCTGGCTGCTGGTTCTCGTCTCGGCAGCGAGTGTGTCGCAGCTTATTGCGCTCAATGCACAGCGCAGTGTGTCCGAATGATGATGGCACTGCTCAATCTGGTTTTGGTGGGCCTTATCCTTGGACTGGCTGCATGGGCGATTCTTGCTCGCGAGGCTTTTGCGGCTTCGATCGGTTTTCTCGTTTTCGGCATTTTGCTGACTCTGGCATGGGTGCAATTGTCTGCAATCGATGTCGCCCTCACGGAGGCGACCATCAGCGGAGGCCTGACCAGCCTGTTGCTGATGTATGCCGCCACCCGCTTGCGTGCCAGCAAGGTTCCGGATAATCACGTCAATCCTAGCAAGGCCGTGCGTTACATCGCTGGTGGCCTTTCAGCTTCGGTCAGCTTGGCGCTGGTTGTCTGTGTGTTTGCATTACCGGAAAGCCGGCCCAGCCTGGCGCCTGAGGTTGCGTTGAATATTGCCGCTACCGGTGTAAGCAATCCAATCACCGCGGTGCTTCTGGCGTTTCGGGCGATGGATACCCTGCTCGAAGCAATAGTGCTGATGTTTGCCCTGATAGGCGTCTGGTCGCTGGCGCCAGATGAATGCTGGGGCGGTCGTCCGGGACTCATTCGCCAGTCAGCGCCCGAGGGCATTCTGGTGCTGGTCGCGCGTATTCTGCCGCCCTTTGGCATTATTATCGGCGCCTATATTTTCTGGATTGGTGCTGACTTGCCGGGCGGCAAGTTTCAGGGAGCGGCAATCATTGCAGGCTCATGGCTGCTTGCCATGATAGCGGGACTCGTCGATGCGCCGGCCATAGGCCGCAGCTGCTTGCGGTTCGCGTTGGTCTTCGGGCCTTTGTCTTATATCGCGATGGGCTTCATTGGTCCGCTGACCTCGGGTGATTTTTTTGGATACCCAGAAGGTCTGGCCAAGCCACTTATGGCAGCCGTTGAGCTTGCGTTGATGCCATCGCTGACGCTGGTTATCGTGATGCTCTTGCTTGGCTCACCCCGTCACGGAGCTCAATGGTGAACGTGGCAACTCTATTCGGCTTTTGTGCTGCGCTGCTGGTCGGTTTTGGCCTGTTCGGCATCATTGTGAATGCGCACCCGCTGCGCAAGATTCTCGCCTTCAATGTGATGGGAAGTGGTGTGTTTCTGATGTTTGGCGCGATTGCTCAGCGTGGCGCAGCCGCCGGCATGGCCGGGGACCCCGTGCCGCAAGCGCTAATTATCACAGGGATTGTGGTGGCGTTTTCCGCGACGGCACTGGCGGTGGCGCTCCTGCTGCGCCTGTTTGATGTCACAGGCGTGGTTACCCTCTCCGGTGATCCGGCGGAAGCGCCCCAGGTATCGTCACGCGATGATTCGTAAATGCCTTTAGTTACTCCTGATAGTCTGACAACGACAGGAGGACTGCTGCTGGTCTTGGCAGTTCTGGTGCCGTTCCTGGGCTTTCTGCTCGGATTCGTTCTGGGCGCTCGCAATGCCCGGCGTGTAGCGCTTGTAACCCTTGCTCTGGGGTTCGTTATCTCAATAGCCACCGCTGTAATCTACGTGCAGGCGGGTGCAGACCTTGTGTATCTGCTGGGGGGATGGTCGCCACCCCTGGGAATTGTCCTGCGCGCGGACAGCTTGTCGGTGGTGATGCTGGTTTCGGTTGCAGTGGTGATCAATGCCATCGGGATATACGCCTGCGCCGATTTTCCTTCCCCCAGTGGCGTTTTGACAGCTCGCAAGCCTTATGTTTTCTGGTTGCTGCTGCTTGCGGTCTGGGGTGGTCTCAACCTCATCTTTGTTAGCGGTGATTTGTTCACCTTGTATGTTGCCCTTGAGCTTCTGACATTTGCCGGTGTTCCATTGGTCTGTCTGGAGGGGGGGGCGGACACCCTGCGTGCCGCTTTGCGCTACCTGCTTTTTGCCTTGGTGGGGTCGGTGCTTTATCTGCTGGGGGCAGTTCTGCTGTACGGTGCTTATGGGACATTGGACATTGCGTTGCTGGCCGCTGCTGTGAGCCCCCAGCCGCTGACCTGGACAGTGCTGGCACTGATGACCTGCGGCTTGCTGGCTAAAAGCGCGCTGTTTCCCTTACACCTCTGGCTGCCCTCGGCTCATGCCGGCGCACCTGCTGCGGTGAGTGCGGTCTCGTCGGCGTTGGTGGTCAAAGGCTCGTGGTTCCTCGTGGTGCGTTTGTGGTTCGATGTCCTGCCGGGTGTGGTTTCTTTCCCGGCGGCACAGTTGCTAGGCGCGCTGGGTGCCAGTGCCATTGTGGTGGGCAGCGTTGTCGCTATTCGGCAGAAGCGCTTGAAGCTGTTGATTGCCTATTCGACGATTGCGCAGATCGGCTACCTGTTTCTGATTTTCCCGCTCGCCTTCGACATTGACTCCGGTGCACTGCTACATGGCAGCGCCCTGAATGGCGGTTTGCTGCAGGCAGTCTCGCATGCAACAGCCAAGGCCAGCATGTTTATGGCGGCCGGTCTTATCTATGCTGCGCTTGGTCACGATCGGCTCGCTGACATGGGGGGCGTGGTTCGTGTGATGCCGGTAACCGTGCTGACCTTCATTCTGGCCGGTATCGCTCTGATCGGCGCGTTTCCAAGTGGCGCCTACCTGGCCAAGAAGTTCATGCTGGATGCAGCCGTTGGTTCGGGGCAGTGGTGGTGGTCCATTGTGCTTCAGGGGGGAGCCGTATTTAGCGCCGGTTATGTGCTTCTGGTTTTGCGAAGTGTGCTCTTCGGAGGAGCTGCGGCACCGGTCACTGTGCGTATGGTCTCCCGCCGATCAGAATACGCGGCGCTGAGCCTTGCAGTGATTTCACTTTTGCTGGTGGCGGTGTCCTTTGGCTCTGTTGATGCTGATCTGCTGGCTGGCGCACTTACATCAAAAGCGTTGCTGACAGCCTTGCTGGCGCTGGTTGGCGGCACCTTGTTGATGCAGGGGCTCTCACCCGGCACGCTACTCGATAGGCCAGAAACAATCCCAGCGAATCGCGCTTCGTTGCAGCGCGTGATGCTTTCGCTGGGCGAACTGTTTGAACAGACTGATCTGCTATTGCGCCGTTGGACGTCAGCCTCCATCAGTTTGCTCGCACTGGCAGGGCTCTTTGGCGTGTTGCTCTTTTACGGTTCGCGGATATGAATATTGCTAGTATCGTCGCTGAGTCAGTCCGGGTCATTAATGTTTATCATCAGACGCTTCTCCGGCTGGCACTGCGCATCATCAAAAGGATATCGCTATGAGGATCGGCACGCTTATTGTGGCGCTAGCGGCCATGGTTTCTGGTTGCTCGGTCGGGCCGGACTACACCAGACCTTCGGTTGAGTCACCAGAAGCCTGGCGCATCAATTACCCGGCGGCTGCGGGCGTTGCCAACACGACCTGGTGGGAGCAGTTCGGCGATCCGGTGCTCAATGAGCTGGTCGATAGCGCGTTGCGGGAAAATCTCGACGTGCGTATTGCTGCTGCCCGTGTCGATCAGTTTGTGGGGGCTCTGAACTCCACGCGCTCGCAGTTGTATCCCCAGCTTGGTTACAGCGCCGGCGCCAGCAACATCACGGCCAGCCGCGTTGGCCAGCCGCCGCTGCCACCGGGCGCCGATCGAGACTTTTCACTGTATGAAGGTGCGGTAGGAGCCTCCTGGCAACTCGATTTGTTCGGCCGTGTGAGTCGGCTGAGCGAGGCGGCGCAGGCCCGTGTCTATGCCAGTGAACAGGCTCAGCATGGTGTCGTGTTGTCACTGGTAGCCAGTGTTGCCAACAGCTACATAACCCTGCGGGCACTTGATCGTCAGCTGGAAAT
>DATMWH010000387.1:0-8418 GCA_035562615.1 Pseudomonas sp. | reverse complement strand
GAGGCTCATTACGAGCGCTACATTGCACCGCGATTCCTGCAGGACGGCCTGGACAGCCGGGTCTGAGGCGCTGATTGCTGCCTGTGAAGCTCAGTCGCCGCGGTACTCACAGCCACTGGTACAGGTTTCCATGATGCGAATTCTCGATAACTCAGGCAGCAGAGGCTTGAGTTCCTTCCATATCCATTTGGCAAGGATTTCGCTGGTAGGGTTTTCCAGTCCGGCAATATCGTTCAGGTAGTTGTGGTCGAGTCGGTCGTAGATCGGCTTGAAAATCGCCTTTATCTCTGAGAAGTCGCGAATCCAGCCGGTATAGGGGTCGATATCGCCCTCAATGTAAATGGCCACGCGAAACGAATGTCCATGCAGTCGCCCGCATTTATGTCCCTGAGGGACATGGGGCAGCAGGTGCGCAGCTTCGAAAATGAATTCCTTGAACAGTTCCACGGTACGATGCTCTGTAAGGCACGCCAGTCGGGCGTTGCAGTGCAGCCAGTTTACCAGCTTAGCGGGTGCGAGCGAAAATCCGCCGTCTTCAAGGCTCGGGCAATTCAGCGCAGCGGCTGCAGGCGCTGGGCTATGCGTCCGCTTTCGACCAGTTCAAGAAACTCGTCACCCATGCGGACGCTTTCCGCCATGGCCTTTCGCCAATAACGTTCGCGACCGTCATCATCGCCCATGTAGCGGCTGAAGTCCTTGCGGTCCGGCAGCTTTGCATGGGGCAGGCTGGCCAGGTATTCAGCTGACGGGGCGACCAGCAGGACATCCTGCAGGCCTGTGGCGTCGCCATTTCGCCAGGGCAGGCTCTTGTCGAACCAGCCGGGGATAACGCGGTCAGTGAAGTGCGGATAGAGCACCAGCCCGCCACCGGCATAGGGCAGGTCAAGGTGATAATCGAGCAGGCCACCATCGCGAAATGTGCCTTTGCCAACTCCCGGTATTTCCCTGATGGCTTCCATGACCAGTGGAATCGAAGCGGAGGCGAGGAGTGACTGACGCAGATTGCCAGCGGCCAATGGGTGAAAGTGCGAGCGAAAGTCTTCGAGGCGACCCAGTGGCGGCTGCGCCCGCTGATCATGCATGACCAGCCGTTCAAAATGCCGCGCCAGGCGTTTGCGCCCCAGCAGATTGTTGCCTATGACCGCCGACAGACCCAGTCCAAGGGCTCCTTTGCGGTCGTGAACCATCAGGCCGTGGCTTTTCACCACGACGACATTCAGGTGGTAGAGCGGATTGGCCAGGATCTCCGCGTCCTGATCCTGCAGCAAGTCATGCAACAGTTTGCGGCAGCTCTGGCTGACCTCCTGCATGCTGACGCCTTTGGCATAACGCTGGCTGGTGTACAGTTCGCCAAGCCGCTTGATGCCGGCCACCGGGTCCGGCAGGCAGGCGCTGGCAAAACGCCAGGAGCCGATAGAGGCACCAATCAGGGTGCGCACACGAGGTGTTCTGGGTAGCCAGTCGCCGAACAGGGCCAGATCAAGACCTTGCAAACCGATGCCTTTGGGGCCGCCAGCAGCACCGGGAAGAATCGCGATATCGGCTGGCTGCAGGCCATTGTGCTCAATATGAGCCATGGCGCGCTTGCCTGCGCGTAGTGTTAGTGATGACTTCTTGATCTGGATTGCGCTCATGCCGGCCTCCCTTGCAGAGGCTGGCGATTATAAGGGGCAGGTTTGTCAGACCAAGTGTATTCAGTCAGCTGAATGTTGAACCTGTGGGACAAGGCATAAGGATCTGCGCTGAAGGTTGTTACATGCCGTTGCCAAACGCTGGATTGCTCAGGTCAATCGAAGCGCGTACCGGTTGCAATGCGTGCGCATATTTGATCAGTACATCCAGCGCGTAATCGGCGCGTTCCCGAATCCGGCGATCATTTTCATCGCTCGGTTCGCCGTCGTTGAAGGACTGCTCGACATGCCGCACGATCAAATGTTCGGGCAAGTAGCAGAGACGGCAGTTCTTGTAGCTGGAAGCCCGCAGTTCACTGATCGGATAAGCGCCGCCAACGCCTGATGAAACACCGACCAACAAACCGGGTTTATGAGCCAGTTCCGCCTTGCTGGCATAGATAAAGAAGTTCTTGATCGCCGGGCATGCCATGCCATGCCATTCCGGTGCAATCACAATCAGTGCGTCCGCCTGACTCAGCTGCTGCTGAATGGCGGGCCAGGCAGCAGCATCATCGGCAGGCCAAAGTGGAAGTGGTGTTGCTCCCAGATCGATAACCTGGCAATGCTTGTCACTGCTATGGCCCAGTTGAATCATGCGTTCGCGCAGATAATGGGCGACTTTGGCAGACTGGCTATTGCTGCGGCTGGAACCGGCGACCAAGGCAATGTTCAGCATAGGGACTCTCCATATAAAGATCGCCGCAGGCTAGCCAAAGGCTGCCTGCGCCGCAAGGAGATTAAACCGAAAGACCGGTCAGACGCGGAACTGATCCATCAGAGACTGTTGATGGTTGGCCAGGCTGTTGAGTGACTGGCTTATGCGGGCAGATTCTTCTGCCTGCCCGGAGATGGTCTCGGTGACGTCACGGATGGATGAAACATTGCGGTTGATCTCGTCGGCAACCGAGCTTTGCTCTTCTGCCGCGCTGGCAATTTGCAGGTTCATGTCGGTGATGATGCCCACAGAATCGCCAATCCGACGCAGTGCAGCCACGGCGCGTTCGACCTGCTCAACACTGCCTTGAGCCTGCCGGTGACTGCTATGCATCGAGCTGACCACCTCACGCGTGCCACTTTGCAGGCCCTCGATCACGCTGCGAATTTCCTCGACCGAATCCTGTGTGCGCTTGGCCAGGTTGCGCACCTCGTCCGCCACCACGGCAAAACCGCGGCCGGCATCGCCTGCGCGGGCGGCCTCGATCGCCGCGTTGAGTGCCAGTAAATTGGTTTGCTCGGCAATCGAACGGATCACTTCAAGCACAGAGCCGATCTGTTCGCTGCTGCTGGCAAGACCTTCCACCTCTTGCATGGCGACATTCATTTCCGCCGCCAGCTGTTCAATGGTGATGGTCGTCTTGTCGATCACCTCAAGTCCTTCGCGAGTTGCCTGATCCGCTCCGCGGGCCGCATCGGCGGCCATTGCCGCGCTGCGTGCAACATCCTGAGCCGTAGCGCTCATTTCATGAAACGCGGTGGCGACCTGATCGACTTCGCGGTACTGCTGCTGCATGCCGGAGTTGGTTTCACTGGCGATTTCCGCCGAGCGATCAGCGGTACTGCGGGCTTCGTGAACCGAGTTTTTTACGTCGGCAATGATTGGCTGCAGTTTGTCCAGAAAACGGTTGAACCAACCAGCCAGCTCGCCCAGTTCATCCTGTCCGGCATAGTTCAGGCGCTTGGTCAGATCACCCTCACCGCTGGCAATGTTTTTCAACATGGCTGCCACGTTGAGAATGGGCTTGGTGACGCCGCGTGCAGTCAGCCACATCAACACAAGGCCTGCCAACGTTGCCAGAATACCCAGGCCAAGCGAAAACAGGCTCGATGCAGAACGCTGGGACTCAAGTTCGGCCTCAAGCCGGGTTGCGGGTGCCAGCAGAACACTTTGCGGTGCTTCAAGCAGCACGTTCCAGGGTTTGGCCCCGGGGATCGGTTGGAAGGGTTCCATCACCTGCAAGAGGTCGCTATGCGAGATCTCTGCGCTCTCGCCGCGTTGGGCCATTTGCAGCAGATCCGCAGCGTGTTCACCAAAAGCCGATTCCAGCTTCTGTCCCAGTTGTGCGTCATCACGGCTATGGCCGGCTAGCAGTCCGGTCGGGCTGATAATGCTGATATGCCCCTCGCCGTCGTACAGGTCGCGGTGTGCATTGAGACTGAGCTCCTGAATGCTCGACAGGCTGAAGTCCATGCCCATTACGCCAATCACCTTGCCGTTATCAATCAGCGGAATGGCGATAGTGGCCATCAGCACATCCTTGCCGTTGACCTCGTCAAAGTAAGGATCTATCACGCAGGTCTGTTCAGTTTGCAACGGGCAGGTAAACCAGCTGTTGTAGGGCAGGCCACTGATGCCTGGCGTTATGTCGGCAAGACTTTCTTCAGTCA
The DNA here is from genome assembly GCA_035562615.1 of Pseudomonas sp. Lineage (GTDB taxonomy): Bacteria > Pseudomonadota > Gammaproteobacteria > Pseudomonadales > Pseudomonadaceae > Aquipseudomonas. The sequence continues at coordinate 4,360 of DATMWH010000387.1, read as the reverse complement.
TAACCTCTGATTCAGTCTGCCCCGGGGTGCCTTGTGACCAGTACACGGAGAAACGCCCGCTCTCGTTACTGCCCACTTCAGGTTGATTGGCGAAAATTTCGTCCTTGCCATCAAGGGCATTTGCATTGAATACCACATACAGCCCTAGCAGGTCGCGGTTACCTTGCAGGGCGCTTCCGATCTGACGGGTCAGGTCTTCACGCAAGTCAAATGCATCGAGAAAGCGTTTTTCGGCTTGTGCACGCAAAAACAGAATCTGTCGTGAAAAGCCCATGCCGTACTGATAGTTATCCATGAAATAGCGCTGGATGCGGGTCGCCTGCAATTTGCCAATCGACTGCATGTTCTGCCGGGCGCTTAGATCGAGCATCTGCGTGCTGGAGGTTTTCACCAGTTCAGCACTGCGCTTTGACTGGTAAATCGAGGCGCTGACCAGCAAGGTCACAATGGCAAGCAGGCAAAGGCCCGCCAGTAGGGCGATCTTGTTCTGGATCGACAGGCGATTGAGCATGGGGTATTCCTTTTCGATGGCAGCCGTTAACCAGCGCTATCGGCAAGCCTGCAACAATCTTGAAAGTAAAGAATGAGTTAGACGACGAATTAGGTTGTATTGAATGGCTATTGGCCAATCAACTGATACGCGAAGAAAAGCCTGGCGGGATGTTTCAGATGATGATTTTCAAAGCGCCGCTGAGTGATTCAGGGCGCCTTGACCAGCCAACCGGTAACTCAGTTGCCCAGACCCGTGCCTTGCAGAAGTTGCAGCAATGGCTGCGGGTAAACCCCGAGCAAGAAAGTGATGCCGGCAATAGCCAACAGCATGATGCCACCTGCGCGCTGCCCCCAGTCGTGCTGCGCGTCATGGGTCAGTGAGGTGTGCTCCTGCATGAACAGGGTAACGATCACCCGCAGGTAATAGAACACGGCAATCGCACTGCCCAGTACCAGGGTACCCAGCAGCCACCACAACTGGGCCTGCACGCCAACGGTAATGATGTAGAACTTGCCGATAAAACCGGCTGTTAGTGGAATGCCGGCCAGTGACAGCATCATCAAGGTCAGCACTGCGGTGAGGTACGGACGGCGCCAGAACAGACCGCGGTATTCGAATAGCGCATCTGCATCGCGGCCGTGGTAGGGCGTTGACATCAGTGTGATGACACCAAAAGCCCCCAGGCTGCTGACGATATAAGTCGTCAGATAGACGCCGATTGCTTCCGTCGCCATGCCTTTACTGGCGATCAGTGCCACCAGCAGATAACCGAAGTGAGCGATCGACGAATAACCCAGCAGACGTTTCAGGTTGGACTGGGTGAGTGCCAGCAAATTACCCACCAGAATCGAAGCGACAGCCAGAACGCTCAGCAGGTCTGCCAGCCATCCGCCCGCCGTTGCCGGAGACATTTGGTAAAGCCGCAGCAGCACTGCAAAAACGGCTACTTTGCTTGCCGATACAAGGAACGCGGTAACCGGTGCGGGCGCACCCTGATAGACGTCTGGCGTCCAAAGATGGAAGGGCACCAGCGACAGTTTGAATGCCAAGCCGATCAACATCATGCCGATCCCGAGGTGTGCCAGTGTGTTCTGGGCGGTTGCGCTCGCCAGACTGGCACCAATACCGGCAAACGTCAGGCTTGCGGAGTCTGCATAGAGCAGTGCCATACCAAACAACAGGAAGGCCGAGCCCACGGCGGACAACACCATGTATTTGATGCCGGCTTCCAGCGTGTGCTTGTTGAAGAAGGCATAAGCCACCATTCCGTATACCGGTACCGACAACAGCTCCAGGCCGATGAACAGTCCGGCCAGATGCTGCGTGCTTACCAGTACCAGACCGCCGGCGGCAGAGAGCAGCATCAGCAGGTAGAGCTCTTCCCGATTGCCCGGAAAGCCTTCCATATACGCGTGGGCGAGCGTCACGCAGGCGAGCGTCGCAACCAGTGTGAGTGCCATGTAGAAGCCGGCGAAGGAGTCCACATGAATCAGCGAGGTCACCGACAGAGGGGCAGCCTGCATGGCCGGGATGAGTGATAACAGAGCCAGATTGAGCCCGGCCACGGACAGAAAAAAGGTGATCGTGTGACTGCGTTTCCAGGCAATTGCCAGCATCACCAGAATGGCGGTGCTGCTGGTGATCAGCAGTGGCAGCAGGGCATTAAAGTGCTGAGAAGTAAATTCCATTGCTTGACTACCGGGCCATAACGAGTTGGGAGAGTGCTGCGCCAAGCCACTGTTGCACACCATGCATGCTTGCTGCAGTGGTATCCAGCACGGGTTGCGGATACACACCGAGGATAATGATCAGTACAGCCAGCCCAAGCACCATGGTCAGTTCGCGTGCGTCCGGGCCTGCCAGTGCATGCTCTGCGCGAGGCGGGCCGAAGTAGGCGCGATGAATCATGATCAACGAATAGACCGAGGCAAAAACCAATCCGGAAGTGGCGATGGCGGTAATCCAGGGAGCAGCCTGGAAAGTCCCGAGCAGGATCAGGAACTCACCGATGAAGTTGCCGGTGCCTGGAAGCCCCAGCGACGCCGCCGCAAAGAACAGGCTGAGGGCCGGCAGATAGGGCATGCGCGCCCAGATTCCGCCCATTTCCCGCATGTCGCGGGTATGCAGGCGCTCGTACAGTTGGCCGCACAGAATGAACAGTGCGGCTGCCGAGAGGCCATGCGCCAGCATCTGGATGACGACACCCTGCAGCGCCAGTTGGCTTCCGGCGTAGATGCCAATCAGGATGAAACCCATGTGCGATACGCTGGAGTACGCCACCAGACGTTTGATGTCGGTCTGGGCGAAAGACAGGATGGCACCATAGAAAATGCCGATTAGCCCCAAGGTCATGGCAATCGGGGCGAACTCGGCAGAGGCATTGGGAAACAGTGGCAAGGCGAAGCGCAGCAGGCCGTAAGCAGCGGTTTTCAACAGAATGCCGGCAAGGTCCACGGAGCCTGCGGTCGGTGCCTGAGCATGTGCGTCCGGTAGCCAGGAGTGCAGGGGAACAATGGGCAGCTTCACGGCAAAGGCGATAAAGAACCCGAGCATCAGAACATACTCAAGCTCCGGCGCCAGTTTGGCCTTGAGCAGGGAGCTGTAGTCGAAGGTGAATACGCCCGTGTTGTGATAATTGGCAAACACCAGAGCAAGGATTGCCACCAGCATGATCAGGCCGCTGGCCTGGGTATAAATGAAGAACTTGGTCGCTGCGTAGATGCGGGTTTTCTTGCCATCGCTGGAACTGTGGCCCCAGAGTGCGATGAGGAAAAACATCGGAACCAGCATCATTTCCCAGAAGAAAAAGAACAGGAAAAGATCCATGGCCAGAAAGACGCCGATGACGCCACCGAGAATCCACATCAGATTCAGGTGGAAGAAACCGATGCGCATCTGGATTTCGCCCCAGGAGCAGAGTACCGAGAGAATTCCCAGCAACCCGGTCAGCATGATCATCAGCAACGACAGTCCGTCCATCGCCAGATGGAAGCTGATACCCAGACGTGGTATCCAGCTCGAGCGAAACTCCAGCGCCCAGGCCTGATCCGCGCCGGGTGCCGGGGCCAGCTGGAAGTCACCGGTAAACCAGAGCCAGATAGACAGGCCCAATACCAGCGACATGGACAATAGCGCGACCAGGCGTGTGGGCGCTTCACCGAAGCGTTCGGCTCTCCAGCAAATCAGGCCGCCGATAAAAGGAATCAGGATTAGCCAAGGCAGAATCATAACGGGCTCAATCTCTCCAGAAAAACATGCAATGCACGGCTGTCAGCCGAGCACAATAATGCCGATTACAAGCACAGCGCCGGCAGACATGCTGGCTGCATACCAGCGCAAAGAACCGTTTTCGGTGATTCTCAGGGCCTTGTGCGCGCTGCGGATGAGCCGGGGAATCGCCTCCATCAGTCGATCCAGAGGGTCTCTGGCCAGCATCCGGCTCAGCAGCAGGAATGGTTGCACAAACAACTTGTCGTACAGCCAGTCAAAGCCCCATGCGGCAAACCACCAGGCAGACAGGAAGCGGCCCGGAGCGCTCGCTGCAATGGCACTCACCAAACGGCGTTCACCCAGATACAAGATAGCCGCGAGAAGGATGCCAGCAATGGCGATGCCTCCGGAAATGAACTCCAGGGTGTGCTTGAAATCGCCCCCGGCATAACCAACGCTTTCCGGCAAAACCCCGGCCAGCGGTGGGGTAATCAGGGCGCCAATGAATGTCGAGAGCACAATCAGCGCTGTCAGTGGCAACCAGTGGGCGACGCCATGACCTGCGTGGGCCTCGGTCTGAGGTTTGCCATGGAACGCGATGAAGATCAGGCGGAAGGTGTAGATGGAGGTCAGAAAAGCGCCAGCCAGTCCTGCGTA
>DATMWH010000386.1:0-2864 GCA_035562615.1 Pseudomonas sp. | reverse complement strand
TGACCTGCACACTAATCGCATCGGTCAGTGGCAGGCGCTGCAATGGCTGGGCAGCGAGCAATACCGCGCGCACCTGGCCGAACTGCGCGATTTCTACCGGGTGCGCCGGGATGCCATGCAGGCCGCTCTTGTCGAACATTTTGGCGAATTGGCTGACTGGCAGATTCCCCAGGGCGGGCTGTTTTTCTGGCTCAAGCTCAAACAGCCGGTGGATACGCGCACACTGTTAAAGCCCGCGCTGGCGCAGGATGTTGCCTTCATGCCGGGCGAACCGTTTTTCGTCGACCCGGATCAGCATCACGGTTATCTTCGCCTGAACTTCAGTCATGTCGCACCGCAGCGTCTGGGCGAGGGGCTGCAACGGCTGGCCAAGGTCATTCGCACAGCACAGCAGGAACGGTCGGTTTAGTCCGACGGATTTTTCAGGGGAGTGCGCAGCATGTTCAAAGTGTATGGCGATTATCGTTCCGGCAACTGCTACAAGCTCAAGTTGTTGCTCAATCTGCTCGGCCTGCCTTCTGAGTGGATTGCCATTGATGTGCTCAAGGGCGAAACCCAGACGCCTGAGTTTCTCAGCAAGAATCCCAACGGCAAGATTCCGGTGCTGGAGCTGGAAGACGGCACTTGTCTGTGGGAGTCCAACGCGATTCTCAACTACTTGGCACAGGGCAGTGAGTTCCTCTGCAATGAACCACGCCTGCATACCCAGGTACTGCAATGGCAGTTCTTCGAACAGTACAGCCATGAGCCATATGTGGCGGTAGCCAGATTTATCCAGCTGTATCAGGGCATGCCGGCAGAGCGCCTGGAAGAGTACGAGAACTGCCACCGGGCCGGCTACAAGGCTCTGGAGGTGATGGAGCAGCAGTTGCAGCGCACGCCCTATCTGGTGGGTGAGCAGTACAGCATTGCCGACATCAGCCTGTACGCCTACACCCATGTGGCCAGTGAAGGCGGTTTCGATCTGTCGGGCTATCCGGCAATCAATGCCTGGCTGGCGCGCGTGGCCAGTCATCCCCGGCATGTGACCATGCTCGACTGATTCCGCTTTTGCGGCAGCTGTGCTTTCCCGTTGCCGGGCCCTGTGTTAGAAGGCGTGCTGAATAACGGGAGTGCCGGTGTGGAGATAGAGTCGATTGTCTACGGGTGTATCCGCGACTGGCCTGCGGATAACCCCGAGTTCCGTCGTCAGCGTCGTGAGACCAATCACCGGGTGTTGCAGAGCTTGCCGTCGGGTGATGACTGGCCGTTTCTCGGGCGCGATATGTTTTCCTGCTGCGAGCAGCCGGGTTCCGGACTCTATCAGACCCAGGTGATTCATTTCGGGGCCAGCTATCAGGCCATCGAATATGAATGGAAGCTCTGGGTGCAGGAGTTCGAAGCGCTGCTCAAGCGCCTTTACTGGGGCAGTGCAGTGGTGCATCTGGAGACCGAACTCAACGGCTTGCATACCTTTCGCTGGGAATCCGAAAGCGGCTATCACAGCCCGAATGAAGGCGAACTGCTATTGCGCTGCAGCTGGGAGCGCGAAGGCAGTTTGCGCGGCTGACAGTTAGATTTCTCCCAGCTATGCCTAACAAGCAGTCAAACTGCTTAACATCAAGTTTTTGGAAGGATGTACTGCATGAACAGAGGGAATACAAAGTCTCAGCTTGGTCTTATGCTGCGTTGCCTTGTTGGGTTGGCTCTGGCGTTAGCCCTGCTTCCGGCGCATGCGCAGGAACTCACTGCCAGTGAAGTTGAAGGCGCTGCGGCGATGCAGCGCATGGGTGATTTTATGGCCGGCCTCGAGCGCTTCAGCGTATCCATGGAAAGCCACTACGATGTGGTGCAGGAGACAGGAGAAAAGATCGAGTTTGCCGAGAAACGCAGCTTGACTGTGTTGCGACCCAAGCATTTCCGAGTAGAAACCCAGAGTGCAGACGGTGAGCGCTACACTGTCACTTTCGACGGGAGTGATATCACCCTCCTCAACGTCCAAGACAGCATCTATGCCAAGGCGCCATTGCAGGGCGATATAGATGCGGCTCTTATACATGCTGTACGCGATCTGCAGTTGCGAATGCCGCTGTCCATGCTGTTCCTCAAGCGTCTGCCGGAGGCACTGGCCCAACGCGTGGAGTCGGTGGAGCTGGTGGAAAAAACCTACGATGGTTTGCTGCACCTGTCTGCTCGCGGGCAGACCGTAGATATGCAGATATGGCTGCCAGCAACTGGTGATCCATTACCGCAACGTGTTGTGTTGACCTACAAGGATGCCGAAGGACAGCCTCAGTTTCGCGCTAATTTGATTGGCTGGAATCTGGCGCTGGTAGTCGGTGAAGGGCAATTCGACCAGATCATTCCGCAGGATGCCACGCGCATTGATCTGCTTGCCCAACGGAAAACGCGGGAAGCCGACGCGGCTAAGGGAGAGCAACCATGAGCCATTCCGCTCTCATTTCAACTGGCAGTCAGCGAAACGTGTCTCGAGTGCTGGCTTTTACTTGTGCATTGCTGTTGGTCGCCTTTGTCGTTAGTGAGGCTCATGCTCGGTCGTTTGGCGGTGGGCGTGGCGGCGGTTTCAGCCGTTCCGGTCCGGCCGCTGGCGGTGGCTTTTCTTCGCGCAGCGTTGGACAGAGGAATTACTCGTCACGCGCTGCAATGCGCCAGGAAAATCGTAGCGAGCGGCGGGAAAGTTATAGTGCTGATGATCCACGGTCGCAGCAAGACAGGTATGAGCAGCGGCAGGAAAGGCAAGAACAGCGGCAGGACCATCGCAATGAAGTGCGCGAGGGCATGCAGAACATCAACTATTACGATGATGACTGGGATGACTACTATGGCTATCCGGTCATCTTCACTGGTTACTATACGGTCGATAG
>DATMWH010000385.1:0-3060 GCA_035562615.1 Pseudomonas sp. | reverse complement strand
CGGCACTGAGCACAATCGGTCGCCGCTGCGGCCCGGCTTCACGGGTCACCAGCGCCACACTCAGATACTCCGCCTCTCCCGCCGGATAGCGCTCCCAGATAGCAGCGAAATACAGCAACGGCTCCGCCACACTGACCCAGTAGGGTTTCTTGCGCACCCCACGCCACTCGAAAAAGCCATTGGCCGGCAGCAGGCAACGGCGCTTGCTGAAAGCCTCGCGAAACAGCGGTTGTTCGGCGATGGTTTCCAGCCGGGCGTGCGCGGGCGTACGCGACAGATCGGTCAACCAGGCCGGCGTCAGCCCCCAGCGGACCTCGTCGGCGCGGCGAATGCCGAGCTGCTCGCGCAACATCAGCACCCGCCCGCCCGGCAGCAGGTTCCAGCGTGGCTGCTGGTCAGCGGGAAATCCCGGCAACGCCGTAAGTTCGGCAGACCAGCGAAACAGGGCATAGCGTCCACACATGGCTAACGGGGCTCCGCAAGGACAAAAACATAAGAAGACGCAGGACCAGCTTTTGGCTCCCTCTCCCGTTCACGGGAGAGGGTTGGGCGGTCCGACGGGTCGGAGAGGGTATGAGGCAACGCTCCCTCTCCCCCGGCCCCTCTCCCACAAGTGGGCGAGGGGAGCACCCAGCAGAATCAGGTGTTGGCCTGACTCAACACAGAAGACTGCCTTCATGATCAGGCGGAGCCTCGGCCGGCAACGGTTGCGCGGCATTGTACGCAGCGATCAGCCCACTTGCGCGCTGCGCCTGCTCATCGGCCACCAGCATCCCGAGCAGTCCGCCCAGTGGAAGTTCACCAATTGCACCCAGCAAGTGTTGCCCAACCAGATGAGCCGTAATCCCTTCACTGGCCAGCATGCCCAGCAACAACTCGGCTTCCAGCAAATCCGCGGGCTCATAGATACGCTGCATCAGTCATCCTCCCGGCGCACGTGTAGCGTCCAGCGCTCACCATCGGTGTGCAACGCAAAGACAATCGGCCGGCAACACACCGGGCAATTCTCGATGTACTGCTGATCACCGCCGGACAGGTCCAGCAAGGCATTGACCCACTCGCCGCAGTAGGGGCATGGGTAATCTTCACTTTCCAGCATGGCGCTCTCCCCTGTGACTTGCGCCTATAATCACGGCTCTAAACAGCGTTTTCCTGACGCCGCCGGCCAATGGCCTAATTCGAGATGATCATGGGCGAATTCGACAGTATCCGACCTTACCGCGATGACGAAGTCTCCGCTGTACTTTCACGCCTGAGCCAGGACCCTACCCTGCTCGACCTGCTCCTGCGCTTCCGCTTTCCACGCCTGGCCGGCTCTTTCGGCTGGCTGCTGCGTCCGCTGATCGCTTACCGCCTGCGCCGCGAATGTGCCGACATCGACTGTGTAGCCAAGTTGCAGGACAAGGTCGAACCCTACGTTGACCGCACCATCGAAAAGGCCACCGACGGCGTAACCTACTCCGGTCTGGAAAAAATCCCCGCCGGTAAAGCCTGCCTGTACATCGCCAACCACCGCGACATCGTCATGGACCCGGCGTTCGTCAACTATGCGATGTACCACTCCGAGCACGCCACGCTGCGCATCGCCATCGGCGACAACCTGCTGCAGAAACCTTTTGTCGGCGACCTCATGCGCCTGAACAAAAGCTTCATCGTGCCGCGCTCGATCACTGGCCGCCGCGAGAAGCTCGCCGCCTTCCAGCAATTGTCCGCCTATATCAATCACTCGATCCGCAACGACCACGAATCGGTGTGGATCGCCCAGGCTGAAGGCCGCGCCAAGGATGGTCGCGACCGCACCGATCCGGCGATCCTCAAGATGTTCCACATGAGCCGCAAGGACCAGCCGTTTGCCGAGGTGATCGGCCAGTTGCATGTCATCCCGGTTTCAATCAGCTACGAATACGACCCCTGCGATCAGGCCAAGGCCCGCGAGTTGTCAATCCGCGCCAGCACCGGCAGTTACGAAAAGGCCCAGGGCGAGGACGATGCCAGCATTGGTCTGGGCATCACCGGCTACAAAGGGCGCGTGCACCTGCATTTTGGCGATGAAATGGATGGCGAAATCGAGGATGCCCGGCAGCTGGCCACGGCGATTGATCAGGTGATCCTGACCCATTACCGCTTATTCCCGGTGCACTACCTGGCCTATGCGCAATGGGCCGATCAGGATGCCGAGATTCAGGTGCCATCGATGGTCGAGCTGTTCAGCGCCGATGAGCTGCGCCGCGCCGAAGGTGAATGGCAACGGCGGCTGGACAGGTGCCCGCAGGAGTACCGCGCCAGCCTGATCATGCAGTACGCCAACCCGGTGCGCAGTCACTACCGGATCAAGGCTGGCCTGCCGCTCTGAGCCACTCCGGTTCAATGCTCTGCGCAGCGGACCGACAGGCGACTTCACCGATCAGCAGGATCGCCGGACTCTTGAGCTCAAACTCCAGAGCCGCCTGCTGCATGGCCTGCAACGAGCTGTAGCAGGTCCGTTGTTGCGGCAACGAGGCGTTCTCGATCATGGCTACCGGCATATCGGCACGCATACCGCCAGCCAGCAGGCTGTCGCGCACATCGCCCAGCTTGGCCACGCCCATGTACACCACCAGCGTGGTGCCGCCCTGCGCCAGCGCAGCCCAGTTCAGGCTGCTGTCGTCCTCGGTATGCGCGGTCACCAGCGTCACGCCCCGGGCAATGCCGCGCAGCGTCAGCGGAATGCCACAACTGGTGGCGCCGGCCAACCCTGCGGTAATGCCATTCACCAGCTCCACCTCGACACCATGCTGCGCAAGCCAGTCGGCCTCTTCACTGCCACGGCCGAAGATGCATGGATCACCGCCTTTCAGACGCACCACGCATTTGCCCTGCCGCGAATAGCGCAGCATCAGGCGATGAATAAAGGTCTGTGGCGTCGAACGACAGCCACCACGCTTGCCCACCGCAATCACCCGCGCGCCCGCGCAGTGCTCCAGCACCTGCGGATTGACCAGGTCATCGATCATCACGATCTCGGCCTGATTCAGCGCTCTAACAGCCTTGAGCGTCAGCAGTTCCGGATCACCCGGGCCT
>DATMWH010000384.1:0-2629 GCA_035562615.1 Pseudomonas sp. | reverse complement strand
CCCCGGCGAACTACCGCATGTTTGAACTGAAAACCATCGCATTGTTCTGTGTCACGGCACTGGCTGAAATTGTCGGCTGCTACCTGCCATATCTCTGGCTAAAGCAAGACAAGAGCGCCTGGTTGCTGCTGCCAGCCATCTTGAGTCTGGCATTCTTTGCCTGGCTGCTGACCTTGCACCCCACAGCCGCAGGGCGGGTTTATGCCGCCTATGGTGGCGTCTATGTATTCGTCGCGTTGGGGTGGTTGTGGCTGGTTGACGGCATCAGGCCTACCCAATGGGATTTGCTGGGTGGCGCAGTAGCGCTCGCTGGCATGGCCATCATCATGTTTGCCCCGAGAGCGGCCTGAACGAAACGGCCGCGAGGCGGACAAGGGCGATGCCTTTGGCATCGATGATGGCAGCCTACCGCCGGCTGAACGTGCAAACTTCAACGGGCCGGATCAATTGTCAGGCAGCGCCTCGGTGCGCGGCCAGGCGTCCATCACCGCTTTGCACAGGGTGGCCAGCGGGATGGCAAAAAATACGCCCCAGAACCCCCAGAAACCACCGAACAACAGCACCGCGCAGATGATGGCCACCGGGTGCAGGCTGACGGCTTCGGAAAACAGCCACGGGGCCAGCACATTGCCATCCAGCGCCTGAATGATCGCGTAGGCCGCCATCAAGTAGAAAAACTGCTCACTCAGCCCCCACTGGAACAGGCCAATCAGCGCCAGCGGTACAGTCACCACCGCTGCGCCGATATAGGGTACCAGCACCGACATCCCGACCAGCAAGGCCAGCAGCGCCGCGTAGTTCAGACCCATAAAGGCGAAGACAATGTAGCTGACGACAAAACAGATAATGATCTCGATGCCCTTGCCGCGGATGTAATTGGCGATCTGTACATGCATCTCCTGCCACACCTCTGTCATCAAGGCGCGCTCCTGCGGCAGATAGCCCGCCATCCAGCGCGCAATCAGGCTGCCATCCTTGAGGAAGAAGAACACCAGCGTCGGCACCAGCACCAGGTAGATCATGATGCTGAGCAGTACCGGCAGGCTGGACAGCGAAATTCCCAGTGCCCACTGGCCGAATTTGCCCAACCCGCCGCGCGCTGCTTCGATGGCTGCGAGTACCTGCTGCTGGTCTATCCATTGCGGGAAGCGCTCGGGCAACACCATCAACAGGCTCTGCCACTCGCCCAACATGCGCGGCAGTTCTTTCACCAGATTGGTCACCTGCCACCAGACCAGCGGCAGCAAGACCAGCAGAATGACACTCAGCAACCCCACGAACAGGGCAAACACCAGCCACACGGCAAGGGTGTGCGGCAGCCGCAGGCGTTCGATCCGATTGACCAGTCCCTGCATCAGAAACGCCAGCACCAGCGCTAACAGCACGGGCGAGAGCATGCCACCCAGAGCAAGAATGGCCGAGAAACCCAGCACCAGTATGATGGTCAGCACTACCGCCTGTTCGTCGGAGAAGTAGCGCTGAACCCATTTACGCAAGACGTTGAGCATCGGTATTTCCCATTTTGATCCGCCCCGGAATGCGCTCAGTTTCAGACTTTACGCGGGCAAAAGCCATTGCGCCGGCCGCTGCTGTTGCGTGCTGCCAGCGGCATTGCACGGCAGGTGAAACAAACGACGATCACCCGCTGCTGTAACAATGGCAAACGCTGTCACTCTGATAGCTGAACCGGCTAAGGCTATAGTCGACCTCCAGCCCTTCTGAACTGAGTAAACAGTATGCAGATTCTCTTTCTGTGCACCGCCAACAGCTGTCGCAGCATCCTGGCCGAAGCCGTGTTCAATCATCTGGCGCCGGCACACATGCGCGCCCACAGCGCCGGCAGCAAACCCAAGGGGTTGATTCACCCGCAGAGCCTGCTGGCGCTGCAACGTGCAGGCATCAACACACAAGGGCTGCACAGCAAGAATCACGCGGTACACCAGCAACTGAACCCTGATCTGGTGATTACCCTGTGCGACAGCGCCGCGGCAGAGCCCTGCCCGCCGTTTTTCGGCAATGCCGTGAAAGCGCACTGGGGCCTGCCGGACCCTGACGGGCTGGGTGATACGCCGGCTGAAGTGGATGCCGTATTCGACCGCACGATAGCGGCCATCCAGCAGCGCGTGACGGCTTTTCTCGAACTGACAAAGCACAGCCCCGACAAGCAGACCTTCAGCCGTGAGGTACAAGCCATCGGCGAGCGACTCTGACTATCGATCCGACCCGCTGAAAACCAGCGGTTGCAGGCTGAGTCAGCCGCTAGCGGCGTGCCAAAGGCATTGCCCTTGCCAGCCTAGCGGCCATTTGTTGGGTTACGGCCGTTGGCCTAAGCCAACCTGCGAAAATCAGCACATTACAGAACCGGATCAATAACCGCCGGTTAAGCAACTTACTCAGCAGCAGCTGGGTGCGGCGGGTACCGCACTCTGCTGGTCAAACGGCAAACCGCCGCCACACCCGGCAAACAGCCCGAAGTGCCGCCTGAAATCGCCGATGAACCGGAAGTGCGGTGCAAAGCGCGTTTCCTGCAACATGCGCCAGGTATTGCCGCACACCGGGAACACCCGGCCGGTTTCGATGCGGTGATGCTTGTCGAGGACAAACGCCTGTGGCGCACCGGCGATGCTGC
>DATMWH010000383.1:0-2942 GCA_035562615.1 Pseudomonas sp. | reverse complement strand
CAGACCATCCTGTCGAGTAACAGCAACGAACTGCGTGACACCCTTGAGGAACAGATGTTCTGGGTGCCGAGCAACAAGCCGCTGTCCTTGGGCACGCTGGCACAGATACCCGGTGGCGTGCTCAAGCAATTGAGCAGCTTTCCGCTTGGCAGAGGAATACAGGACTTCACCAACGCAATTACCGCCAAACCGTGGATTTTCCTGCCTGCCCTGCTGCTGATTCTGATCCTGCTCTGGCAGCGCAAGGCCCTCAAGAGCAAGCTGACCGAGCTGAACAAAGACGTAGGCCACTTCAAGCGCGACAGCCAACTGCACACCCCCCTGGCGATGCTGCTCAACGTGTTGCTGGCACTGCCCGTGGCCCTGTTGCTGATCCTCTCCGGACTCGCTTTGCAACTCGACGGTCAGGGCCAGAATCTCTATCTGGCCGATGCCATGTTCGAAATCGCCCAGGCCTGGATGGTGATCTACACCGCTTACTGCCTGCTCAAGCCCGGCGGCGTCGCCGAACGACACTTCCACTGGCCGCACGAAGCCACCTACTGGCTGTACAGCCAGATGCGCTGGCTGGGGATGGTGATCATTCCGCTGCTGCTGGTCTCCACCGTGGCCGAACACCAACCGGAGACGCTCAGCAAGGACAGCGTTGGCATGCTGGCGGTGATGATCGGTTTCATCCTGCTCTCGCTGCTGTTATGGCGCTTGCTGCTGACCGGCGCCGCCCGCGAACACGCCTCCATGCTGCGTCAGGCGATCGGTTTCATGGTGACCATACTGCCGCTGGCCCTGGTCGTAGCGATCGGCCTCGGTTACTACTACACCGCACTGAAACTGACCGATCAGCTGATCGACACCCTCTATGTGGTGCTGATCTGGATTCTCGTCGAAGCCATGCTATTCCGCGGGCTGGCGGTCGCGGCCCGACGTCTGGCGTACAACCGCGCAGTCGCCAAGCGCGAGCAAATGGCCAAGGAAGGCAGCGAAGGCAGCGAGTTTGTCGAAGAACCCAAGCTCGACATCGAGCAGGTCAATGAGCAATCCATGCGCCTGATCCGCCTGGCGCTGTACGGCGTGCTCGCCCTGGCGCTCTACTGGGTGTGGGCTGACCTGCTGAGTGTGTTCAGTTACCTGGATAACTTCACCCTCTACGAATACAGCAGCGGCACAGGTGCCACCGCCAGCATGGTGCCCCTGAGCCTGGGCGACCTGATCGGCGCACTGTTGATTGTGGTGACGACCATCGCCTTGGCCAGCAACCTGCCGGGGCTGCTGGAAATGCTCGTACTGTCACGCCTGAAACTGGCGCAGGGTTCCTCTTATGCGGTTACCACCCTGCTTTCCTATGCGATTGTCGGCATCGGGTCGGTGGTCACCCTGTCCGTGCTCGGGGTCAGTTGGGACAAACTGCAATGGCTGGTCGCCGCCTTGTCCCTGGGCATCGGCTTTGGCATGCAGGAAATCTTTGCCAACTTTATCTCGGGCCTGATCATCCTGTTCGAGCGGCCCGTGCGCATCGGCGATACGGTCACCATCGGCCCCTTGTCCGGCACGGTCAGCCGCATCCAGATCCGTGCCACGACCATTACCGACTTTGATCACAAGGAGATCATTGTTCCGAACAAGGCCTTCATCACCGACCAGCTGATCAACTGGTCGCTGACCGATACCGTCACCCGTGTGGTGCTGACCATCGGACTGGCTTATGAGACGGATCTGGCACTGGCGCGCAAGCTGATCATGCAGGCCTTGCACAGCAATCACCGGGTCCTGCGCGACCCTGAACCGCAGGCGTTTTTCGTCAATATTGGCACCAGCACCTTCAACTTCGATGTGCGCTTCCATGTGCGCGATCTGGGAGATCGCCTGCCCGCCACCGATGAAGTGCTGACCAACATTGCCATGAGCTTCCGCGAAAACAACATCGACATGGCCTTCAACCAGATGGATGTCTACGTGAAGAACCTGCAAGGCCAGCAGGCCCAGCTGGAAAGGACCCAGCTCAACCCCCCGGCTGCGGGCAAAACGGACGATCACGCTAGCGAAGACGCCGAGTAACATCTGCCGCTGGACGTTGTCCGTCAATTCCGAGTATTTTGCTCGGAATTGACGGAGCCGACCCTTTGAAATCCCTGACTGACCTGACCTTCGACAACCGTTTCGCCCGGCTCGGCGATGCCTTTTCGAGCGCGGTCCTGCCTGAGCCGATCGCCCAACCACGGCTGGTGATCGCCAGCCACTCGGCCATGGCCTTGCTCGATCTCGATCCTGCCGAAGCCGATCATCCGGCCTTCACCCAGCTTTTCGCCGGGCACAAACTCTGGAGCACCGCCGAACCACGGGCGATGGTCTATTCGGGGCATCAGTTCGGTCAGTACAACCCGCGCCTGGGTGATGGCCGCGGTCTGCTGCTGGGCGAGGTGGTCAACGACCGCGGCGAATACTGGGACCTGCATCTCAAGGGCGCCGGACAGACGCCCTATTCACGTTCCGGCGACGGCCGGGCCGTGCTGCGCTCATCGATCCGCGAATTCCTCGCCAGCGAGTACCTGCACGCACTGGGCATACCCAGCAGCCGGGCCCTGTGCGTAACCAGTTCCAGCACCCCGGTCTGGCGCGAGCAGCAGGAAAGCGCGGCGATGCTGCTGCGCCTGGCGCCCAGCCACGTGCGCTTCGGGCACTTCGAGTATTTCTTCTACACCCAGCAGCACCAACAGCTGAAAACCCTGCTTGACCACGTCCTGACCTGCCACTTCGCCGAATGCCTGACTGAAGCTGAGCCGATCGCCGCGTTTTTCCGCACAGTCGTCGAACGTAACGCCGAGCTGATTGCCCAATGGCAGGCTTACGGTTTCTGTCACGGCGTGATGAACAGCGACAACATGTCGATCCTGGGCATTAGCTTCGATTTCGGCCCGTACGCCTTTCTCGATGACTTCGATGCC
>DATMWH010000382.1:0-2290 GCA_035562615.1 Pseudomonas sp. | reverse complement strand
CAGACTGCTGACCGCTCACCCCGGTCAAAAAGCCGCGCATCACGCACTTCTTGAGCTAGCTCGCGTTAGGATTATCCTCACAATCAATAATGGTGGTGGATAGTCCAATGAAAAGCTCCAGAGGCTTTACCCTTGTTGAACTGCTGATAACCGTCGCGATGCTGGCGATCATCGTCAGCGTCGGCGTGCCCGCGATGAGCAACTTCATCATCAATCAACGTGTTCAGGCGCAAGCAACAGCGCTGCAAGCCACCTTGCAGTTTGCCCGCACCGAAGCCAGCAGTAAAAACCGCATCATCAAGGTCATTCCAAGAGTCAACAGCAGCGAGGGATGGGCCAGCGGCTGGTGCGTGGTTACAAGCGACATCAACAACTGTAATGGCACTGTTATCCGGGGCGGTTGCAGGAGCTGAGTGCAACACGGTTATTGAATTGACGCTGGAGCATCATGCCGCATAGCCATGGATTCCTGCATCACCTTGCCCATAACTTCGATTGGGCATTTGAAGTCGAAGCGCTTACGCGGGCGCATGTTCAGTTGCAGTGCGATGGCATCCAGTTCTTCCTGGCTGTGTACTGACAGGTCTGTGCCTTTGGGCAGGTACTGGCGGATCAGGCCATTTATGTTTTCGTTGCTGCCGCGCTGCCAAGGGCTGTGCGGGTCGCAGAAGTAAATTGCCACCCCGGTCTGCTGGGTGATTTCAGCATGCCGCGCCATTTCTCGGCCTTGGTCGTAGGTCATGCTCTTGCGCATCGCCAGCGGCATGCCATTGAGCGCTGCACTGAAGCCCTCCATCGCCGAGGTCGCCGTCGCGTCCTTCATCTTTACCAGCATCAGGTAGCCACTGGTGCGCTCCACCAGCGTGCCTACAGCCGAAGCGTTGGCCTTGCCCTTGATCAGGTCGCCTTCCCAATGCCCTGGCATTATCCGGTCTTCGATCTCCGGCGGACGCACATGAATGCTGACCATCTCCGGGATCTGGCCGCGCCGATCCACACCGCCAGAGCGCGGCCTGCGCGTCGTCTTGCTTTGGCGCAGGCAAATGATCAGCTCCTTACGCAGTTCGCCGACCGGCAAGGCATAGATCGCGTTATAGATCGTCTCGCGACAGACGTAGGCCTCTCTGAGGCTGGGAATGTTCATGCTGCGCAGCTTGCCGGCAATCTGCTCGGGAGACAAACGTTCACGCAGCATATGAACCACCAGCTCGAAGCGCTCGCTACCCGGCAACAGCTTTCGCATCGGTCGACAAGCCTGGCGGCGTGCCTGCATCTGCTGCTGGGCCACGCGGGCCGAGTAGCCACCACGGGCATCTCGATTGCGGCGCAGCTCCCGGCTGACGGTCGAAGGGGATCGATTGATCAAGCAGGCAATCCTACGCAGACTGAAACCTTGAGCATGACCGATTTGAATGATGGCGCGCTCTTCAACGCTGAGTTCGGAGTAAGACATGGGGGCAGCACCGTACCGGAAAGGTCAGGTGTTGCACTCAGTTTTTGCCGCCGCCCAGTCGCAGGAACGATTCTTCTCGCAGAACCAATCTTATACTACGACCCTCGGAGCGGGCGGACTCGGATATACCGTTAATGCGGATGGAGGCGCCACCTCAAGCGAAGGCCGGTATTTAATTACCGCTCAAGCATGTGAGGGCAATATTGCTCAATGTGTTCAACTGACCGCCACACGGCAAAACCAACAAACGCGAGACACTGTTTGCGGAAACTTTATTCTTGACAGCCGCGGCAATAGAACCGAGACAGGAACAGGTACAGCAGAGGCATGCTGGTAACAAAAAGCCGGGGATTTCCCCGGCTTTTTTTCAACCTCTATTAAAGCTGCGTAACTCGCAGCTCCTTCGGCATTGAGAACGTCACGTTCTCCGGCCGGCCTTCCAGCTCAATCGCCACATCCCCGCCCCACTCACGCAGCTGGTTGATGACGCCCTGAACCAGCACTTCCGGGGCTGAGGCGCCGGCGGTGATGCCAATGCGGGCCTTGCCCTCGAACCACTCCTGATGCAGATCCTCGGCGCCATCAATCAGGTAAGCCGGGGTATTCAGGCGTTCAGCCAGTTCACGCAGGCGGTTGGAGTTGGAGCTGTTCGGACTACCAACCACCAGCACCACATCACACTCGGCAGCCAGTTGCTTGACCGCATCCTGGCGGTTCTGCGTGGCGTAGCAGATATCGTCCTTGCGCGGACCGCCAATGCTGGGGAACTTGGCACGCAGGGCATCGATAACCTTGCTGGTATCGTCCATCGACAGGGTTGTCTGGGTGACGAAGGCC
>DATMWH010000381.1:0-5976 GCA_035562615.1 Pseudomonas sp. | reverse complement strand
CTGCGCAAGGAGCTTGCGGTAGCGTTGATCAATGGTCTGGTCTGGGGTGGGGTCATCGGTGTAGTGGCGTATTGGCTGTATGGCAGCTGGTCGCTTGGCGTGGTGATGACTGGGGCTATGACGCTCAATTTGCTGCTGGCGGCGCTGATGGGGGTGCTGATTCCAATGACGCTGGCAAGAGTGGGGCGTGATCCGGCCATGGGAGCGAGTGTGCTGATCACGGCCATGACTGATAGTGGTGGTTTCTTTATCTTTCTGGGCTTGGCTACGCTGTTTTTGCTTTAGACACTGGATCAAAAAAGCCGCTCAAAGAGCGGCTTTTTTGTTGAGTCCAGGAGCGTTCAGTGTTCAGTGGCGCTCATCTCTGCGTCATGGGCAATCAGGGCGACCAGAGCATTTTGCTGGCGCCGGCTGAGTTGGCGGAAGCGCTGCAGAAGCTCGCGTTCAGCCAGGCTCAGATCGCTGCTGTCGAGCGTACGGGCGCTTTCAGCATCCAGTGCGCCTTCTTGTACGAGACTTTGCTCGAGGCGCGCGATGATTTCGGAGTTCATGCTCCGGTGATGGTCTCGGGCTACCTCGGAAATGCGCTCGCGCATGCCGTCAGGGAGTCGGACTACAAACTTGTCAGCCGTGCGGCTGGAATAGGATGCCTGTTTCATAGGGCGCATACATTAAACCCGTTGGCGAGTTAAAGCGATACTGGCAATCCGCTACAGTTGCCCGTTGTCGCTGCCGATGATGGTGTCACTCCATTGGCGCCAACATATGGACGTATATTGCTTGGCGTAGAGGCGATAGGCCAGCACCAGCTGTCTGAAATGTGCTCAACCCGACAAAAGCTCGGACGGCGTGGTAGTTGGTGGGGGCGTGCGGCGTGCATGACAAATTCCCCGCAGGTCGTTACCATGCCGCCCGTCCGGTTTTAGCCGGCGCTTAGTGTCCCAGTAGCTCAATTGGATAGAGCATCCCCCTCCTAAGGGGAAGGTTGGAGGTTCGACCCCTCTCTGGGACACCAGTTCCCCCTCCGTTGTCCATTTTCTCCTGCCCATCTTGGGGCACGCTTGATATTTCAAGTATCCGCTGTGTATCGCTCCGAATCGCCGCGGATGCAGTCATTTCAAGGATTAGCAGATGTTGACTAGCACAGAGTTGGCCGCCTTACGCGAACAGTTGTTCGGGATCGTTGAGATCGAATGTGTGACGGCGGATCTCAATGGCATTCCGCGTGGCAAAGTGATGACCGTTGAGGGCTTCCTCTCGGGGAGGCGCTTACAGTTGGCGCGGGGTGTGCTGTTGCAGTGTGTGATGGGGGGCTACCCTGCGCCGCGGTTCTATGGCAGCGATGATGGTGATCTGGTACTCAATGCGGTGTCTGGCCAGGTGCATGTGCTGCCCTGGTCGAAGCCACGGCGCGCCTTGGCTATATGTGATGCGGATGAGTTGAGCGGTCAGGGATCAGGCCTCTCAACGCGTAATTTGCTGACGCGGGTTGTGGAGCGCTATCGGGCCAGGGGGCTGGAGCCGGTGGTGGCCACAGAGTTGGAGTTTTTCATTTTCGATCGCCATGGCGATCCACAGCAGCCATTCCAGCCGCCAGTAGGTGCCGATGGGCGACGCGAGTCAGGTTTTTCTGCGTTCAGCGTCAGCTCGGGCAACGGGTTGCGACCCTTTTTCGAGGACGTCTACCGCTGCATGGACGCTGTGGGCATTCCCCGTGACACCTTCATGCATGAAATGGGTACCAGCCAGTTTGAGATCAATCTGCTTCATGGCGAGCCGCTGCTGATTGCTGATCAGACGTTTTTGTTCAAGCACTTGCTACGGGAGGTGGCGCTCCAGCACGGCTTGCTAGCCGTGTGTATGGCCAAGCCGCTGGCTCACACTGCTGGCAGCTCCATGCACATTCATCAGAGTGTGGTGGATACGCAGGGGCTGAATATCTTTACGGCTGAGGATGGTGCGGCGACGCCTGCTTTCTACCAGTTCATTGCTGGTCTGCAGGCTTGCCTGGCAGATTTTACGTTACTGTTTGCGCCGAACATCAATTCGTTCCAGCGACTCTGTAACCCCTACGCTTCGCCCAACAATGCCTGCTGGTCGTACGATAATCGTTCGGCTGGATTGCGTATTCCAGCCAGCGGTCCTGAGGCCCGGCGTGTGGAGAATCGCCTGCCAGGCGCTGATGCCAACCCTTACCTGGCCCTGGCCGCCAGCCTGGCGGCCGGTCTGCATGGGCTGGAGCGGCAGTTGCAGCCATCCGAGCCTGTGACCGGGGAGGTCGAGGCGCCGCCGGAACTGCTGTTGCCCGACAGTTTGCAGGAGGCGCTGCGTAGGCTGCGTGGCAGTCGTCAGGCGCGTGAGGTGTTCGGTGAAGAGTTCATCGACGGTTATCTGGCGTGCAAGGCGCTGGAGCTGGGTGATTTTCTCGGCGAGATCACGCCTTGGGAGCGAAGGGTTCTGGCGACGCAGATTTGATCTGCATGCCGCGCCCGTATCACCGGGTGCGGCAGTTTTAGTCGTCCAGTCCCGTACGGCGTGCTTCGCGCTGCAATTGATAGACGAAGCGTTCGATATGGCGCTGATCAAGGCCGCTGGCCTGATGGAAGCGTACGCCGGCAAAGGTGGTGTTGACCTTGAGCTGGAAATCCAGGTGACGCAACTCGATGGCAACATTCAGTTTGCCGAAAGGCGTGGCAAAGTGTAGGCACTCATACACCTGGCCAGTCTGTAGCCGATCTCCCAGGTTGCCGGGGAAGCGCAGGCGGCAGCCGGTGGCGGAAATATCCAGCATCTGCCCGCGCACTGGCATTCTGAGGTGCTTGCCAGAAAGCTCCACATTAATTGCGGAGCCATGCTTGATGCTGGCGCGAAAGGCATTGCGGCGCTGGTGATAAGTGACTTCTTTCGGGATTGGCGCCCAGAAGCAGCGACTACCGTCATGCTCGCCGGATTTTACCGGTTGACTGCAGTCCCAGGCGATACGTACCCCTTCGTGATAGCCCTCGACATGGAAGCTTTCACCATTGCTCAGTAGTCGTTCGGCGTCTGTGGGGAATATTTCATCCAAGGCGAGACGGCCATGCTCGCGGTCAAGGTGAACCAGATAGCTCTGGAATCGTTGGCTACGACCCTCAAAGGTGACCACCAGTGCGTCATGGTTCTGCTCCAGCATGCGCAGGCTGGCGCTTATTTCCAGTGGCGTTCTGAGTACTTTAGGCGGTTGAGGACCATCGTCCTCGGCAAAGGGGCTAGACACGCTGCAGACATCTCCCAGAAAGCTAAGGCCTCGCAGCCGGTGCGCCAGTTGCGGGTCTTCTTATATGCGTCGTCAGGCTTGGCTGATCGGTCGTTTGCTGCCGATTCTAGCTGCGCTGCCACGGCTGTCATAGAGGCCATGCCCCTGGTTGCCGCGAATAATGCTGAGTAGGCTGGATGTGCTGCTCTGATTGGCCTTGATTAGTCGGCCGTTACGTATATTGGCTTGCTGACATTGGCCAATCAGCTCAGCCAGGCGCTCGCTGTCCTCTAGGGATGGTCTGAAGTAGTCATGTATTTCTGACTGACCCCAGCCACCGCCGATTTTGAAAGCGGCAAATCAATCAAAAACGATCAAATCCGCCGCTCTTTTCTACGTTTTCAGCCGCCGCGAGCACCCCGCAGCGGCCATTTCCCGCATTACAGGCACACCTCTCCTGTATTGGTCCGTAAATGTCGGCGTGCCATCCATAGATTCGATAGCGCGAACAGCGTTACCAGTTGCGCAGTATTCTTGGCCAGGCCACGGAAGCGCGTTTTCATATAACCGAACTGGCGTTTGATCACCCGGAACGGATGCTCGACCTTGGCGCGCACTTGGGCCTTGGCCTTCTCGATCTTGCGCTTGGCTTTGTACAGCGCCGTGTTTTTACCCAGCTTTTTGTAGGTGCTGCGCCGGGCCGCCACCTGCCAAATCACTTCGCGACCATCATGCTCGGCACGCTTCTCGACGCCGGTATAACCCGCATCGGCGCAGACAACGTTTTCCTCGCCATGCAGCAACTTGTCGACCTGGGTGACGTCCGCCACGTTGGCCGCCGTACCTACCACGCTATGCACCAGGCCCGACTCGTCATCGACGCCGATGTGGGCCTTCATGCCGAAGTAATACTGGTTGCCCTTTTTGGTCTGATGCATTTCCGGATCGCGCTTGCCCTCTTTGTTCTTGGTCGAACTCGGCGCATTGATCAGCGTGGCATCGACGATGGTGCCTTGGCGCAGCGACAGGCCACGGTCACCCAGGTAGCCATTGATCACGGCCAGGATGCCAGCAGCCAGTTCGTGTTTCTCCAGCAGGCGACGGAAGTTGAGGATGGTGGTCTCGTCAGGGATACGCTCTAGGCTCAGTCCCGCAAACTGGCGCAAGATGGTGGTCTCGTACAGCGCCTCCTCCATCGCTGGATCGCTATAACCGAACCAGTTTTGCATTAGATGAACCCGCAGCATCGCCATCAACGGGTACGCCGGACGGCCGCCTTCGCCCTTGGGGTAACGCGGCTCGATCAAGGCAATCAACCCCTTCCACGGCACCACCCGATCCATCTCGATCAGAAACAACTCTTTGCGGGTTTGTTTGCGCTTGCCGGCGTACTCGGCGTCGGCGAAGGTCATCTGCTTCATCGGAAAACTCGGTGGGTGGCGTTCGGCTATTTTGCCAAAATCAGAAAGTCTTTTTCAGAGTGTCCCTAGTACCTGATTGCCATTGGCAATGTGCTGGGTGTAATGCTTCAGACCTTCAGCGTTTGCGCTGCAGTTTGCCGCGATCAATATCTGGCTGCGTTGCTGGCCATGCTGGTCGAGTAGGGAGAGCAGGGGAAGTTTTTCTGACAGTAGCTTCTCGAGCGCCTGCAAGTCTCGCGCTTGGAGGGCGGAGTACTCTGCATCAATCAGATTCAGCAATTGTTCTGCGTGCCTGATGTCATCAAGTAGAAGTTGGTGCAGTGCATTGGTGGACATGGCTGCCTCGGGAGTTAGTGAGTCACCCAGTACAGCCAAAGGCTTAGCGCTGGGATTCGAAATCCAGAAGTTTGTTGGCGACTTTCTGGCTATCTACCACGTAGCTGCCATCTGCCACTGCCTGCTTGAGGCGGGCAACCTTTTCCTTGTCGATGCTTGGCAGATCGCGCAGCTTTTCCGCCACTTTCTGCAACTGCTGGGCTTCGCTGCTCAGCATCACGGACTCTCCACTCTTGCCGCTGGGGCTTGTTTTGGGCTCCGTCTGCGGCTGTATCTGCGCCTGATTGGCTTCAGTCCGACCGCCACTTTGGCTAGCACCGGCCTTGCCGGCTTGGGTTGCACCGCTGCCGTTGAGCCTGTTGAAGTCGATGACCATGGTGTAAACCTCGATGAATTAGACGCTTGCCATTGTTTCGGTCAATGCTGGAAAAACTTTAGCGGCAATCATCGTCAAAAATCAGTCTAAACAACTGAACGAATTGTGCATAACAAGATTCATGCCTACATCTCTACTTCAACCTGACCTCGGCCGGTGACGCGAGCCTTGATGACCCGCTGTGAGCTCAGATTGCGCACGCGTATTTGTTCTCCGGGAGCACCGTCCGAAAGCGCTTCACCGGGCATTTTAACGCTCATGCTGGGCGTGCCGGCAGTGATCACTACGTGATCACCTTTGCTGACAACATCAGCCTGCTCAATCATGTTGGGTGTCAGGGGCTGATCGGGCAGCAGAGGGCGCGTGCTCTTGCTGCCGATTGCTTGTGTCAATTCTGTCAGATAACCGCCGCTGAGGGTGCCTATATCACGCTCGGCCAAGTAAATGTCTGCGTCGCCCAGAAGCGTTTGTCGCTTTATTGGTCGGCTGGCAACCACTATTCGACGATACAGCTTGACTTGAGCTGGTACGAAAACTGTCCATTGCACGGCGCTGTCGCAGCGTACGCGCAGGCTGATACGACCAATTGGCTCGCTGGGTGTTTCCAG
>DATMWH010000380.1:0-38363 GCA_035562615.1 Pseudomonas sp. | reverse complement strand
CTCTTCAATGGTCACCATTTCCAGCGCATGCTGCTTGGGGGAAGGGTCTCTAAGCATCAGGCCTGTTCCTGTCGAAACGATGGCCTATTAAACAAAAGACCCCGGCTTTGGGCCAGGGTCTTTGTCAGCAGTCTGACGCCGCTCATTGAGCGGCGTTTTTGTGAAACTGGAGCGGGAAACGAGACTCGAACTCGCGACCCCGACCTTGGCAAGGTCGTGCTCTACCAACTGAGCTATTCCCGCAAATATGGCGTCCCCTAGGGGACTCGAACCCCTGTTACCGCCGTGAAAGGGCGGTGTCCTAGGCCACTAGACGAAGGGGACGCAGCCCGGAACTCATAAAGCATTTTCCGGCCCTCTTCAGTTTTGCCCGAAGGCTTCACTGCTGAAGTGGCGCGCATTCTATTGAGGCTTCAGCACATCGTCAACCCTCACCTTTCAATTATTCTGTGTAACTAGTTCAAGAGAAATAAGAACTTATCTCTATCAGCCTGGAACTTAAGGCACTACACTCCAAAAAAATACAATTAGCGAGGGCACGCAAGTGTCACCAGTCGTCATAACCATTCTGATCGTTGCCGGCATCACCATCCTGATCGCCATCGCGTTCATCAACAGCACCCTGGAAAAGAACAAACTCGAGAAAGCCCGACAAAAGGCCGACCTGACGGATCGCGTTCGTCGCTGTGGCAACCTTTCCGAAAGCATGCCAGGCCAGTTGATGAGCCCGGCGCTGAAACTTCTGCTCAGCAAGATCGAGCTGCAACTGGGCGAGCAGTTGCTGCCACTGGACAAGGGCAATGCGCCTCTGCTCGGTCGCTTGGGTGATTTGCGTACCCAGGTGGCGATGGGCGAGTCCATACCGATCAAGAACCCTCCCCAGCCGGTTCTGGCTGAAGCCAAAGCCAAGGAAATTCGATTCCAGTTGGAGGCGTTGCACAGCCTTATCGTCCGAGCGCAACAGGACGGTCAGCTGAATGCTGCCGATGCAAAAAACTGGTCAGGCGAGATCCGCACCATGCTGGTGCTGATTCATATCGAACTGTTCAGCAATCTTGGCCTGCAGGCCTTGCAACAGAGTCAGCCGCGCCAGGCCCGTCTGGCATTCGAACGAGGCGTTCAATACCTGCAAAAGCAGGCGGACGTTAGCCGCTATCAGGCCCAGTTGCAGAAACTGCAGCAACAACTGGCACATGCCAATGCACTGGTACTTGAAACGTCCCAACCCAGCCCGGATGACAACAGCCAACTGAACGAAGGCCTGAAATCTCTGGACGACGAAGACGACGGCTGGAAGAAAAAGTCTTTCTGAAGGTTTCTCTACTGCAGCGCCGCAGCCCACTCACAAGCAGTGGGCGGACTCAGCACAGCTGCTCCAGCAGCGCACCCAACTGACCGCGCAACTCAACCAATCCATCCAGATCCAGACCACTGGAACAAAGCAACGCCTCGCGCAGAGGCAACGCTTGCTGCTGAAGCTTTACGCCATCCTCACTCAACCCCAGGTGCACTTCTCGCTCGTCGAGTCTGGCCCGGGCACGCTGGACCAGACCCAACTGTTGCAAGCGCTTGAGCAGCGGAGTCAGGGTCCCGGAATCCAGCATCAAGCGCTCGCCAAGTGCCTTCACCGTGGGCTGCGCCGGCGCGCTGACATGCCACTCCCACAACACCAGCATGACCAGATACTGCGGATAGGTCAGTCCCAACTGATCCAGCATGGGCTTGTATCCGCGAATAACCGCACGCGAAGTTGCATACAGCTTGAAGCACAACTGGTTATCCAGCAGTAACTCCGGCGGCAGAGGCAGCTGACGGGTCATTTCAGCAAAGCTTCAATCTCGCTGACGAGATCTTCAGGTTTGGTGGTAGGAGCAAAGCGCTCGACCACCTTGCCATCCTTGCCGATCAGAAACTTGGTGAAATTCCACTTGATGCCCTGGCTACCCAGCAGCCCTGGGGCACGTTGCTTGAGTTCCACATACAAGGGGTGGGTGTTTGCGCCATTCACTTCAATTTTCTTGAACAGAGGAAAAGTGACACCAAAGTTCAATTCACAGAACTCGGAGATAGCACCTTCATCACCCGGTTCCTGGTGACCGAACTGGTTGCAAGGGAAGCCGACAATGACCAGACCTTTGTCCTTGTATTGCTGCCAGAGGGCTTCCAGCCCCTTGTACTGAGGGGTGAAACCACACTTGCTGGCCGTATTGACCACCAGCACAGCCTTGCCACCAAAATCGGCCAGCGTCTTGCTCTCGCCCTTGATGGTTGTTGCAGGTATATCCAGCAGGGTGTTGCCCATGATCGATCTCCACAGAGGATTAGAAGTGAGGCAAGAATACCGAACGATTAGATTGTGTGCAATTTAATTGCTTAATCAATCATTCATCAGGAATCAACTTCAGGCATACCGAATTGATGCAATAGCGCAGCCCGGTCGGCTGCGGGCCATCCGGAAAGACATGACCAAGATGTGCATTGCAGCTGGCACAGCGCACCTCGGTTCGCAGCATGCCGTGACTCTTGTCGACCAGACGCAGCAGGGCCGCATCATCGATGGCCTGAAAGTAACTCGGCCAGCCGCACCCGGAATCGAATTTGGCAGCTGCATCGAAGAGTCGTGCATTGCAGCACACGCAGCAGTAAATCCCGGGGTCTTTACTGTCATGGTACTGGCCGCTGAACGGGCGCTCGGTGCCGCCTAAGCGGCATATCTGATACTGCTCCGGGGTCAACAGTTCGCGCCACTCATCCAGTGTCTTGTCGGTTGTCTTCATTCACTTCTCCTGCCGGCGAAATGCCGCGCTAAACCTTTCCCGCAACCCGCGGCGCACGTATCATGCGTGCCTGCCCAAGGGTTCAGTCTGGGCCAGTTAAATCAGTCCGCCAAGGGGCCAAACCGTAATTGCCTGTGCTGCGTTGCAAAGGTATTTCGCTTCGGGAAAAGGAACATCATGCAGGTCAGTAAATCGAACAAGCTTGCCAACGTCTGTTACGACATCCGCGGCCCCGTGCTCAAGCACGCCAAACGCCTTGAGGAAGAAGGTCAGCGCATTCTCAAGCTGAACATTGGCAACCCGGCCCCCTTCGGCTTCGAGGCGCCGGACGAGATCCTTCAGGATGTTATCCGCAACCTGCCTACAGCCCAGGGTTACAGTGACTCCAAAGGCCTGTTCAGCGCCCGCAAGGCCGTCATGCAGTACTACCAGCAGATGCAGGTAGAGGGCGTGGGGATAGAAGATATCTACCTGGGCAACGGCGTATCCGAACTGATCGTGATGGCGATGCAGGCACTACTCAACAACGGCGATGAAGTGCTTATTCCGGCACCCGATTACCCGTTGTGGACGGCCGCTGTCGCCTTGTCCGGCGGTAACCCGGTGCACTACCTGTGCGACGAACAAGCCGGCTGGTTCCCTGATATCGCCGATATCAAGGCCAAAATCACTCCCAACACCAAAGCGCTGGTGCTGATCAACCCGAACAACCCGACTGGCGCGGTTTATTCGCGCGAGGTGCTGCTGGAACTGGTGGAAGTGGCCCGCCAGCACAACCTGGTGATCTTCTCCGACGAAATTTACGACAAGATCCTGTATGACGGTGCCAAGCACATCTGCACCGCCTCGCTGGCACCGGACGTGCTGTGCCTGACCTTCAACGGCCTGTCGAAATCCTACCGCGTAGCCGGCTTCCGCTCGGGTTGGGTCGTCATCAGCGGACCCAGGCACAAGGCACAGAGTTACATCGAAGGCATCGACATGCTGGCCAACATGCGCCTGTGTGCCAACGTGCCCAGCCAGCATGCCATCCAGACCGCGCTGGGCGGTTATCAGAGCATCAACGACCTGGTGCTGCCCAACGGCCGCCTGCTGGAACAGCGCAACCGCGCCTGGGAGTTACTCAACGACATCCCCGGGGTCAGTTGCGTAAAACCCATGGGCGCACTTTACGCCTTCCCGAAAATCGATCCCAAGATCTGCCCGATCCACAATGACGAGAAATTCGTTCTCGACCTGCTGCTGTCGGAAAAACTGCTGATCGTTCAGGGCACCGCCTTCAACTGGCCATGGCCGGATCACTTCCGGGTTGTCACCTTGCCACGCATCGATGATCTGGAGCAGGCAATAGGCCGTATCGGTAACTTCCTCAAATCCTACAAACAATAAAAGGGCAACCCGCATGAGTGAAGGCAAACGTTATCTGTTGACCGGTGCCAGTTCAGGCATCGGTGAAGTGCTTGCCCGCCAACTCGCTGCCCAAGGTTACGATCTGGTGCTGGCGGCCCGTCGGGTTGACCAGCTGGCGGAGCAAGCCGCCGAACTCAGCACTCGCTACGGCCGCAAGGTGGTTGCCCTGCCGCTGGACGTCACCGACCTCGCCGCCGCTCAAACCATCGTAGGGCAGGCTGCAGAAGCGCTTGGCGGGCTGGATGGCATCATTGCCAACGCGGGCATTGCCATGACCAGCCGTGTCGGCAGCGGTCATTTCGAAAATGATCGCAAAGTGATTGAAACCAATCTGACCGGCTGCATTGCCAGCCTGGATGCCGCCACCGAGTTCTTCCTGAAACAAGGCCATGGGCATCTGGTGGCAGTGTCCTCGGTCGCTGGAAAAGTCGGCCTGCCCGGAAACGCCGCTTACTCGGCCAGTAAATTCGGCCTGCTCGGTTACATGCAGACCCTGGCCGCTGAAGCCTGCGGCAAAGGTCTGCACACCACCGTGCTGCTGCCCGGCTTCATCGACACCCCGATCAACCAGGGGATGAAAAGCCGTCCATTCGTTATTGATGTTGAGCGTGGCGCTGCCATTATTACCCGCCACATCATCAACAAGCGCCGCTTTGCCTATGTTCCGGGCTGGCCATGGGCAGTCATTGCCCCGCTGCTCGCCCTGCTTCCACCCCGCCTACTGGGCAAGTACTTCTGACCATGGATCTGCAGATAGACGAGTTCTACAAGGATTGTGCGGCCGGGCTGTTACAGCTCTATCTGGTTTTTCCACGCCGCACCGCGCTGTATGTGGAAGATCTGATCGGACTGGAAGAACCGGACGAGTTCGGCCTGCCCAGCAAACGCCATCAAAGCTGTCTGGGCGCCCTGCTCTGGCTGGCTGACGAAGGCTATCTGCGTTTTGATTCGACTATTCGCTACGAAGCACTCGATCAGGCGGTTCTGAGCGAAAAAGGCTTCCTGCGACTGGCCCGAACCGTTCCGGGCGTCTTACCGCAACTGCATGGACTGCCTGCAGCCGTGCAGCGGGTGCAGAGCACGCTGGCATGGCAGCTTCGTCAGGCGTTGAGCGGCGGTCACAGCGAACAGATTGTGCGCCTCACGCGCCTGCTGTTTGAAAGCACCCTGGACGGTGACAGCGACACAGTTTGAAATAGCTGCCAGGTTGAACCTGCCCCCTTCGTCCTTATATAAGTCCCTGCGAAATAAACCTTTTTCCTTGCGGAGAGTGTTTCAACCATGATGCGTATTCTGTTGTTTATAGCAACCAACCTGGCCGTCGTGCTGATCGCCAGCATCAGCCTGAGCCTGCTGGGGTTCAACGGCTTCATGGCTGCCAATGGTGTCGATCTGCAACTGGATCAACTGCTGATTTTCTGTGCCGTGTTCGGCTTCGCCGGTTCGCTCATCTCTCTGCTGCTTTCCAAATGGATGGCCAAACGAAGCACGGGTACCCAGATCATCACCCAGCCGCGCACCCGTCACGAACAGTGGCTGATGCAGACCGTCGAAGAACTGTCCCGCCAGGCGGGGATCAAAATGCCGGAAGTGGGGATTTTCCCGGCGTATGAGTCCAATGCCTTCGCCACCGGCTGGAACAAGAACGCCGCGCTGGTGGCCGTCAGTCAGGGCTTGCTGGAGCGTTTTTCGCCCGAAGAAGTCCGCGCGGTGCTGGCCCATGAAATCGGCCACGTCGCCAACGGTGACATGGTCACGCTGGCGCTGGTGCAAGGTGTGGTCAACACCTTTGTCATGTTCTTTGCCCGGATTTTCGGCAACTTCATCGACAAAGTAGTGTTCAAGAACGAAGAAGGCCATGGCCCGGCATTCTTCATCGCCACCATCGCGGCGGAACTGGTGCTGGGTATTCTGGCCAGTACCATCGTCATGTGGTTCTCGCGCAAGCGTGAATTCAAGGCCGATGAAGCCGGCGCCCAACTGGCAGGCACCGGCGCCATGATTGCTGCACTGCAGCGCCTCAAGTCCGAACAGGGCGTGCCGGTGCACATGCCTGACAGCCTGACAGCCTTCGGCATCAACGGCGGTATCAAGGAAGGTTTTAAAGCCCTTCTGATGAGCCACCCGCCGCTGGATCAGCGCATTGAAGCGCTGCGCCAGCGCGGTTAAGCCAAGCTGATCAAAAACCCGCTTCGGCGGGTTTTTTTATGGGATTCAGTAACGCTGCAAGCGGTAGATCGCCTCATGCAGGGCAGTTACGCCACGCGCACGGAACCGATCGTTCAGCTCAAGCACATCCACGGACAGCAGAGGCTCGACCCGCCAGGACTTTTCCAGCCGTGCGCGCACCTCGCTTTCGGGAACGCTAAAGGGCGGGCCGCTCATCTGCTCCTGGGGGTATTCCAGGGTGACCAGTAGCCCTTTAGCCGCACAGGGCAGAATGGCGTTCAGGTGCTGCACATAGCGCGCACGCATCGGTGCCGGCAGCGCGATGAGTGCAGCTCGGTCATAAAGCCCCTGACAATCCGCTACATCCGCAGCCGACAGGGCAAAGAAATCTCCGCACCACAGCTCCAGGCCGTCCGCGCGGTAGCAACTGAAAACACCGTGTTGCGACTGCGTGCATTCGAGATTTTGTTCGACAAAAAAGTCCTCAACGGCCTTGCGCGACAACTCGACTCCGAGCACCGGGTAACCTTGCGTGACTAGCCAGCGCAGATCCAGGCTCTTGCCGCAGAGCGGCACCAGCACCCGACTGCCTGCAGGCAAAGCAAGCCCAGACCAGTACCGAATCAGATACGGATTGACCTCATTCAGGTGAAAACCGATTTCGTTGCTTGACCAGCGCGCGTGCCAGAACTCTTCGTGCATAACTCCTCCTTTTCAGTGCAAACATTCTGCACTGAAGGTCACAAGTCTGTCAGGCGGCTTAATCCGCAGGCATACTCGCCGCGTCTAAAAATCAATCAATGGAGCTCCACCATGCCCATCAGCAAAGACCAACTGATCACTGATATTGCCGAAGCCACCGACCTGAGCAAGGCCAGCGTGCGCGCGGTGCTTGAGCAACTTAGCGAGATCGTCAGTGATGCGCTGGAAAACCATGACGAAATCACCTTGCCCGGCATCGGCAAACTCAAGATCAATGCCCGCCCGGCACGCACCGGCCGCAACCCGCAAACCGGCAAAGCCATTGAAATTGCGGCAAAAAATGCTGTCCGGTTTGTACCCGCCAAAGCGCTGACTGACGCGATCAACTGATCGGCATAGCGTTTAGTTCAGCACTGATCCAGCGGATAACTGTTCGATAAAGCCGATCAATAACCCTGAATCTTTGCGCTGGATTAAGCCCTCGCAGGCGCTCAGCATGTGGCTACTGAAACCCGGAGTCGCCCCATGCTGCCCAGCCTGTTCATATCCCACGGTTCGCCCATGCTCGCCCTTGATTCCGGTGCTTCCGGAGCGGCACTGTCCGGGCTGGCCGAACGTTTGCCACGGCCACGCGCCGTGCTGGTGCAATCAGCGCACTGGGAGAGCAGCGAACTGCTGGTCGGCAGCGCCGCCCAACCAGCCACCTGGCACGACTTCCATGGCTTTCCCCCGCAGTTATATCAGCTGGATTACCCGGCAGCCGGCGAGCCGCAACTGGCCGCTGACATCGCAGCCCGCTTGAATACAGCGGGTCTGGAGAGCCGGCTTGATGCACAACGACCACGCGATCATGGCGCCTGGGTACCCTTGTCGTTGCTTTATCCGGCAGCCGATATTCCAGTAGTGCAGATTTCCCTGCCCACCCAGCGCGGCGCGGCGTTTCAGCAGCGAGTCGGTCAGGCACTGGCTGGATTACGCGCAGAGGGCGTGTTGCTGATTGGCTCAGGCAGCATTACGCATAACCTTGGCCAGCTGGACTGGCAGGCCGGCCCACAAAGCGTAGCGCCCTGGGCGCAAACCTTTCGTGACTGGATGGTCGAGCGCCTGATGGCTGGCGATCAACACGCCTTACTCAACTACCGCGAGCTGGCCCCGTTCGCCGTGCGCAGCCATCCCACTGAAGAACATCTGCTGCCATTGTTCTTTGCCATGGGCGCGGGCGCCGCGATGACGGTGGAGCACAGCGGCTTTACCCTCGGCGCACTGGGCATGGATATCTATTCGTTCGCCTGAAGCTCGCTCAAACGCTGCAAAAAGGCTGCTTCATCCAGCACCGGAACAGCCAGCTGATTGGCCTTGTCCAGCTTGGAACCGGCTCCCGGCCCGGCCACCACGCAATGGGTCTTGGCTGACACCGAACCCGCCACCTTGGCGCCCAGGGTTTCCAGCTGCTGTTTGGCCTGATCGCGGCTCATGGCTTCCAGCGTGCCGGTCAGCACCCAGGTCTGCCCGGCCAGCGGCAAACCGTCGACCACCCGCTTCGGGCTTTCCCAATGCATACCGAAGAGGCGCAGCTGGGCCTCCACCTGCTGCGCCCGTGCGACATTGGCAGGACTGGCAAAGAACTCACGCAATGACTGTTTGGCCTTTTCGTTAAGTCCCTTGAATACGCTCAACTCCAGCCAATCCTGGCTAAGCGCGATCAACGCCGAAAGATTGCCGGTTTTTTCCGCAAGCCTTTCGGCCCCCGTGGCAGCGATAAACGGGATATGCAACTTGTCGATAAAAGCAGCCAGCGTGGTGCACGCAGAAAATTCGGCCTGCAATTCGCCCTCTTCCTGTAATTCGATGCCGCGTTCCAGCAGCTGCTGCAGCACCTGCTGGTTATGGGTGTCGGCAAAGAAGCTGTGAATCTCATGGGCCACTTCGGCGCCAACCTCGGGCAGCCAGGTCAGCACTTCGGGCAAGGCCTCACGAATGCGCGTGATTGAACCCAATGCACGGGCCAACAGCTTGGCGGTTTCTTCGCCGACATCCGGGATGCCCAGCGCATAGATAAAGCGCGCCAACGTCGGCTGACGACTGGCTTCGATGGCCGCCAGCAGGTTGCGCGCGGACAGGTCGGCAAAGCCTTCCAGCCCCACCAGCTGCTCATAACGCAGGATGAACAGATCGGCGGGGGAGGCAATCAACCCGGTATCCACCAACTGCTCGACAATCTTGTCGCCTAGGCCCTCAATATCCAGCGCACGGCGCGAGACAAAATGAATGATGGCTTGCTTGAGTTGCGCCTGACAGCTCAGACGTCCCACACAGCGGTATACCGCGCCCTCACTGAGGGTTTCCTTGCCTTTGCTGCGCTTGACCAGCTGGGTACGCTCAACCGCTGAACCGCACACCGGGCACTGCTGGGGAATGTGCACCGGGCGGGCATCGGCCGGGCGCCGCTCGGACACTACCTGCACCACTTGCGGGATCACATCGCCGGCCCGCCGGATGATCACCGTATCGCCAATCATCAGTCCCAGCCGGGCAACTTCATCCATGTTATGCAGCGTGGCATTGGATACCGTGACACCCGCGACCTGCACCGGCTTCAGCCGCGCCACCGGGGTTACCGCACCGGTCCGGCCGACCTGAAACTCGACATCCAGCAACTCGGTCAGTTCTTCACTGGCCGGAAACTTGTGCGCGATCGCCCAGCGCGGCTCGCGCGCGCGGAAACCCAGCTCGCGCTGATAGCCAAGGTCATTGACCTTGAACACCACGCCATCGATCTCGTAGGCCAGGCTGCTGCGCCGCTCACCGATATCACGGTAATACGCCAGGCACTGCTCCGCGCCCTGAGCCTTTTTCAGCTCCCGGCTGATCGGCAGACCCCAGCCCTTGAGCTGTTGCAAAACGGCAACCTGGGTTGACGCCAATTCGCCCTCGACCTGACCAATGCCGTAACAACAGAATTCCAGCGGCCGGCTGGCGGTGATCTTCGGATCCAGCTGGCGCAGGCTGCCAGCCGCCGCGTTGCGCGGGTTAGCGAACGGTTTGCCGCCGCTGGCCAGCTGACGCGCATTGAGTGCCGCAAATCCGGCTTTGGACATGAACACCTCGCCACGCACCTCCAGCAGCGCTGGAAACCCCTCGCCTTGCAGCCTCAGCGGGACATTGCGCAAGGTGCGCACATTGCTGCTGATATCCTCACCGGTGGCGCCATCCCCGCGCGTGGCACCACGCACCAGCAGGCCATCGCGGTAAAGCAGGCTGACCGCCAGTCCGTCGAGCTTGGGTTCGCAGCAGTACTCCACCTCAGCCCCAGCACCAAACAGATCACCGGCCGGCAACAGATCGCCCAAGCCTTCGCGCACGCGCCGGTCGAAATCCAGCAGATCTTCCTCTGCAAACGCATTGCCCAGACTGAGCATCGGCACTTCATGGCGCACTTCGCCAAAAGCCGCCAGCGCCGCCCCCCCTACCCGCTGGGTCGGCGACTGCGCAGTCACCAGCTCAGGATTCGCCGCCTCCAGTGCTTGCAGTTCGCGAAACAGCCGGTCGTACTCGGCGTCCGGGACGCTGGGCTCGTCAAGCACGTAATAGCGGTGATTGTGCTCATCCAACTGGTTGCGCAGCTGGTTGATGCGGATGCTGGCGTTGTCGGTGTCAGTCATGCGGTGATCTTCTGTGAAACGAAAAGAGCAGCCTGAGCTGCTCTTTCATGATGGTTCTACAGGCTCTGTCAGAGTCGTTCCAGTCAGCGTTTCTGGCTCAACTGTTTACGCTCGAACTCGGCAATCCGGTTGCGGTAATGCTCGATGGTTTGTGCCGTCATCACACTGCGCTGCTCGTCCTTCAACTCGCCATTGAGCTCAGTCGACAGCTTGCGCGCCGCTGCCACCATCAGGTCAAAAGCCTGTTTGGGGTGACGCGGACCGGGCAAACCAAAGAAAAAGCTCACCGCGCGGGTGCTGAACATGTCCATGTCGTCCAGATCGAACGTGCCAGGCTTGACACCATTGGCCATGGAAAACAGCACTTCGCCATTACCGGCCATGCTTTCGTGACGATGGAAGATGTCCATCTCGCCAAAGCGCAAACCGCTTTCAAGGATATTCTGCAACAGGGCAGGCCCTTTGAAACCGTCCGCCTCACGAGCCACCACGTTGATCACCAGAACTTCCTCGGCAATCGGCTGTTCCTTGGCCGGCGCCTTGGGTTTTTCTTCTGCCTCGTCATCCACCGGCGTTAGCAAGGTCGGGACCGGTTGATCAAGGTTCAAATCGCCTTGTTGAGGTTCGGTGCGGGCCGAACGGGTCAGATCCCGGGCATTCATTTCCGGCAGGTCAGCCTCATCAATGCCGGGATCGCGCGAGCGGTCCAGTACACGGGCCGGGCCCAGCAGATTGGGATCCTCATCCATGTCCGGCAGGTCCGCAAGGCTGCGGTCGAGCTTGAACTTGAGTTTTCCCTTGTTACTGCTCATGCGGCGCCAGCCATCAAACAAAATGCCGGCAATCACCACAATCCCGATAACCATCAGCCACTCGCGCAGACCGATATCCATGCAACCCTCTGTGCCAAATTGATTAAAAAATGATCGAAAAACGCTACACAAACCTTTAAGCAACAGCCAACTTGCTGTTAAGACTGCATTTTCCGGTTCACGCAAAAATTCGATCTAAATTAGCACGCTCAAACGATCAGCGGAACCCGAAAACCGCAGTAAAAGCACCTGAAGACTCGTCCCGCCAAGGCCGGATTTGCCATCACGTGCCTACCAGCGCCACGGCCTCTTCAACATCTACCGTCACCAGCCTGGAACAGCCCGGCTCATGCATGGTCACGCCCATCAGCTGATCGGCCATCTCCATGGCGATCTTGTTGTGGGTGATGTAAATGAACTGTACGGTTTCCGACATTTCCTTGACCAGCCGCGCGTAACGACCGACGTTGGCGTCATCCAGCGGTGCATCCACCTCATCGAGCATGCAGAACGGCGCCGGATTGAGCTTGAAGATGGCAAATACCAGCGCCAGGGCGGTCAGGGCTTTTTCACCACCGGACAACAGGTGAATGGTGCTGTTTTTCTTGCCCGGCGGGCGCGCCATGATCGCCACGCCGGTATCCAGAAGATCCTCTCCGGTCAGCTCCAGATAGGCATGGCCGCCCCCAAAGACCTTCGGGAACAATGCCTGCAGACCGGCATTGATCTGATCGAAGGTTTCCTTGAAGCGATTGCGGGTTTCCTTGTCGATCTTGCGGATCACGTTTTCCAGTGTTTCCAGCGCTTCCACCAGATCCGCATCCTGTGCATCCAGATAGCGTTTGCGCTCAGACTGCTGCTGATACTCATCAATTGCTGCCAGATTGATGGGCCCGAGCCGTTGAATACGTCCAGCCAGACGCTCCAGTTCCTCTTCCCAGCCCTTCTCGCTGGCCTCTGCAGGCAACGTGGTCAACACGCCATGCAAGTCGTAGCCATCCTCCAGCAACTGGTCGGTCAAGGCCTTGCGTCGCACGGTCAGCGCCTGCCACTCCATGCGTTGCTGCTCCAGCTGGGTGCGTAGCAGCTGCGACTGCTGTTCTGCCTGGGTACGCCGGCGCTCGGCTTCGCGCAACTCCCGATCGGCCTCTTCCAGCGCCATTCGCGCCAGCTTGAGTTCATCTTCGACACCCATGCGCCGATCCAGCAACTCTTCGAGCTTCATGCGCAGCTCTTCGAGCGGAGCAGCCCCCTCCTCCAGATTCAGATTGAGCTGCTCACGCCGTTCAATGGCGCGCTCGAATTGCATCTCCAGACGCTCCAGCGCCTGCCGTGTGGAATCATATTGAGCACGCAGCGAGCCAACCCGAACAGCCAGCTGATGCGCATGGTCCTTGTACTGGCGCGCAGCCTGACGATTGCGGTCGAGGTTTTCACGCAGGTGGTCACGCTGAGCCAGCATTTGTTCGCGTCGATCGGTGTCGCTGGCCATGGTCTCGACGGCATCCTGCAGGGTCAGCCGGGCCTCACCCAGCTGCTCGTGCTCCAGCGCGCGCTGCTCGTCAACTTCACGCCAATCAATGTCCAGGCGCGTGCGCCGCAGGCTGATCTGCTCGATGCGGGCCTGACGGGCAGACAATTGCGCTTTCAGCTCGCCCAGCTGGCGCGCCTGCTCCTGCACCGCGCGGCGCTGCTCCTCGCGCAGGCGTTCCTGCTCCTGCTGCTCGGCACGCAGCGACAGCAAATTCGTCTCCAGCTGCTCAAGCGTCGCACTGCGCTCTTCACGCTCAGCCTGTAACCGCTCAAGTTCCTGAGCCCGCGCCAGCACACCGCTCTCCGTGGCGCTGGCACGGCGCACGCGGAGGAAATTGCGCCCGACCCAATAGCCGTCCTGACTGATCAGGCTTTGGTTGGCAGCCAAAGCCGCGCGGCCCGCCAGCGCATCATCCAGCGTGGCCACCGGGCGGACATTGGCCAGCCAGGGTGACAGATCAAAACTGGCTGAAACCTTGTCGAGCAGACTGCCAGCGCCCGTTTGACTGACAGGGCCGTTCTGCACCAGACGCAGATCACCCTCATTGAAACCCTGCAGATCCAGATTCCGGAACTGCGCGTCATCCAGCAGGATTGCCTGTAAATCGGCCCCCAGCACTGTCTCGACCGCCAACTCCCAGCCCGCCTCTACGCGCAGCCCTTCGGCAACGCGCGGCCGGTTTGCCAGCTGTTGTTGCTGCAACCATTCACTGGCGCCTTTGCCCGGATTGAGTGCCGCTTGCTGTAATGCCTCAAGGGAAGCCAGCCGCCCCGTCAGACGCTGCAGTTCGCCTTGCGCCTGCTGTTGCGCTTGCCCCGCCTGCTGCAAGGACTCGCGCAATGCCTGCAAACGCTCTGCTTGCGCGGCCTCCTGTTGCTGCTGTTCTTCCAGCTGCAACTCCCCAATGGCCAACTGCTCAGCCAGCTCGTCAATCGCCGCTTGCTCGGGGTCGGCTGCCAGCAGATTGCGCTCGTCGATGATGCGCCGCTGACGCTCGGCCAGCCGCTCGATACTCTGCTCCAGCTGATGGATCCGCGACTGCTGGACCTCGGCCTGCCGCCGCGGCTCGGCGCTGCGCTGGTTGAATCCGTCCCACTCTTCCTGCCAGCTGTGCATCGCAGCTTCGGCTTCTTCCAGGCCGGCACTGGCTTCTTCTGCCGCAGCCAGGCTGGTTTCCTGTTCCGGCGCCAGCAGGTCCAGCTCCTCACCCAGGGTGGCCAGCAAGGTTCGGTCATGCCCCAGATGGGACTCAGTTTCCAGACGGGCTGATTCCGCATCCCGCAGATCATCCTGCAGCTGGCGCAGACGCTGCTGGGCATGCTGAATACTTTGCTCGATACGGGCTATATCACCGCCCACCGAATAAAAGCGCCCCTGCACCAGGTTGAACCGTTCGGACAGCTCATGGTGACCATCGCGCAGACGCTCGATGCTGGCATCGGCACTGCGTTGATCGGCTACCAGCGCCTCGAAACCGACTTCCTGCCCGGCAATCACCGCCTCGCGCTGTCCAACCTGCTGATTCAGCGCCTGCCAGCGCAAGGCCGCCAGCTGGGCCTTGAGCTGACGCTCCTCGGCTTTGTATTCCTGGTACTTCTCCGCCGCCTGCGCCTGACGGTGCAAACGCTCAAGCTGACGCTCCAACTCCTCGCGCAGGTCGGTCAGACGCGCGAGATTCTCGTGGGTGCGGCGGATCCGGTTTTCGGTTTCACGCCGGCGCTCCTTGTACTTGGAGATGCCGGCGGCTTCCTCGATGAAGTTGCGCAGATCTTCGGGCTTGGATTCGATCAGCTTGGAGATCATGCCCTGTTCGATAATCGAGTAGCTGCGCGGCCCCAGGCCGGTACCCAGAAAAATATCGGTGACATCCCGCCGCCGACACTTGGTGCCATTGAGAAAGTAGGTGTTCTGGCCATCCCGGGTCACGCGCCGGCGAATCGAGATTTCGGCGAAAGCCGCGTACTCACCGATCAGCGTTGAATCGGAGTTGTCGAAAATCAGCTCGATGGAGGCCTGCGTGACCGGTTTACGCGTATTCGAACCATTGAAGATGACATCGGTCATCGATTCCCCGCGCAGGTTCTTCGCCGAGCTCTCGCCCATCACCCAGCGAACGGCATCGATGATGTTGGATTTACCACAACCATTGGGGCCAACCACCGCCGCCATGTTGCTGGGAAAGTTGACGGTCGTCGGATCCACAAACGACTTGAAACCCGCCAGACGAATGCACTTCAGACGCATGCCTTGTCTCCGCACTGACTGGCCACGGCAGCCAGTACCTGCTTGCAACTGTGTTCGCAATAACGCTGCAGCAGTTCGCGCAGGCGGATTCTGTCTCGCGCCTCAAGCGCATCCTGCAGGCTGCGAAACAACTGATGGATAAACTGCATTTCTTCACGCCTGCGATCGAGTATCAGGTAGTGCATGCGACTGACCACGGGCGTCAGGTTGTCCAGAATCTGTTGCAGGTAGGGATTATTGGCAAACACATAACCTGCCTTGCTCAACTCAACACCCTGAGCAACAAAGCTGCCCACGTCATGAAACTTTGCCGCCACCGCCAGCTCGCGCTGAATGGCACGGTAGGACTCGAGGTCGCTCTCGCCCTTCCATGTCACGGAAGCGTTGGCGAG
The DNA here is from genome assembly GCA_035562615.1 of Pseudomonas sp. Classification (GTDB taxonomy): domain Bacteria; phylum Pseudomonadota; class Gammaproteobacteria; order Pseudomonadales; family Pseudomonadaceae; genus Aquipseudomonas. Next base: position 22,661 of record DATMWH010000380.1, on the reverse strand, counting down.
AATCACATAGAGCTCCAGCAACAGCACAAACAGGCCTTTGACATGCTCAGCGCTCAGCGCGCTGACCTGAGCGCCGCGATTGACCTGAATATCCACCAGATGCTGCCGCTCCAGAATCAGCAGCGCCTCGCGCACCGCTCCACGGCTGACATTCAATTCCTGAGCCACATGCAGTTCGCGGATTCTTTCCCCGGCCTTCAACTGACCACGGATGATGCGTCCGGCAAGGTCCCCGGCGATCTGCTCAGCCAGACTGTCAGCAGCCTTGAACTCCATGATTTTCCTTATTATTTAGAATTTTTCGGCGACCGCGACTATAGCATGACAGGCATTAGAAGCCGGTTTGCCGCCGGTCGGCAGCCGGTGCCGACCATCCTCTGCTAAGGCGTATCCGGGCGATCAATCGTGATCTGGTGCAACTCACCGCTGTTACTGGCGATAGCCTGACTGGCGCCCACCCATTCGCCAGCCGTGGCATTGCCGGCGCGGGAAATACGCGCCATCAGCTGAATTTGCGGGAACGCGGAAATTTTCAGCTGCGGCATCATCGCATCGGCATCCGAGAGGCTCACCTCAACCGGCAAATCGGCCACCGTCAGGCGCTTCACCGCCAGCGGCATGGGCGGACCGGAGGCTGCCTTGGCAAACACAAACAGCGTATCGCCGGGCTGCACTTTTTCACGTATTGCGGAGGCCAGATCGACGCGCACCCTGACGGGCTGAGCCGCAGCAGCCACGGCCGGCTCTGGCAGAGAGCCGCCAGAAGCCAGCAGATTGCTCCTGGCCCGTTCGATCCCACTGAGAATCTGCTCACGGGCGGCATCATCAGGCGGCATGGCATCCAGCAAGCGCTGCCAGTAGGTCATCGCATCGGCATAACGGGCACTTTCAAACGCTGCAATGCCGAGCAGCCCAAGGCTGGTGCTTTCTTGCGGATCGGCTTTCAGCGCTTCATCGGTCAGCGCCTGCAGCGCGGGGGTCCACTGGCGCTCGCCGGCAAAAAACCGGGCTTGTGCCAGTTGCCCCAGTACTTCGGGTGGGCGATTAGCCAGCTCGGCGGCTTGTTGAAAAGCCTCTGACGCTTGCAAGTAAAGTGACTGAGCCATGTACGTGCGCCCAAGGAAGTACCAGGCCTCGGCGGCCTCTGGCTGCGCCTTGACGGTCGCCTGCAGACGCGCGGTCATCTCCTCCAGCGTGCGTGGGGCGTTCTCGTATTCGCGGGTCAATTCGACCTGCTCACTGCCGCCCCAGTGCCAATACAGACCCAGACCGAGAAACGGCATCAGCACCGCTGCCAGGATTGGAATGGCTTTACCCAGGCGGGTCGTTTGCAGCGGAGTTTTACCCTCGGTGTCAGCCAGCAATTCTCGGGCAGCTTCCGCCTTGCCAGTCTCAAACTGTTCGCCACTCAAGGTCCCGGCCGCCTGTTGCGCAGACAATTCAGCCAGCCGTTCCTGGTACAGGGCGACGTTCAGGGCCGTGCGATCTTCGGCTATCACCTCGGGTTGCCGGCGCAGCAGCGGATACATCAGGAATGCCAGAGCCGTCAGCATCAGCAGGCCGGCAGAGAGCCATAAGTCGAGCATCAGTGTTGTTTATCCTGTGGTTCGTTTTTCAGCAGCGCATCCAGACGCGCCTGCTCTTGATCGGTCAGTCGTGGCCCATGATCGCCTGCGGAAGTAGCTCGCTTGCGCAAAACAATCAGCCCCAGAACCACTACTCCACCCAGCAGCAGGCCAACCGGGCCATACCAGAGCAGCCAGGTCCGCGAATTCAGCTCGGGTTTGTAGCGGACAAAGTCGCCATAGCGAGCCACCAGATAATCGGTGATCTGCTGATTGTCTTTGCCTTCTTCGAGCATGCGGAAGATTTCCCGCCGCAGGTCAGTGGCAATTGGTGCGTTGGAGTCGGCAATGTTCTGGTTCTGGCACTTGGGGCAGCGCAGTTCGGCCGTCAGCTGGCGGAATTGCTCGCGCTCGGCCTCGCTTTTGAAGGTGTAGGTATCAATCGCCGCATGGGCGCTGGCGGCCAGAGCCAATGCCAGCAGGATGGAGGAAAACAGTGCCTTCATCAGTTCGTCCCACCGCTGAGCTGGTTGTACAGCGGCGCCAGCTGCTTCTGCCAGACAGCCTCATCGATCACCCCGACAAACTTGTGCCGGATGATGCCCTGTCCGTCGATCAGGAAGGTTTCCGGCGCGCCGTAGACCCCCAGATCCAGACCCAGAGTGCCCTGCGCATCGTCAATGTTCAGCTTGTAGGGGTTATGGAATTCCTTCAGCCACTTTTGCGAGGCGGCGCGCTCATCCTTGTAATTGACCCCGTAGATGGTCACCCCACGCTGGCTCAGCGCATTGAGTACCGGATGTTCAACCTTGCAGGAGACGCACCAGGTCGCCCACACATTCACCAAAGCCGGACCTTTGATATCGGTCGTGCTGAGCATCTTTTGCGGGTCTTCAACCGATGGCAGACTGAACGCAGGGAACGGTTTGCCGATCAATGCCGAAGGCAGTTCCGCAGGATCGAGAAACAGTCCGCGATACAGCAGAACCGCCAGCAACAGGAAAACCGCCAACGGCAACAACATCAACAAGCGCTTCATGCTTTGGCCTCCGCCATGCCCAAGACCTGGCGCACGCTGCTGCGCACCCTGGTCCGGTAGCGCCGGTCCGACGCTGCCAGCAAGCCACCCAGGCCCATCATCAGGCCACCCAGCCACAGCCAGCGCACGAAGGGTTTGATGTGCACACGCACGGCCCAGGCTCCGTCTTCCAGCGGCTCACCCAGCGCCACATACAAATCGCGGGTTAAGCCGGCATCGATACCGGCTTCGGTCATTGGCATTTTCTGCACGGTATACAGGCGTTTCTCCGGGTGCAGCACGGCGACGACTTGCCCATCCTGCAGGACCCGAACCGTACCTTTGTCAGAACTGAAGTTGGGACCCTCGAAATGCTCCGCGCCTTCAAACACAAAGCTGTAACCGCCCAGTTCCAGTGACTCACCCGGTGCCAGTCGCAGATCACGCTCGGAGCTGTAGTGACTGACCAGCACCACGCCAATGGCGCACACGGCGAAACCGGCGTGTGCCAACTGCATGGCCCAGTAGCTGCGCGAAAGCCCGGTGATGCCGCGCAACAGGCCCTTGTGCCGGGTCTTGTCGAGCAAATCACGAATGCCAGCCAACAGCACCCAGGCCGCGAGGAAAAACACCGCCAGTACCGCCCAGTTGAAATCACCCAGCAACAGCGAAAGCAACCCGCCCATCACCGCGCTGCCAATCAGCACCGGAGCCAGCATGCTCAGCAGCCATTTGAGCGGCGTATCCTTCCAGCGCACCAGCATGCCAACCGCCATCAGCAGCATCAGCAACGCCATCAAGGGCACGAACAGCGCATTGAAATACGGCGGCCCGACCGACATTTTCTCGCCACTCAGGGCATCCACCACCAAGGGATAGAGCGTGCCCAGAAGAATCGTCGCGGTCGCAACCACCAGCACCAGGTTATTGGCCAGAAGCAATGTCTCGCGCGACCACAAAGCAAATCCGATAGTGCTTTTGACCACCGGCGCACGGATGGCAAACAGCGTCAGCGAGGCGCCCACCACCAGCAGCAGGAACACCAGAATGAACACTCCGCGCTCGGGGTCTGCCGCAAAAGCATGCACCGAGGTGAGCACGCCCGAGCGCACCAGGAATGTACCCAGCAGGCTCAGCGAGAAGGCCGTGATCGCCAGCAGCACCGTCCAGCTTTTGAATACGCCACGCTTTTCAGTGACCGCCAGCGAGTGAATCAGCGCAGTGCCGACCAGCCAGGGCATAAAGGATGCATTTTCCACCGGATCCCAGAACCACCAGCCACCCCAGCCGAGCTCATAGTAAGCCCACCAGGAACCCAGGGTAATTCCGACACCCAGAAAGGCCCACGCCACAATGGTCCAGGGCCGCGACCAGCGTGCCCAGGCCGCGTCCAGACGGCCGCCAAGCAAGGCCGCGATGGCAAAGGCGAAAGCCACGGAGAAGCCCACATAACCCATGTACAGCATCGGCGGATGCACGATCAGCCCGAAATCCTGCAACAGCGGATTGAGATCCCGCCCATCCGCCGGCGCGTTGGGCAGCAAGCGTTCGAAAGGATTGGACGTCACTATCAGGAACAGCAGAAAGCCGACACTGATGATCCCCATCACCGCCAGCACCCGGGCCAGCATGACCTCAGGCAACTGCCGGGAAAAAACCGATACTGCGGCCGTCCAGCCACCGAGAATCAGAGCCCAGAGCAACAGCGAACCTTCATGGGCACCCCATACGGCGCTGAACTTGTAATACCAGGGCAAGGCGCTGTTGGAGTTGCTGGCCACATAGGCCACCGAGAAATCGTCATTGATAAAGGCCCAGGTCAGACAGGCAAAGGAAAACAGCAACATGCTGAACTGACCGCGTGCAGCCGGCACTGCAAGACTCATCCACAGGCGATCTCCACGCCAGGCGCCAATCATCGGTAGCGTCGACTGCACCAGCGCCAGACACAGAGCCAGAATCATCGCCAGATGGCCGAGTTCAGGAATCAGCAACGCTGCCTGCATGGTTACTCTCCCGCCTGATACGTGGGCTTGGCAGATGGCAGATTGCCACTGTCTTGCAGCGCCTTGGTCACTTCCGGAGGCATGTATTTTTCATCATGCTTGGCCAGTACCTCATCGGCGATCAGCTCACCCTGCGCATTGAGTTTGCCCAAGGCAACTATGCCCTGCCCCTCACGGAACAGATCCGGCAGGATGCCGCGATAGCGGATCGTCACATTGTGGGTAAAGTCGGTCACCACAAACTCCACATCCAGCGAATCACCCGTGCGCTTGAGCGACTTCTCCGCCACCATGCCACCGGCACGAATGCGCGTATCCTGCGGTGCTTCACCCTGAGCGATCTGGGTGGGCGTGTAAAACAGATTGATATTCTGCTGCAAGGCACTGAGTGCCAGGGCTACGGCGACCCCTACACCGGCCAGAATGGCCAGCACGATATACAACCGCTTTTTGCGGATCGGATTCACTTCTGTTCCTCCCGGCGCAGGCGCCGCGCCTCACTTTGCAGATACGCTCGGCGGGCGCGCACAGGCAGCAGCAGATTCATTGCCAGTACCAGCAGGCTGATGCCATAAGCCGTCCAGACATAGGGCCCATGGGTACCCATGGCGATGAATTCGCCGATCGATGAAAAACTCACAGATTCTTCTCCAGCAACCGCTTGATTTCAGTCTTGACCCAGCTGGCACGCGCCTCGCGACGCAGCACTTCAAGGCGCATGCGCATCAGCAGCACCGTGGCAAAGAAGCAGTAGAAGCCGATAATCATGATCAGCAGCGGCAGCCACATTTCCATGGCCATGCTGGCCTTGCCGGTAATCTTGAAGGTGGCCGGCTGATGCAGGGTGTTCCACCATTCGACCGAGTACTTGATGATCGGAATGTTGACTGCTCCCACCAAGGCCAGCACGGCGCAAGCCTTGGCGGCACTCTCACGGTTGCTGATGGCCTGCCCCAGGGCAATCACGCCGAAATACAGAAACAACAGCACCAGCATGGAGGTCAGGCGTGCATCCCAGACCCAGTAGGTGCCCCAGGTGGGCTTGCCCCAGACGGCACCCGTGATCAGTGCAATCACCGTCATCCAGGCACCGATGGGCGCTGCCTGCTGCAGGGCGACATCGGCCAGCTTCATTTTCCAGATCAGACCGACCGCACCGGCAACGGCCAGCATCAGATAGCAGGACTGCGCCAGAATGGCGGCCGGCACATGGATGTAGATGATCCTGAAACTGTTGCCTTGCTGGTAATCCGGTGGTGCAAAAGCCAGCCCCCAGATCAGCCCGACAACCAGCAATACGGCAGCAGCCAGGGCAAAGCCGGTCAGCCAGCGTCCGCTGACTTCATAAAACCACTTGGGCGATCCCCATTTGTGAAACCACGTCCAGTTCATCAGGTTACTCGCAGTCAGCGCCACATGATCGGTAAATGCTTCATTCGCCAACGCTGATGCCAAGGCCGGCAGCGATGGCAAATGGCGACAAGGTCACAGCCAGAGCAGTCAAACTGGCCATCCACAATAATTGCCCTTCCACTGGCAAGCCCTGCAAGGAAGCCTGCAACGCGCCACTGCCCAGTATCAGTACCGGGATATACAGCGGCAGAATCAACAAGGCGAGCAGCAATCCCCCGCGCTTGAGGCCAACGGTCAGTGCCGCACCGATGGCCCCCAGCAGACTCAGAACGGGCGTCCCCAACAGCAGAGAAATCAGCAGCACCGGTAAACAGCGCGCCGGCAATCCAAGCATCAGCGCCAGCAGCGGCGCCAGCAGTACCAATGCCAGCCCGGAAAACACCCAGTGTGCCAAAACCTTCGCCAGCACCAACAGAGGCAATGGGTGCGGCGAAAGGACCCACTGCTCCAGCGAGCCGTCTTCAAAATCACTGCGAAACAGCCCATCCAGCGACAACAGAACCGCCAGCAAGGCGGCAACCCACAACAATCCTGGCGAAAGGGTTTGCAGCAATTGGCTTTCAGGGCCGACCGCCAGAGGGAACAGCGCGGTGACAATGGCAAAGAAAACCAGCGGATTAGCCAGTTCAGCGGGACGACGGAACAGCAGTCGGGACTCGCGAACCAGCAACTGGGCAAATACGTTGCTCATGCGGCCAGCTGCCCCAAATCCATTTCCCGGTACTGCGCTGGTCGCTCCAGCAGCTGGTGATGGGTCGTCAGAATAACCATGCCACCGCGCGCGCAGTGCTGCGTCAGATGCCGTTCGAGCTGGGTAACGCCCTGCTTGTCGAGGGCAGTAAAGGGCTCATCAAGAATCCATAGCGCCGGAGCATTGAGAAACAGTCGGGCCAATGCCACCCGACGTTGCTGGCCAGCGGACAGTGTGTGACAGGGCACGTCTTCGAAGCCGCGCAGGCCAACGGCCGTCAGCGCATCCCTGATTTGCTTCAAGCTGGCGGGCCGGTGCAAGGCACACAACCAGGCAAGATTCTCTTCCGCAGTGAGCAAGCCCTTGATACCGGCGGCATGGCCCAACCACAACAGGTTGTGTGCCAGCTCGGCACGCTGCCGGGCCAGCGCCTTGCCGGCAATGCACACCTCACCTTCGGAGGGCTGCATCAAACCGGCCAATAACCGCAGCAAACTGGATTTGCCGCTGCCATTGGGGCCGCTAATCTGCAACATATCGCCTGCACTCACCTGCAAATCCAGCCTTTCGAACAGCAGACGGCCATCCCGCTCGCAAGCCAGGGCTCTGCTTTCCAAAAAAGACTGGGACATCGATGCTTACCTGAATGATTCAAATCTGCTCAAAGACGGCCGCTATACTGGTCAAGGACTACACGGCCAGCCACAGCGGCCGGCATTATACACGCCGGCCTGAGCCTCTAAAGTGCCCATTTTCCAACAGGTTGTAACCTCGCAATGCCAGAAATCAGCAGCTCGCGCCCTATTCCACCACTGCCACCAGCACGCCCATCGGCCAGCTCGGCTGAGCTGATGGTGAAGCTGCTTGAGCCGCTGGGAACTTTGCTGGCACCCGGCAAGACGGCCGAAGCGCAAGTACTCACCCTCAAAGCCACCGAACAGAGCTTCCAGCTTCTGCTCAAGCTCACGCTGGAAAACGGCACGCAGGCCACACTCAAGGCGCTAAGTCCAAAAGCCCTGGCTCAAGGCACCTCCGTACTGGTTACTGCTCTGACCGACAATAAGTTACTGATTGCCAATCCAGCAGCAAGCAACAAGGCTTTGACCAGCATCGACCTGGACTTGCTACCCATTGGCACGCTGGTACAGGGCAAGGTGGTTGCCAGCGAACAAATTGTGCAGGCCAAGACCGCGCAGGTACTTAATCGCCTGCTGGTCAACTTGCTGAATACACCCTTGAGTGGCCGCCAGATCAGCGTTGACAGCCCTCAACCGCTGCCGGTCGGCAGCTTGCTGACGGCCGAGGTCAAGGGGCAGCAGGCACTTAATTTTCTGCCATTGAGCGGACGGGTCGATCAGCTGGCGCTGGGCCAACAATTGACCAGCCAGAGCAGTCAGCAAGGCTCCCTGGGGGGCTTGCTCAATGCGCTGCACAGTCAGCTTGGAAAAGCCTCCGACAATCTTTCTCCCGACCTGCGCAACCAGATCAATAAACTGATGGGGCAGCTCCCTGAGCCACAGCAACTCACCAATCCGAAAAACGTCGCCAAAGCCATCGAAAACAGTGGCGTGTTTCTGGAAGCACGTCTGCTGACACCGCAAACCACCCACCCGCCACAGGATCTCAAAGCCAGCCTGCTCAAGCTGATTGTCCAGCTGCTGCCGGCCCACTCGCCCAGCGCTGCGATTGGTGCCGCGATCACCGCGAACGCCGCTGGCACAATGGCTGCGGCGCTGCCGTCATTTGTTCGCAATGCGCTCGGCAATCTGGCCCAATCCAGTCAGCGCCAACAGGGTTTGAGTTTTCCGCTTCACAGTCGCCTGCTCAATCTGGAAGGTGAAGCAGATCTGGAAACCCTGCTGCGCCTGGCTGCGGCGGCTGTTTCGCGACTGCAGACGCACCAGCTGGCGAGCCTGGCGCAAACGCAGACCGGCCCGGAAGGCAATCTGCTGACCACCTGGCAGCTGGAAATCCCCATGCGCCATCAACAGGAGTTCATCCCTCTTCAGGTCAGGTTGCAGCAGGACGAACAACCCGCCAAATCCAAAGACGATCCGAAGGAAACCATCTGGCGCATCGACCTGGCATTTGACCTCAACCCGCTCGGCCCGATGCAGGTACAGGCACAACTGGCCCAGGGCCAGATAAGCAGTCAGATCTGGAGCGAGCGAGCGCGCACGGCCGCTCTGGTGGAAGCAGAACTGGAGCATTTTCGTGAGCGCCTGACACAGTCGGGGTTCAACATCAAAGACCTGAGCAGCAGCCAGGGTCATCCCCCGCAAGGCCAGCGTACCGCTATTGAACAGCACTGGGTCAATGAAACCGCCTGAAATATACGGACAGGAACCAACATGAAGGCAAAGTCAGCCAACTCACCGAAACAGGCGATTGCGTTGTCTTATGACGGCATCAATTCGCCCAACCTGACCGCCAAAGGCGATGATCAACTGGCGGAAGCGATTCTGGCGATTGCGCGCGAATATGAAGTACCAATCTATGAAAACGCCGAACTGGTTCGCTTGCTCGCGCGACTGGAGTTGGGCGACGCCATCCCCGAAGAACTTTATCGAACCATTGCGGAAATCATTGCCTTTGCCTGGTACCTGAAGGGCAAATGCCCCGAGGGCTTCAATAGCAATATGCAGCCTGACAGCCCACTCCTTGCATTATCCCCGCCCGCGCAGGATCACTGAACAATCAACTGCTTCGCGAAGCATTGCGTTCGGCGCGCTCCATATAACGCTCGACATAGGAACAGGATGGAATGACGGTGTAACCGATACTTTGCGCGTATTGCAAAGCAGCCTCGGTGAGCAGCGCTGCCACCCCTTTACCGCGAAAGCTGTTGGGGACGAAAGTACGGTAGATATCCATGGTCTGCTTACCCAGATCCATGTAGGAAAGGTAGGCACGATGCCCCTCCAGCACTACTTCGAACTGGTGACCACTCTCGTCATGAACAACCTTCAGTGCTTCACTCATCCTTCCTCCCAGATTTTGCACCACCCCTGAAGGGCGGCAGGTCGCTGCGTCCAAGTTGCAGGAATGAGAATACACAAATTTGATTACTTTTTAACCATACACGGCAACTTATACTGCCAAGTCTGTGGTTTGTTTAAAAAATTCACTTTCAATCGGGTCCCCTGCGTTTACTTATTTATGCGAATAGGTACTATGTACACCGGCTGATTTCTCGTTTCCGGGGAACTGCTTTATGGAAAGTCCACTTAAAGGGGAAACCTATGACTACCGCACTGAAAATCTCCGCTGTTGCTCTGGTTGCTCTGCTGGCCGCTGGCTGCAGCAACACCAAAGAAATCGAATCCCGTCTGACTGCTAACGAAGACGCTACTGCTCGTGCACAAGCTCGCGCTGACGAAGCCTACCGCAAAGCCGACGAAGCTCTGGCTGCTGCTCAGAAAGCCCAGCAGACTGCTGACGAGGCTAACGAGCGCGCAATGCGTATGCTGGAAAAAGCCAGCAAGAAGTAATAGCCCACAAGGCTAAACCTTCTAAAGCCGATTCAGAAATGAGTCGGCTTTTTTTATTGCCTTTTTTGGGCAAAAAAAATGGCTGCCTGATCAGATCAGAACAACCATTTTCAAACGCCTTTGATTCAGAACTGTATCTGCGTATCCGTGCTGGCCAGACTGGTAACAGGAATGGCGATTTCCACCGGGATACCATCCTCTCCGGCAACCACGTCTCGCACAACCTCCCAGTCCAACTGAAAACCAGTTGCAAGATTGTCATGCTTGAGCAGCGAATTGATCACTGTCGTGTGCTTGTCCACGATCGATTGCACACCTGAATCATCCAGTGGTGCATGTGCCTCGAGGTACACCTTGTTCTGACTGACGCCAAACTTGTAAGGCTCATTGATGATTCGCACCGTGGTGCCTACCGGCGCCATCTTGGCCAATTCCAGCACATTGTTATTGAGCATGCGGAAACAGCCGTGGCTGACGCGCATACCAATACCGAACTTCTTGTTCGAACCGTGGATCAGATAGCCCGTGGTGCCCAGGTTGAACTTGAACGGCCCCAGTGGATTATCCGGCCCGGCCGGAACCACCATCGGCAACGGATCACCCTCGGCAGCATGCTCCTCGCGAATCGACTTCGGCGGGTACCAGGCAGGATTAGGCGTCTTGCCGACGATCGTTGTGGTTGCAATGGGCGAATTCCACCCTTCACGACCAATCCCCAGAGGATAGGTATGCACCACGTTCTGCCCTTTGGGGAAGAAGTACATCCGGTATTCGGCCAGATTGATCACAATGCCTTCCCGAGGACCCGGTGGAAGAATAAAGCGGGTAGGCAGGGCTATATCTGTACCTTCACCAGGCAACCAGGGATCAACCCCGGGGTTGGCAGCAACCATCTCCAGATAACCAAGGTCGTTGGCCTTGCCGATATCGGCAAAGGTGTCTTCGTACTTGGCCTTGATCACCTGGATTTCACCAACGATGTCTTCGCCAGGCGGAGGCAGCGGAAAAGTCAGTGCCACCGAATGGCCAGAAATCAACAGGGCGGCCAAGGAAGCCGAACGGGCTACTGCGCAAGCACGGAACAACATCCAATAAATCCTTTGCATGAAAAAACGATCAATAATTGTACACCTGCGAAGGTGCAGACGGGAAATCCGTGACACCCGGGATCAGACGTCACCTTTCTGCTGCATCCGTAAAATCCTCAGGCACTCCGGGCACAAACGCTTGTCCTTGAGCTCAAGTTGCCCCACGGGCAGAAATTTTGGCTGGGCTGGCAACAAACCACCGCACAAGGTTCGATCTGCCTGCTTATCCAACTCCAGCTGACGGGCCAGAAGATGGACACGCACCTGCCTGCAAGCGAACAGATCCAGCTGTTCGTCCGGCTCGATAAGCAGATAAGCATGCAATGACCAGGCAGGACGACGCATTCAGGGCTCCAAAAAGGCACGCCACCTTAGCTCAAAGGCATTGTCCGGAAAAGACTCACAGCATGGGTTGCAACGCAGGCCAGACATTCTCCAGCAAGAGTGGCTGCGCCTGTGCATTCGGATGGATGCCATCAGCTTGCATCAGCGCTGGCTGGCCACCAACGCCTTCAAGAAAGAACGGCACCAACGGCACCTCGGCACTGGCAGCGAGGTCGCTGTACACCTTGGCAAAGGACTGGGTATAGCGCGCGCCATAGTTGGGCGGCAATTGCATGCCCAGTAACAACACCCTGGCCCCCTGTTTACGCGAGTCTGCAACCATCGCCGCAAGATTCTGTTGCAATTGCTCTGTTGGTTGTCCCCGCAGCCCGTCATTACCTCCCAGCTCGATAATCACCAACTCGGGCCGATGCTCTGCAAGCAGCGCCGGCAGGCGCGCGAGCCCACCTGAACTGGTATCACCACTGATGGATGCATTGACCACCTGATGCTTGAAACCTTGCTGTTTCAGGCGCTCATGCAACAAGTCTACCCAGCCGGCCTGTGTATCCAGCCCAAATCCGGCGCTGATACTATCGCCAACGACCAGCAACGTAGCTCCCAAGGCCGGCTGAGCCAGCAGCATGATCAGCAGGCAACGAACCCAAAACCCAACACGCATCGGACTCTCCATGACAGCCAGCATTCTCAATGTGCAGAACCTTAGCAAAGTGGTTCCTAGTGCGGAAGGCGAGTTAACCATACTTGACCGGATTGACTTCGACTTGGCGCGCGGCGCAAGCCTGGCGATTGTTGGCAGTTCGGGCTCGGGAAAGTCCACCCTCCTCGGCTTGCTGGCCGGACTGGATATTCCCACCCGCGGAGATATCAGCCTTGCAGGGCATGCACTGACCCGGCTCGACGAAGATCAGCGCGCACGCGTGCGCTCGGAACATGTGGGGTTTGTTTTCCAGTCATTCCAGTTGCTCGACAGTCTCAACGCGCTGGAAAACGTCATGCTGCCGCTGGAACTGGAGGGCCGCAAGGACGCCGGCCAGCGCGCCCGACATCTGCTGGAGCGGGTAGGCCTTGATCAACGCCTGACGCATTACCCGCGACAGTTGTCCGGCGGCGAACAACAACGCGTTGCGATTGCCCGCGCCTTTGCAGCCGAGCCGGATGTGCTGTTTGCCGATGAACCAACCGGCAACCTCGACAGCCATACTGGCGAACGTATCAGCGACCTGCTGTTCCAACTGAATCAGGAGCGCGGCACCACCCTGGTGCTGGTCACCCACGATGCCCGCCTGGCCGCCCGATGCCAGCGACAGATTCGCCTTGAAGGCGGCCTGATGGTTGCCCAGGCTGAAAGCTGATGATCAAGTTATCGCTCGCCGCACTCACGCCTCTGGCCATGCGCCAACTGATAAGGGACTCACGCTCCGGTGAGTTGCGGGTATTGTTTTTTGCACTGCTGATCGCCGTATCGGCGAGCACCGCCATCAGCTACTTTGGTGCCCGCCTGAATGGCGCCATGCTGATGCGCGCCAGCGAATTCCTCGGTGCCGACCTGGTGCTCAATGGCTCCAGCCCTGCGACGGCCGAACAGGTAGCCAGCGGCAAGCAACTCGGCCTGCAGCATGCCCGGCTGGTTGAGTTTTCCAGTGTCATTGCGACAGACGATGGCATTCAACTCAGCAGCATCAAAGCCGCTGACTCTGCCTACCCGCTGCGTGGCGCACTGAAAAGCGCAGCCACACCCTTTGCAGAAGAAGTCAGCGGTGGCGGGCCACAGCCGGGGGAGGCCTGGGTAGAGCCCAGACTGCTCTCGGCCCTCAACTTGTCCATCGGCGACAGTGTCGAAGTGGGCCTCAAGCATCTGAGGCTGACCCGAGTGCTGACCTATGAGCCTGATCGTGCCAGCGATTTTTACAGCCTGACCCCGCGCCTGCTGATCAATCTGGCCGATCTGCAGGCAACTGGCGTGGTGCAACCCGGCAGCCGGGTCAAGTACAGCGAGCTTTGGCGCGGCAGCAGCGAACAGATCGAGGCGTTTCGCCAGCGGATCAAACCGGGCATGGCGCCCTATCAGCAATTACTCGGTGCCAAGGACGGCAACCAGCAGGTAGGCAGTGCGCTGGGAAGGGCCGAGCGCTACCTGAACCTGGCCAGCCTGGCTGCCATTCTGCTGGCCGGCGTTGCCGTTGCGCTCTCCGCCAACCGTTTTGCCCAACGGCGCTTCGATTCCAGTGCCCTGATGCGCTGCCTCGGTATGAGCCGGCGCGAAGTCATGCAGCTGTTCAGCTTGCAACTGGCCATTCTCGGATTGTTGGCCTGTGTCGTTGGCGCCTTGCTGGGGTGGCTGGCGCAATTTGGTCTGTTTCAGCTACTGAGCGATCTGCTGCCGCAGGAAATCCCCAGCGGCGGCTTTGCACCGATGCTGGCCGGCATCGCCACCGGCCTTGTTGCACTGGCCGGCTTTGCCTTGCCGCCGCTGGCGGCACTGGGGCGTGTGCCGCCCTTGCGGGTATTGCAACGCGATCTGCTGCCTCTGCCGGCCAGCGGCTGGCTGGTGTATGGCGCAGCCTTGCTGGCGCTGGGTCTGATCATGTGGCGCCTGAGCCTCGACCTGCAACTGACACTCAGCCTGCTGGGTGGCGGTCTGGTCGCCGCACTGCTGCTCGGAAGCCTGTTACTGCTCTCACTCAAGGGGATGCGCCGACTATTGGCCGGGGCCTCTCTGGCCTGGCGCCTGGGATTGGGCCAGTTGCTGCGCCACCCGCTCAACGCAGCCGGTCAAGCACTGGCTTTTGGCCTGATCCTGTTGTGCATGTCACTGATTGCACTGTTGCGTGGCGAGCTGCTGGATACCTGGCAAAACCAACTGCCCGATGATGCGCCCAACTACTTCGCGATGAACGTACTGCCTGCCGACAAAGAAGCCTTCAGCGCGCGACTGGAACAACTATCCACTCACCCTGCTCCGCTCTACCCAATGATCCAGGGACGTCTGATCGAGATTAACGGACAGCCAGTGAAGAAACGGGTGAGCAAGGAGTCAACCGGTGAACGTTCGGTTCAGCGCGACCTCAGCCTGACCTGGGCTGCTGATCTTCCCAACGATAATCGCCTGATCGAAGGCAGCTGGTGGTCTGCAGAAGGCCAGGCGCAGGACATCGCGCAAGTCTCGGTGGAGTCCCGGTTGGCGCAAAGCCTGAACCTGAAACTCGGCGACAAGCTGACCTTCAACGTCGGAGGGTTGGAGCGTGAAGCGCAAGTCAGCAGCCTGCGCGAAGTGGATTGGGACAACCTGAAACCGAACTTCTACATGATTTTTGCTCCCGGCAGTCTCAGCGGTCTGCCGACCACATACCTGACCAGCTTCTTCATACCGCCTGGCAACGACCGAGAACTGGTGGCTCTGGCGCGGGCATTTCCGGCCATCACCCTGCTTCAGGTCGATGCCATTTTGGCGCAACTGCGCAGCATTCTGGCTCAGGTCACTCTGGCCGTTCAGTTCGTGCTGTTGTTTGTTCTGGCCGCCGGCCTGAGCGTTCTGTTTGCCGGTTTGCAGTCGACTCTGGACGAACGCATTCGTCAGGGTGCGTTATTGCGCACGCTAGGTGCCGAGCGCAGGCTTTTGCTGCGCACCCGCTGGGCCGAGTTCGGTTTGCTTGGAGCGGCCAGTGGCATGCTGGCGGCAGTCGGTTGTGAACTGATCAGCTTCCTGCTGTACAGCTTTGCCTTTGACCTGATCTGGCGCCCGCATCCATGGCTATTGCTACTGCCGCTGATTGGCGCAGTGGTGGTCGGAACGGCCGGCGTACTGGGCACACGACGTTCGCTCAACGCCAGCCCGCTGTCCGTGTTGCGCGAAGCCTGACCAATGAGCCGCTATCGCCCCCCACGCAGTGCCGGCACCGCACTGATCACCCCTGAAGGCGAGGCGCGCATGCGTGCCGAGCTGCATGAACTCTGGCATGTACGCCGTCCGCAAGTCACACAATCCGTCAGCGAAGCCGCTGCCCAAGGGGATCGTTCGGAAAACGCCGAATACACCTACGGCAAGAAAATGCTCCGAGAAATCGACAGCCGGGTGCGCTTTCTGAGCAAGCGACTGGAAAACCTCAAAGTGGTCGATCAGATGCCCTCGGACCACCACAAAGTGTATTTCGGTGCCTGGGTCACCTTGGAAGACGAGCAAGGTGAAGCGCAGCAGTACCGCATTGTCGGCCCTGACGAACTGGACCTGAAGGCCGGACTGATCAGCATTGACTCCCCTCTGGCCCGCGCACTGATCGGCAAGGTGCTGGATGCCGAAATCCGCGTGGCAACACCCACCGGAGAGAAATACTGGACGCTGGTGGCAATCGACTATCGCTGAAGCCCGCTATGGGGTCGCGTGATCAAGCCTTGCCGGGCAACCCGTACAAGGTCATGCACCAAGCCATCGAGCGCTTCCGCCGGTACTGCCTGCACCACTGCCAGATCAAAACTGTCGCTGGCCAGTTCAGCCAGTAAATCCGGCTGTTGCAGACTTTCGATAACCAGTTGCCGGTTAAGGCGTTGCCTGGACCAGCCTTCCATGTAACGCAACAGGCCGGCTGCCTGATTGGAACACAGCAGAATACGCGGACTGCCAGAGGTCATTCCGGTGGTGACAGGTGCCAGGCGGCACAGTGGTTGCGGGCAAATCATGGCGGGCGCTCTCGGGTTCGTCAGTTCAGCTGGATAGCGGTGAACTGCGACACCGAACCAGCGCTTTAGCGGTATTTCGAGACGTTCTGCGTCTCTGGCGCCCCGCAAGTAGCTGTCTAAATCGGCGCTGAGTTCCATTTTACCGGCGCAGGCCGCGAATGCTCAACCCGTCGACTCATGGAAAGGATGGATGGCATGCCCGACTCGCCTGATCGGCTGGAAAAATCGGTCAATCCGGAGAAAACACCGATCTGAATCAAGCCACCCGCAGATCCCGTCGTGCTTTTGCACGTCTGCAGGGATAGAATTCCGAACTATCAATTCCCTCAAGGTAGATCCTCAATGTCCTTTGCCGAACAGCTGCACCGCTTGCAAGCCTTTCTCGATGCCGATGACTTGCATGATGAAGCACTGGACTATGTAGCCGCTCATGGCTACCTGACCGCCCTGTCGATCTGTCCTGAGCAGGTTCCGCCGCGGGAATGGATTGATGCCTTGTTTGCCGAGCCACCGCACTACCGCAATGACGCTGAACGCGATGACGTTGAAGCCACTCTGCTGCAACTCAAGGAGCACATCGCCCGCCAACTGGCCAGCGACGAAGAGCCGGAAATGCCCTGCGATCTAGACCTCGGCGAGCAGCCCGATGAATCGGAGCTGCGCGGCTGGTGCATCGGCTTTATGGAAGGCGTGTTCCTGCGCGAAGCCATCTGGTTTGAAAATGCCGAAGACGAAGTCAGTGAACTGCTGCTGCCGATCATGGTGGGCTCGGGGCTTTTCGACGACCAGGCAGAATTTGCCGATATAGCCAGTGACCCCGATCTGATGGACAGCATGATCGAGCAGATTCCGGAACTGCTGACGGCCCTGTTCCTGCTGTTCAACTCCCCGGACGAAAAACCCGCACTGCTGAAACCGCGCCATCACTGATGGCCGTCCCAGACGGTGCTGAAAGAAGCTGCCTCGTGCAGCTTTTTTTTGCACTCAACCCTTTGGGATCAGTGATTTCAGCTACTCTTTAGCGCTGTAAAAGCGCGCAGTCAGGTTCTTGACGCATCACCCCATTGTATAGAGACCATCCATCGGAGAGCGCTAATGTGGCCTAGCAAAACCACACTAGAAACACCCGCTCCGCGGACATCTCTCCTGTGCAGAACGGTGCTGCTACTGTGCCTTTTCGGCGTCATTTCCAGCCTGTGGGCCGATTACAGCTCCTGGGACTTCAAACAGATCATTGCCAATGCCGACAAGAAGTACGGCAAACTCAATATCATGACCCGCGACAAGATCAATGGCTGGGAAGAGCTGATCCAGTCCAGCGAGGGCTTGAGCGAGATGGAGAAGCTCAAAGCAGTCAACAACTTCTTCAACCGCCAGTACCGCTTTCTTGACGACAAATTCAACTGGAAAGAAAACGACTACTGGGCCACCCCTATCGAGGCCACGGTCAAAGGCGCCGCTGACTGCGAAGATTATTCCATCTCCAAATATTTCACCCTGCGCCGTCTGGGCATCCCCAGCTCCAAACTGCGGATCACTTACGTCAAGGCCCTCAAGTACAAGCAAGCGCATATGGTTCTGACCTACTACGCAACCCCTACTGCGGATCCATTGGTGCTGGACAATCTGATTCCCGAAATTCGCCCGGCCTCGCAACGGCGAGATCTGTTACCGGTTTACGCCTTCAATGCCGAAGGCCTCTTCGTGGCTGGCAGCAACAAGAAAGGCGACAGCAAGAAGCTGTCGCGCTGGCAGGATGTACTCAAAAAAATGCGTGCTGAAGGTTTCGCCGTCGGCGAAGGTTAGGAGAACAAAATGTCACTGCTCAAACAGCTGTTTCTGGCGATTTGCCTGCTTATCGTGATTGCTTTCACCGGCAGCTTTCTGGCCGGCGTGGAAAGTTCCCGCGAACAGGCGATAAGCCAGTTACGCTCGCACGCCCAGGATGCTGCCACCGCGCTCGGACTGTCCATGAGCCCGCATGTTGACGACCCGGCCATGATTGAGCTGATGGTCAGCTCAATCTTTGACAGCGGCTACTTCCAGACCATCCGCGTGGTCAACATTGCCGATGAGTCGATCATCGTCGAACGCAAGAACGACAACATCAGCAAAGAGCAGAACGTGCCTGCATGGTTCATTGCCATGGTCAACCTTGAGCCCGAGTGGGCTGACGCCCTGCTCATGCGCGGCTGGGAACAAGCCGCTCGGGTGGAAGTGCTCAGCGACCCGCAGTTTCTGCTGGCCAAACTCTGGGACAGCACCTTGGGCAGCCTGATGTGGCTGTTGCTGGTTGGCGTCTTCAGCGCCCTGCTCGGTGGCTGGCTGTTGCGCACGCAACTGCGCCCGCTGGACAGCATGGTCGATCAGGCCGAAGCCATCAGTCGTCGTGAATTTCTCTCGGTCCTGCAGATTCCGCGCACGCCAGAGCTGCGCCGTGTTGTGCAAGCCATGAACCTGATGGTGGAAAAGCTCAAAACCCTGTTTGCCGAAGAAGCCGCACGCAGCGAAAAACTGCGCATCGAAGCCTATCAGGACAGCCTCACCGGGCTGGCCAACCGGCGCCTGCTGGATATTCGTCTGGCGGAACAATTGATCGTTTCTGAACACAATGCTGCAGGCTATCTGCTGTTTGTTCGCCTCGCCGACCTGACGGGCCTCAACCAGAAACTCGGCGGCCAGAAGACCGATGCACTGATCAAGGCCATGGGCGGCGTGATCAAGCAACAACTGGAAAAACCCCATCGCGCCGAGTGGCTGGGCTCACGCAGCCGTGCCGGCGAGTTCACCCTGGTGGCGCCCGGCCTGACCGGCGAGGATGCCGACAAACTGGCCGGCGAACTGGCTGCTGCGCTTGCGGTGCTCGAGCTGTCCAAAGAGAGCGAAATGTCTCCGGTCGCCTACATCGGCATTGGCGCCTTCACTCCCGGCGACAACCCAAAAGTCGTATTTGGCCGCACCGATCAGGCGCTGGCGCAGGCACAAGGTACTCTCGGCAAATCCTGGGCAAGACTGGAAGATACAGCCTCGCAGAGCAGCAATGCGTCACAAGACTGGCGGGCCTGGATTGATGAGGCGCTCAACCAAAGCAAACTCAAACTGTTCTTCCAACCGGTTTCAACCTGCGCCGATACCGGCAAAATCCTGCATCAGAAGGTGCTCGCCCGCCTGATCGACCCGCAAGGCGAAGCCGTCGCTGCCGGCCAGTTCCTGCCCTGGATAGAGCGCCTTGGCTGGTCAGCCCGTCTGGACATGGCCATGCTGGAAAACAGCATCAAGCACTTGAACCAGCATCCCCAGGCACTGGCACTCAGCCTCTCGGGGCAAACCCTGAAAGATGCTGAAAGTCAGGCCAGCTTGCTGCAGATTTTGCGCAATAATCCGCGCAAAGACGGCCTTCTCACTCTGGAACTCGATGAGCGCCATATACCACCTGCCGCCCAGCTGGAACAGTTGAGTCAGAGCGTCCGCGCAGCCGGCTACAGGCTGGGCCTGCAGCACTTCGGGGGCAACTTCAGCCTGATTGGCAACCTGACCAATCTGGGTCTGGCCTACCTGAAAATCGACGGCAGCTACATCCGCGCGATCGACCAGGAAGCCGACAAGCGCGCCTTCATCGAAGCCGTCTTCCGAGCGACCAACAGCATCGACATGCCACTGATAGCCGAGATGGTGGAAACCCAGGCTGAGCTGGATGTCCTTAAGGACATTGGTATTGAAGGTGCCATGGGCCGCTTGGTTGGATCCCCCGCACCTTGGGGTGCGTGATAACAGCATTGCCCTGCATTTAAGTCGGGTACAAAGCTGCCATCAAGTTGCTCTTTTTTCGACCAATGCCTTTTTAGGCTTGTAGGGTGGGCTTCAGCCCACAGCGACACCAGCGTTAGGCTGAAACCCACCCTACCAAAAGCCATAAAAAAACCCGCCACCCTATAAACAGGTGGCGGGTTTTTAATCGCCGTGGATCAGACGACCTTCAACGCACCGTCATCCAGCATGCCTTTGATGATGTCAAACTCACTTCCGCCATAGCCAGCCAAGTTAACTCCCGTTAACTCAATAGCCTGCGTACTTCCGCCAGCTACTGCTCCATTAGTATCAACCGTGATCGTGCTATTGATACCAGTAGTGATGGTCAGGTATTGGTCCAGAGCCGTTGCAACAGCACCTGTATTAGGCAGCAAAGCCCCCAAGTTTGGCATCCCACCAATACCGGCCAGCAACTCCGACAGATCCAGCACATCCTGACCTCCACTTAATCCTGACGGATTGTTGAAGTCCTTAACGACATCGCTGCCTGTATCGCCTGACTTCCAGACAAACGTGTCGTTACCGCTACCACCAATCAGTAGATCGTCACCGGCACCACCGATCAAGGTGTCATTACCACCCTGGCCATAGAGGATGTCGTTACCAGCACCTCCGGTAAGAGTGTCGTTTCCACCTACAGAGCCTTCAACCCCATACTTAGCATGATTAATATAGAGTTCATTCAACAGCTGCCCCCCAGTCTTACCTGGATTATCAGCAACGAAATCTGCCCAGCCTCCATTTGAGTTATCAGAATGGATACTATCGCCAAAGATCACATCGTTCCCTTCATTGCCAATGAGAGTGTCGTTACCCACGCTTACCGGTGTGAATAGAGAACCTAATCCAGCAGAAAGATCCGAGAAGTTATTAACAGCTAAATAACCGTCAGTGGTGTTATCAATAGCATTCAGATTAGCACCAGCAGACCCACCACTCAGACCGATTCCTACCGCATTTATTTCAATAGCTGGATCGGATAAATAGCTCAAACTTGTCATGCCGGCCACAATAGCCGCAGTATCAAGCCATGCACCTGTTGTAGGTGCTCCGTCTGTTAGCAGGTAAACGATCCTTTTATCAGCTGATGGATCAAGAGAAACCATAGTGTTCAAGGTTTTAAGCGCTGCTTCGTAGTTTGTATTGCTAGTTCCCGGGGTCAACCCGTTTATCGCAGCCTGCGCGTCTGCAACAGTCGTGTAGGTACCAACAACTTGAGCATTATTACTGAAAGTTCCAATCTCGACTTGCAACTGGCTAATGCCGTTGAACTTACTTAGCAAGTCGTTTACGGCAGCTTTCATCAAGTTAAACTCGGTTGTGCTGATGCTGCCCGATTTATCAATCATGAACGTCAGGTTATAGCTACCTGAAGTTACGCCACCTACGTCGCCAATCAGCACATCAGGCCCAGCACCACCGATGAGAGAACCATCTATATCAGACCCTGGAGTCGGGTTTGGCCGAGTATGATTATCAGCAGTACCGTCTACACCCAAACCCGTGTCGTTCTTATTGCTGCCCACAACCAGCACAGGATTTACGATAGTCAGGGTTGAAACACTCTGATCTTTGTCACCGTCCTGAACCGTGTAGGTAACAACAACTGGAGCTCCTTCTGCACCACCGATAGGCGGAGTAAAGGTGTAATCACCGTCACCTTCGATAGTTAGTGTGCCCTTTCCGGCTCCCAGATTAATGACCACAGAGCTGCTGTTATTGGCAAACGTTGTGGTGCTACCACCATAAGTGACCGACACCAGTTTAGGTGCGCCCCAACCATCTGCACCTGCCGTATCGTTAGTCGTGACATTGCCCTGAATCGATTGCGCAAGATTAGTGAGGGTTCCGGACAAATCACCGGCATTGGAAATCAGCACAACATTGTTATTGCCATTTCCATCCGGCGACCAGGCCACATCCCGAAGGTCGGAATCCGTCTGACTGACTCCAGCTCCGATACCAACCGCGTAGACGCCATCGATATTTTTGCTGGCAAGGAAATTCGTCCAGCTCAGCCTCTCTGAAGCATCAATTTGATTGGCTACCGTGTTCGGCTCACCGTCAGAAACAAAAAACACAAAGGTATTATCAGCTGTAGGAGGCGTCCCGTAGTTATTCTGCACGGCAAGCAACGCATCGTCATAGTCCGTGCTTCCTCCAGAAGAAATAGAACCGAGCTGTCCGACGGCATCGGTCTTCGACAGCCAAGGATTACTGCCAATCGTTTTAACCGTGGCTGTAGTGTCAAAGTCGACCAACATAACCTTGACCAGAGAATTGCCGTAACTGTTCATCAAGTTGGTTACGGCCGCTTTAATAGTAGCCATATTGGCATCGCCAATGCTGCCTGAACTATCGAGAACCAGTACAAGGTTAACAGTACCCGCAGCACCACTGACAATAGTGTCCGAATTGGCCTGTGGAATATCATCCGACACTCCCACACTGACCGTGCCCTCAGCCTTCTCACCGTCTATATCGGTCGCCACGACCTTGACCGAACCCAGCGCCTGCAGATCATCTGCAGTGAAGGTCGGGTGGCTGTCGTAGTTGT
>DATMWH010000379.1:0-4072 GCA_035562615.1 Pseudomonas sp. | reverse complement strand
GGCTTCCTTGAGGTGCATGCCGAGAATTACATGGTGGCCGGTGGCCCCTACCATCACTATCTGGAGCGTCTGCGCGAGCAGTATCCGTTGTCGATGCACGGGGTAGGGCTGTCCATCGGTGGTCAGGATGCGCTGGACGAGAGTCATCTGCGGCGGCTTGCAGGGCTGCTGGCGCGCTATCAGCCGGCGTCGTTTTCCGAGCATCTGGCCTGGTCCAGCCACGGCGGTCATTTTCTCAATGATCTGCTGCCGCTGCCTTATACCCCCGCCACGCTCGGGCATGTATGCGCGCAGATCGACCATGTGCAGGAGCGTCTGGGGCGGCGCCTGCTGCTGGAAAATCCGGCCACCTATGTGCAGTTCGCTGCCTCAAGCATGGCCGAAAACCAGTTCATTACTGAAATCGTGCGCCGCACCGGTTGCGGCTTGCTGCTGGATGTCAACAACGTGCATGTGGCCTGCGTCAACCATGGTCTGGACGCCCATGACTATATTCGCGGCCTGCCGTTGGCGGCGGTGGGTGAGATTCATCTGGCCGGTTTTGCCGAGGCCGTCGATTCCGCTGGTGCTGAGTTGTTGATCGACAGTCATGGTGCGCCCGTCGCCGAGGCGGTCTGGCAGTTGTATGACTTTGCGCTGACCCTCACCGGACCCAAGCCGACCCTGATCGAGCGCGATAACGACATTCCCGAGCTGCCGGTACTGCTGGCAGAAGCGCGTGAAGCCGAAATACGCATGGCGCGGCTTGCACCGCCACCAACGGCTGGCGGGGTGCGCCCATGACGCCTCAGGCCGCCTTTGCCGCCGCGCTGATCAATCCGCAAGCCGACTGTCCGCCGGGGCTGGTGAGCTGGAATGGCTCTGATCCGGCCCAGCGCTTTGCGGTTTACCGCAACAATGCACTGGCATCACGGGTTGGCGCACTGGCGGATACCTTTCCGGTGGTGCAGCACATGGTCGGTGAGGCGTTTTTTCGGGCCATGGCGGCAGGGTTCGTGCGCGCGTTTCCACCGACTTCGCCGGTGCTGGTCAACTATGGCGAGGGGTTTGCGCAGTACATCGCCGACTTTGCCCCGGCTTCCGGCCTGCCGTATCTGGCCGATCTGGCGCGGCTGGAGTGGTCTTATGTGCAGAGCTTTCATGCGGCAGATGCCGCTGCTTTGCCGTTGGCCGAATGGGCGGCCTTGCTTGCCGATGAAGCGCGTCTGGCGCGTGTCTGCTTCAGGTTGCAGCCCAGTCTGTGTGTGCTGCAATCGGCCTATGCGGTGCATTCCCTGTGGGCGGCTCACCAGCACGCTGAAACGGAAATGGCCCTGCAGTCGGTCAATCCGTTGCAGCCGGAATCTGTCCTTCTGCTGCGTCAGGAGCTGGCGGTGGAAGTGATCCGGCTGGAGCCGGGGGTTGCCGTGTTCATTGAACAGCTTGTTTGCGGGCTTTCGTTTGCCGCGGCGGTCAATGCGGCCCCGGCGTTTGATCTGACAGCCGCCCTGGGTTTGTTAGTCCGTGGTGGCGCCATTACCCATTTCCATATCCGGGAGCAGTAATCCATGGTGCCGTTGATTCAGTGGTGTGAGCGCATTCCCTACGGGTTGATTGCCCTGCTGGGACGTTTTTCCGTCGCCGCGCTGTTCTGGAAATCCGGGCAGACCAAAATTGAGGGGTTTGCCGTGGATATTGTCGCCGGCGAATATCAGTGGGGTGTGCCGCGGCTATCCAGCTCGGCGGTTTACCTGTTTGAGCAAGAGTACCGATTGCCTTTGCTCTCACCCGCGCTGGCGGCAACGCTGGGAGCCCTCGCCGAACATGTGTTGCCGCTCCTGATCCTGCTGGGACTGGCTACGCGCTTTTCGGCGCTGGGCCTGCTGCTGATGACGGCGGTCATTCAGCTGCTGGTGTACCCGGATGCTTACCCGACGCACGGGGTCTGGGCGGCGGTGCTGCTGATGCTGATGGCCAAAGGCGCGGGGCCGTTGTCACTGGACCGGCTGGTTGCCCGCCGTTTCAGCTGATGCGTTTGGCTGCTGAGTGGCCTGCATGCGTACCAACTGCTCAATCGTCTGCTTTTCCTGTGTCTCGACTAGTCCTATCGGGCGTTGCCGGTGTCTGCTGCTCTGGCAAAGGGCAAAAGTTCCGTAGTCACAGAACTTTCATCAAACAGCCACCGCGCTGAAATATCCCGACACCAATATTCCCCCCCAGCACCGATGGGCCTGATGCCCACGTGTTTTCTGCTCAAGACCAATAGGGGAATCTCGATGATCCGTAAGCACTTCGCCGGTTTTACTGCCAGCGCCCTGGCCCTGGCAATTTCCGCCCAGGCTTCCGCCGGTACCGTCACCACTGACGGCACCGATCTTGTTATCAAGACCAAAAGTGGTCTGGAAGTAGCCACTGTCGACAAGCAATACAGCTTCAAGCTCGGCGGTCGTATTCAGGCTGACTTCAACCAGTTTGACGGGTTCTATACCGCCAACAACAGCAGCGCCAACGAAGCCTACTTCCGCCGTGCCATCCTTGAACTGTCGGGTAATTACAAAGACTGGCGCTACGTATTCAACTACGACTTCGCCGATGGCCAGGCCAGCAATGGTGTTAGCTCCAGCACGGAAACTACCAACTGGGATGAAGCAACCATCGCCTACACCGGTTTCGCTCCGGTCGTGATCAAGGGCGGTCGTTTCGACCCCGATTTTGGTTTGCAGCATGCCACCAGTTCCAAGTGGATCACCACCATGGAACGTACCGCAATCTATGATCTGGCTCCGTGGGTCAACAACAAGCTCGATGATATGGGCGTGCAAGTCAGCGCGGCCACTGGCGGCAACCTTTATGGTTCGGCCGGTATCTTCCAGCAGGAGGCCAGTGGTGGTGAGCTGGAAAGCAACAACGGTATGGACGTGAACTCTCTGGTAGCGCGCGGTGTTTTTGCCCCGATCGTGGCCGAAACTGAAGTGTTGCACTTTGGTGTTGATCTGGCCCAGCGTAACTACGACGATAATAAGTTTCAGGGAAGCATTACTTCCAATCTCGGCGCTCGCGGTATTTCCGAGGACAGCACCCTCAACACACCAAGCCCAATTTTGGCCAAAACTGCCACAAATCGCTACTACAACGATGACAGCGTCTACGGTCTGGAATTCGCTTACATGACTGGCCCGTTATCCTTCGAGGCGGAATACCTTAATCGTACTCTGGAAGGCCAGGACACCAATGGCGATCGTACCGCCTCCGGTTACACGGCTCAGGTGGCTTATACCCTGACTGGCGAGTCGCGCGCATACAAGCTCGATGGCGGCAAGTTTGATGCAATCAAACCTGCAAACAAAGAGACTGGCGCCTGGGAAATCTTCTACCGCTTCGACCATGTTGGCGTGGAGGATGATGACAACTTGCAGGGCTCGGCTCTGAATACGGTCAATGCCATCGATGAAAGCAGCGCCGACGTGAGCACCCTGGGTGTTAACTGGTATGCCAACGAGGCAGTCAAGATTGCACTGAACTACAGCTACGTCAGTGCTGACTCTGACACTCTGTCGCTTCAGACCGGTTTAAATTCAAACAACACCGCTAACACTACCCTGAATGCGCGCAACCAAGCGAATTC
This sequence comes from Pseudomonas sp., assembly GCA_035562615.1. Taxonomy (GTDB): domain Bacteria; phylum Pseudomonadota; class Gammaproteobacteria; order Pseudomonadales; family Pseudomonadaceae; genus Aquipseudomonas. The sequence goes on along the minus strand of DATMWH010000379.1, from coordinate 468 downwards.
GAAAGCTACTGACAAAAATGGTTCTTCGATCGCCCTGCGCGCTCAATACGTTTTCTGATTCACGCTCACCTGCAACGCTCCTTTGGACCCCGCTTCGGCGGGGTTTTTTTATCGCCATGTACCCGTTACATGTTGCAGATGTGCACAGCCCGTGTAGGAGCCAGCTTGCTGGCGATCTGGGTTGAGTGCTCTCGGCGCATGATGCCCTGCCTGGCGGCACAAGCATCGTGAACAAGCCCGCTCCTACCTGTTTTTGCATTTTGATCTGCAAAACATAACGGGGACATAACCTTTTATCCCTGCAACAGCAGGGTTTTATTGGTGCCTGCAAAGGTTCAGACTTCGTGCATGACCTTGCTGACCCTTGCTTCACTCAACGATCTGCATCCTGCCGAGTGGGACGCCCTGCTGGTCGGTGAGCAGCCTTTTCTGCGCCATGCTTTTTTGTCAGCCCTCGAAGACAGTGGC
>DATMWH010000378.1:0-13638 GCA_035562615.1 Pseudomonas sp. | reverse complement strand
CGCACGCTCATCGTCGGACCAGCCACCCTTGACCTTGACCCACAGGTTGAGCATGACCTTGTTGTCAAACAGCACTTCCATATCCTTGCGCGCTTCCTGACCGATACGCTTGATGCGCTCACCCTTGTCGCCAATGATGATTTTCTTCTGGCCATCGCGCTCGACCAGAATCAGCGCATGGATATGCAGGATACGGCCATCGAGCTTGAACTCTTCGATCTCCACGGCAATCTGGTAAGGCAACTCTGCGCCCAGTTGACGCATGATCTTTTCACGCACCAGCTCGGAGGCCAGAAAGCGGCTGGAGCGGTCAGTGATCTGATCTTCAGGGAAAAAGTGTTCGCTTTCAGGCAGGTTCTCGGCAACCAGACGCTCCAGCGTGTCGAGGTTATGCCCGTGCAAGGCGGAAACCGGCACCACTTGTGCGTTGGGTAGCTGGCTGGCCAGCCACTCCAGATGCGGCAGCAGATCACTCTTATCCTCTATCCGGTCGGCCTTGTTGACCGCCAGCAGAACCGGCCCCTGCACATACTGCACGCGTTCCAGCACCAGCTGGTCCTCGTCGGTCCAGCGCGTACGGTCGACCACAAAGATCACCACATCAACATCCTTCAAGGCGCTGCTGGCGGTCTTGTTCATGAAGCGATTCAGGGCTTTTTCGTTGTTCTTGTGCAGACCGGGAGTATCCACATAGATGGCCTGAACATTGCCTTCGGTCTTGATGCCGAGCATGTTATGCCGGGTGGTTTGCGGCTTGCGCGAAGTAATCGCCAGCTTCTGCCCCAGAATATGGTTGAGCAGCGTGGATTTGCCGACGTTTGGCCGCCCGACAATGGCCACATAGCCACAACGGCTAACGGGTACATCAGTCATTTCCATTCTCCACGCCAATGGCGGTTAGTGCTGCAGCGGCAGCCACCTGCTCGGCAATCCGCCGGCTGGCGCCCTGCCCTTGGGTCGCTTCATTGAGCAGGGATATCGAACATTGGACGAAGAACGTCCGGCAATGCGGTTCGCCCTGAATATCCACCACTTCATACTGTGGCAGGTCGCCACCGCGCGATTGCAGAAACTCCTGCAAGCGGGTCTTGGGATCCTTGTTGGTATCCACCAGTGTCAGATCACTGATCTCGTCGGCTAGCCAGGCCAGCACCCGCTCGCGGGCGGCTTCCATGCCAGAGTCCAGGTAAATGGCGCCGATCAGTGCTTCAAGGGCGTCGGCCAGAATCGATTCGCGGCGAAAGCCACCGCTTTTCAGCTCACCGGAGCCCAGCCGTAGGTATTCGCCCAGATCAAAGCCGCGCGCCAGTACAGCCAGCGTCTCGCCTTTGACCAGGCGCGAGCGAAGACGCGACAACTGACCTTCGCGGGCCTGCGGAAAGCGCTCGAACAACGCCTCACCGGCGATGAAGTTGAGAATCGCATCGCCGAGAAACTCCAGCCGCTCGTTGTTGCGTCCGGCGAAACTGCGGTGAGTCAATGCCAACTGCATCAACTCGGGATCATGAAAGGTATAGCCCAGCTTGCGCTGCAGCCGATCCAGAGCAGCGCTCACGGCATGCGTACGCGGAATTCTTTGTCGAAGCGGGCTACAAGGTCGAGATTCTGGATCAGCGGCTCGCGCTTTTCGTACTTCAGGTGTGCACGAAACTCATTGTCCACCAGCTTAACTTCCAGCGCGCTCTCCAGATCGAGGTCTCGAATAGCATTGATAGTCATGCCTTTAGCGACATATTCATAAAAATCAGGAACAGTCCGTACATCAGCGGCTTTGTCCGTTTCGATTTTTTTAATAATGCCGGTCAATGCATTGTTATCCAGATAGTGCGGCAGCATCTTGAGGCCGGCGCTGACAAAAAAAGCCACGACAGCCAACAGCACCATGATGCCCAACACCGACATGCCTTTTTGCGACCGTAGAGAGTTCATAGAAAACCTCGAATAACGTGTTATTGGAATAGGTCAGAAGCTACATATATAGACCGAACAGGCGTTACTTGCGGCGCGCCCTTCAATGAATCAGTCGGTCACGGGAAAACGAGGGCAGATTTTTCAGTTTCGGATCGGGCCAGGTCATCCAGATGGCGAAAGCCTTGCCAACGATATTGCGGTCGGGAACCATGCCGCGCAACTCATACGGAATATTCGCATCATTCCAGTAACGGCTGTCATTGGAGTTGTCACGGTTGTCACCCATCATGAAATAGTGACCCTGTGGAACCACCCACTCACGCCCTGGCTCCAGCCGATAACGGCTGACTTCCTTGCGGATCATGTGTTCGACCTGACCCAGCTTTTCGGTAAACAACTCGGCGCTACCAAGGCTGCCAGGCTCCTGCCCGAGCAATGTCTCGGAAACCAGCCGGTCATTGATATAGAGCTTCTTGCTGCTGCTGTAACGAATCCGGTCGCCAGGCAAACCCACTACCCGCTTGATGTAGTTCACCTGCGGATCGCTGGGAAACCGGAAGACCATGACATCGCCGCGTTGCGGATCATTGATCTCGATGACCTTGGTATCCAGTACCGGCAAGCGGATGCCATAGGCAAACTTGTTGACCAGAATGAAATCACCCACCTCAAGGGTGGGCTTCATGGAACCGGACGGAATCTGGAACGGTTCGACCAGAAAGGAACGCAGCACCAAGACGATGGCCAGTACCGGGAAGAACGACTTGCCGTACTCGATCAGCAACGGCTCCTTGTTCAACCGTTCGAGGACTTGCGGGTCAGCCGTCTGCACCTGACCACTGTAGGCTGCAACGGCCGCACGCCGGCGCCCGGCAAAGTACAGCAGATCAAGCAAGGCCAGAAAGCCGCTGACCGCCACGGCAATCACCAACAGCAAGGGGAAATTCAACGACATGGCAGTCAACCTTCGAGCTTGAGTACGGCCAGGAAGGCTTCCTGTGGAATTTCCACATTACCCACCTGCTTCATGCGCTTCTTACCGGCCTTCTGCTTTTCCAGCAATTTGCGCTTGCGGCTTGCGTCGCCGCCATAACATTTGGCGATCACGTTCTTGCGCAGCGCTTTGACGGTGGTACGGGCAATGATCTGACCACCGATAGCGGCCTGGATGGCCACATCAAACATCTGCCGGGGAATCAGATCCTTCATCTTCTCGGTCAGGGCTCGGCCTTTGTAGTGAGCATTATCGCGGTGCACGATCAGCGCCAGCGCATCGACCTTGTCGCCATTGATCAACACATCCAGCTTGACCAGATTGGCCGACTGATAGCGCTCGAAATGATAGTCCAGCGAGGCATAGCCCCGGCTGGTGGACTTCAAGCGGTCGAAGAAGTCCAGTACCACTTCATTCATCGGCAGGTCGTACGTCACCTGCACTTGCGAGCCGAGGAATAACATGTCGTGCTGGATGCCACGCTTTTCAACACACAGGGTAATCACGTTACCCAGATGCTCCTGTGGCACCAGAATATTGGCGCGCACGATCGGCTCGCGCATGTCTTCGACACTGGACAGATCCGGCAGCTTGGACGGGTTATCCACGTAGATCGTTTCGCCATTCTTGAGCAGCAATTCGAATATAACGGTCGGCGCGGTGGTGATCAGATCCAGGTCATATTCGCGCTCGAGTCGCTCCTGAATGATTTCCATGTGCAGCATGCCCAGGAAGCCACAGCGGAAACCGAAACCCAGTGCATCCGAGCTTTCAGGGGTGTATTGCAGCGACGAGTCGTTCAGCGTGAGCTTTTGCAGCGCTTCACGGAAATCTTCAAAGTCATCCGAGCTGACCGGAAACAGACCGGCATAGACTTGCGGCTGTATGCGTTTGAAACCCGGCAGCACATCGACATCCGGGGTCGAACTCAGGGTCAGGGTGTCACCCACCGGCGCCCCATGAATATCCTTGATCCCGGCAATGATGAAGCCCACTTCACCGGCTTTCAGATCGGCAGTGGCGGTATGTTTGGGATTGAACACGCCTACGCTGTCCACCAGGTGAACCTTGCCGGTGGACTTGACCAGAATCTTGTCGCCTTTCTTCACGCAGCCTTGACGCACCCGCACCAGCGACACCACACCCAGGTAGTTGTCGAACCAGGAGTCGATGATCAACGCCTGCAAGGGATCTTCGATATTACCGGTCGGGGCAGGAATAGTAGCCACCAGCCGCTCGAGCACTTCATCCACGCCCAGGCCGGTTTTGGCGCTGCAGGTCACGGCATCGGTGGCATCGATACCGATGATTTTCTCGATTTCTTCCTTGACCCGATCCGGATCGGCCTGCGGCAGGTCGATCTTGTTGAGGACCGGCATCACCTCCAGCCCCTGCTCGATGGCGGTGTAACAGGTAGCGACTGACTGGGCCTCGACGCCCTGCCCGGCATCCACCACCAGCAGCGCACCCTCACAGGCGGCCAGCGAGCGGCTGACTTCATAGGTGAAGTCCACGTGCCCGGGCGTATCAATGAAGTTCAGCTGATAGGTTTTCCCGTCTCTGGCCGTGTAATAGAGGGTGACACTGTGGGCCTTGATGGTAATGCCACGCTCGCGTTCAAGATCCATCGAGTCAAGGACCTGGGCCTCCATTTCACGCTCGGCCAAGCCGCCACACATCTGGATAAAACGATCGGCAAGGGTCGATTTACCATGATCAATGTGGGCAATGATGGAAAAATTACGGATATGACTCAGGTCACTCACGGATCAGCACTCAAGAATTAGCCGCAGGCAGGCTGCCCAACGCAAATAGCCGCCGAGTTTACCTGAATGCCGACCAAAGCGTCACGCCCGCTGACCCGCACAAGAGCAGAATCGGGCGACAGTTGCCGCCCGATAACCGCTCTCAAGCGCTTATTCCGCCAGCTTGAAGGTGATGAAGCTGGCGCGTCCCTCCCGCAGAACGCGCATGGAAACCGAGCGGTTGTCCGGCAACTGCTTGACTACCTGCTGGAATTCATCGACCGAGGCGATCGACAGATTGTTCAGATGAGTGATCACGTCGCCAGGGCGCAACCCGATCATGGCAGCAGGACCTTGCGCCACCGCCTTGACCAACACACCATTCTGGATATCCAGTTGCTTGCGCTGTTCGGCAGTCAGCGTCACCACTGCAACGCCCAGACGGTTAGAGGCCTGCTCAGGCTCCGCAGCGGAGGCTACGGGCGGCTCCTCGCCATCCACCGGCATACTACCCACCTGCAGCGCCAGACTTATCCGCTTGCCTTCGCGAAGGACCTGAAACTGTGCCTTGTCACCCGGCTTGATCACACCCACCAGATGCGGCAGATCCGAAGCCAGAATTACCGGACGATCATTCACCTGCAGGATCACATCCCCCACCCGCACGCCACCTTTTGCTGCCGGACCATCCACCAGAACCTGCGCAATCAATGCACCGGCCGGCTTTTCCAGCCCGAACGATTCAGCCAGACCCTTGTTGACCTCCTGAATCACCACGCCCAACCAGCCGCGACTGACCTTGCCACTGGCCTTGAGCTGATCCGCCACATCCATCGCCACATCGATCGGAATGGCGAAGGAAAGCCCCATAAAACCGCCCGAGCGGGTAAAAATCTGTGAATTGATACCGATCACCTCACCGTCCAGATTGAACAGCGGTCCACCCGAGTTACCCGGATTGATGGCCACGTCGGTCTGAATGAAGGGCACATAATTCTCATTGGGCAGACTGCGCCCCTTGGCACTGATGATCCCCGAGGTGGCCGAGTGATCGAAACCGAAGGGCGAACCGATGGCCAGCACCCACTCGCCAACCTTGATACCTTCGGAACTGCCAAGCTTTACCGTTGGCAGGTCTTTGCCTTCGACTTTGAGCAGTGCCACGTCAGTGCGCGGATCCGCGCCAACCAGTTTGGCCACCAGCTCGCTGCGGTCCGACAGACGCACGATGATCTCGTCAGCATCCGCCACGACATGATTATTGGTCAGCACATAACCATCGGCAGAGATAATGAAACCGGAACCCAGTGACTGCGCCTCACGCTTGCGCTCCTGTCCGGAGGGCGGCTGCTGCTGCGGCATGCGTTCGAAAAACTCGCGAAACATCGGTGGCATACCTTCCAGATCAGGCATCTGATGGCTACCTGCACGCCGTGATTCGACTTTCTGCGTGGTGCTGATATTGACCACTGCCGGTGATGCCTGCTCAACCAACTGGGTGAACTCGGGCAACTCGGCATGCGCTGACAGCGACTGAGCCAACAACAGAACAAGCGCCGATGAACAGAGCGCCGATTTCAGCTTAAACATTTCTACAAAACTCCTGCGATACATATGAATTAAACATCATGATTGACCTAAAGACCCGGCCAGCAAGGCGCGCAACACCACCGGCTGCAGCGCCGGATCATCCTCTTTGCGCCGGCAGACAGCGCGTACCAGCAGCCAGCTCGCCACCAACCCACCCAGACCGGCGAGGATGATCACACCCTCGGCAAACCCCATGCTGCTGGCCAGCAGAGCCATGCCCAAAAGTCCCAGCAACGGCAACAGATAAACCAGCACGGCAGAACGCAGAAGCAAATCCTCGCGAATGCCAATGACCACCACATCGCCCAGCGCCAGCTGCAGGTCACATAACACCCGCAGAAAACCACGCTGACGCCCGACACCGAGCTTGTCCATCAAACCTTGTCCGCACCCGGCATTGGCCGAGCAACTGGAACAGGTGCTCTTGCGCAAGGTTTCGACCCAGACCGCCCCCTCTTCGATGGCGACTACCCTTCCGGTTTCCTCGATCATCGCAGATCACTCTTGCTGTCTTTGACACCGATCGACAGGGCAATGCGCTCGGCGGTTCTGAGTGGCACTTCGCCGACAACCGTTGCCATGTAGGCACCCTCGGTCGTTTTGAACGGGCGCGACACCACCACCGTCGGACCTATCTGCCCATGGGCGTTATCGACCCGTTCTGCGCCCAAGGGCTCGATAAATACGGTCACCCTGGCCAATCCATCATCAAACAGCAGACTCTGCACCGGCAGCCCCGAAACAGCACCGGGACGCTGCATGACGCCGACCTGAATAAACCCCGGTGGCATCCAGAGCGCTTGCCAGGATGAGGTCACGACGGAGGCTGCCTCTGGTACCGGCACCTTTTTGCAATCGGTAACCGCTTGCAGCTCCTGCTCGGAAATCTGCTGACTGAGGGAAAAACTGGTGAATTGCAAACGTTCCAGCAACTGCCCCTGCTCATTGAGCAACAATGTCTTGAGCGGCAGACCGCTTTCACTGTCCAGATGCAGCTCACGCGCGTACCGATAGGTGTCCCTGGGCAGCAGCAGCAACGCCACTGCCGATCGCCCCGCCACCCTCGAGTTACCAAGCAGCTTCAACTCGTAAGTCTTTTCAAGCCGGGCAACATCCAGCCGGCGACCTGACCACTGCTGCACATCGGCCATGCTCTCGACCAGATCAGCGGTGGCGCAGCTGACCTGCCCGTTAGCGAGGACAACCTCGTGCGGCTGACCGTCAAGTTGCAATAAACGTTCGCGCGAAGCCTCAGCCCCCTGGGCGAGGTGCCAGATCCGGTGCGAGGAAAAAATCCCGCTGCGCTCGTAAATGAAGGTGCCGCGAAAGCTTTGTTGCGCAGCTTTGGCAGTCATCTGCGCAAACCAGTCATCGGCATCGGCGGCAAAAGCTCCGCCGCTCAGAAAACCACTCAGGAGCAACAGCAAGGATGTTCGACGCATGAATTTTCTTAGCGACCTTCAAGACTGGCAGAACGTGCAAACGGCAGCGCACCATCCGGTGCTGCAAAAGACGCCTGCCGGGCATGTTGACGCAGATAGCCCGGCACGTGCTGCTCAAGCCACCGGCTGCCCATCACCTGGGTCTGCTGATTGGCCGATGGCACGGACGCCGCGTCCTGCGTGTAACTGGCCAGAACCGCCGGCCCCTGAACCAGCGGCGAAGTGAACATCGGCTGACTCGCCTGTTGCGCCATCTGCACCCCGGTAATCTGATCCTGGTTGTACAGGCGCACCCCCGCCAGCACTGCGACAGTGACCGACGCCGCCACCGCAAAACGACCCAGTCCCTGCCAGCGCGAAGCGACAGGCTTGACCCTATGTACAGGCTCATCAGCCAACGCCGCCGAGACGGCCGCAGCCAGATCCAGGCGCGGCTCAATCAACTCTTTATGCATGACCGCCCGCGCCACCTGATAGCGAGACCAGGTTGCACGTAGCGGCATATCGTCTTTGGCCGCCAAGATTCGATGCAACTCAAGCTCGGTGGTCTCGTCATCCAGCAGCGCGGAAAGCGATTCGTGCAGGGCTTCTCGACTCATGAACATCCTCTCAAGGCTTGCGCCTGGCTATCAGCTTTACTGCAGCAAAGGCTGCAGGGCTTTATCAACGGCTTCGCGAGCCCTGAAAATTCGTGACCGGACCGTACCCACCGGACATTGCATCACCTCAGCAATATCCTCGTAACTGAGCCCGTCAAATTCGCGCAGGGTCAGTGCCATACGCAGATCCTCGGGCAACTGCCGGATACTCTGGTTGACCGTCGCCTCTATCTCGTCACGCAGCAAAAGACTCTCTGGCGTGTCGATATCCTTGAGCGCGTGTTCTCCCTCGAAGTACTCGGCATCTTCGATGCTCGCATCCACTTCGCGCGGCCTTCTGCTGCGCGAAGCCAGCTGGTTCTTCGCCGTATTAATGGCGATGCGGTACAGCCAGGTGTAAAAGGCACTTTCGCCCCTGAAGTTCGGGAGCGCCCGATAGGCCTTGATAAAGGCCTCCTGCGCAACATCCTGTGCTTCATGGGTATCGCGCACAAAGCGCGTGACCAGTGACAAAATCCTGTGCTGATACTTCAGCACCAGCAAATCGAAGGCACGCTTGTCACCGCGCTGCACCCGCTCCACCAGCTGCTGATCTTCCTCAAGATTCATTGACTGTCTCCGACCGGAGACAACTGCAACTCTCGTCTGATCTGACAGACCTTGCTACTGCGCAAAAGTTCTCCCCTTAACGACGACATGCCACAGTGGCTCTTAAGTGCCCGCCAAACCACAGGCAATCCCTTGACCGGCAAGCCCTGCAGTCCAGTCAAACGCAACCATGACCAGACACTATCCGGCGCAGCCTGCATAAGCACCCCACAATGGAGCATGGGCGAGCCAGAAAGTTCCCATTTGCAATTCAACACGCCCGACTTTCTCCAGATTGCACGCAAAGGATTCAGGGACATCCAACAAGAATCATTGACTGACGGAACCAACCGGTAAAGGGCAAGTTAAGCATGCAAGCCTTCACTCAGGCGCTGCGAACCGTTATTGTGCCGGGCATTCCCCCCTGTACTAGGCCGCGCTGCGCCGCGGAATCCGCCCATGAGTCAACACTTGCAGCACGATGTTCTGGTCATTGGCAGCGGCGCTGCCGGCCTGACGCTGGCCCTGAACCTGCCCACCCACCTGCGCATTGCCGTACTGAGCAAAGGTGATCTTGCCAACGGCTCGACTTACTGGGCTCAGGGCGGCGTAGCGGCCGTGCTCGACGAAGATGACACCATTGATCTGCATGTTGACGACACGCTCAAGGCCGGCGCCGGCTTATGTCATGAAGACACCGTGCGCCTGACCGTCGAACACAGCAGGGAAGCCATCCAATGGCTGATCGAACAAGGCGTGCCCTTCACCCGTGAAGATCCGGATGCCCCGGAAACCGGCTGCGCGTTTCACCTGACCCGCGAAGGCGGACACAGCCATCGACGCATCATCCATGCCGCCGATGCGACCGGGGCGGCGATTTTCAACGCGCTGCTGGAAAAGGCCCGCCAACGCCCGAACATTGAACTGCTGGAACAACGGGTCGCGGTCGACCTGATCAGCGAACGCAAACTCGGACTCCCCGGCAACCGCTGCCTGGGTGCCTATGTGCTGAATCGCACCACCGGTGAAGTGGACACCTGCAGTGCCCGCTTTGTGGTGCTGGCCACCGGTGGCGCAGCCAAGGTCTATCTGTATACCAGCAACCCGGACGGCGCCTGTGGCGACGGTATCGCCATGGCCTGGCGTGCCGGCTGCCGGGTCGGCAATCTGGAGTTCAACCAGTTTCACCCGACCTGCCTGTATCACCCCAAGGCCAAGAGTTTTCTGATCACCGAAGCGCTGCGTGGCGAAGGCGCACTGCTCAAGTTGCCCAATGGCGAACGCTTCATGCCGCGCTTTGACGAGCGCGCCGAACTGGCCCCGCGCGACATCGTGGCGCGCGCCATCGACCATGAAATGAAGCGACTGGGCATTGACTGCGTGTACCTGGATATCAGCCACAAACCGGCAGACTTCATCAAGTCACACTTCCCGACGGTTTACGAACGCTGCCTGGACTTCGGCATCGACATCACCCGTGAAGCGATTCCGGTGGTACCGGCCGCCCATTACACCTGCGGTGGTGTGGTCGTCGACCTCGCCGGACATACCGATTTGCCGGGGCTCTATGCGATCGGCGAAACCAGCTTCACCGGCCTGCACGGTGCCAATCGCATGGCCAGCAACTCGCTGCTTGAGTGCTTTGTGTTCGCCCGGGTGGCCGCCGAAAACATTCTCAGCCAGCTGGATCAGGTCGCCATGCCGAGCAACCTGCCTACCTGGGATGCAAGCCAGGTCACGGACTCCGACGAGGACGTGATCATCGCCCACAACTGGGACGAGTTGCGGCGTTTCATGTGGGACTACGTGGGCATTGTGCGGACGACCAAGCGGCTGCACCGCGCCCAGCACCGGATCTTGTTGCTGCTCAGCGAAATTGACGAGTTTTACAGCAATTACCGGGTCAGCCGTGACCTGATCGAGCTGCGCAATCTCGCCCAGGTGGCCGAACTGATGATCACCTCGGCCATGCAGCGCCTTGAAAGCCGGGGCCTGCACTACACCCTCGATTACCCGGACCTGCTGCCGCAAGCGCGCGACACTATTCTGCAGCCGCCCACCTATTGCGGCTGAATTTCAGCCGCACCCGCAGGCGCCGGTGCGCACTGGCGTCCATCGCATCTGCCGGGATGCACAGCCCGCGAGCAAAGCGCTGGCCAGGCAAACGAAAACGCAGCACCAGCGCAACCGGCAATGCCAGACTGTCGCGGCATAACTGCACCGGCTGCCACTGACCATCCACCTGTTGCAACTGCCAGCCTGCAGGGGTGTGCCGCAGGCCGGTATACGCGCTCGGGATGTTAAGCAGGATGAATCGGGGCATGACCCAACAGGCGTGCCCTATACACAACAGCGTGGCGAGCAGCGACGCCCAGCCCGCAATAGCCGCCAGCCAGACCGCCAGCAAAGCCAGCGCGAGCAGCACAAGATAGCCCGCCAGCAAACCACGCGAGGGTTGCCAGCGGCACTCGAAGAAATCACTGGGGTTGGACACGGTCCAGAATCATCCGCACGATGTGTCGCAGATCGGGGTCCTCTGGCTCTTCGCGCTGCATGAACCAACCGAACATGTCCTGATCCTCACACTCCAGCAACTTGCGGTAACACTGCTGATCCGCTTCGCTGAGGCTGGCAAACACCTCCCGCACAAAGGGCACCAGCAGCACATCCAGCTCCAGCATGCCGCGCCGGCTATGCCAGAACAGGCGGTTGAGTTCAGTTGCATCGGTCATGGTCGAGCTCCAGTTGATCGGGCGCCAGTATAGCCGGCTCAATGGGCTTGCCGCACCCGCTGACAAGCCGATGGCGGCACCCTATGATGACTGCCTGCCCCTTACCCAAGCGACCACCCATGTCCAATCCCAGCTTTTACTGCCCGATATCCCATGAAAGCCTGCTGGCTGTCCGAGGTGTTGATGCCAGCAAGTTTCTGCAAGGACAGCTGACCTGCAACCTGAACTATCTGAATGAACAAACCAGCAGCCTGGGCGCACGCTGTACCGCCAAAGGCCGCATGCTCTCGAGTTTTCGCATCGTGCCGCAGGGCGATGGCTACCTGTTGGCCATGGCCGCTGAACTACTGGAAGCACAGATGGCCGAACTGCAGAAGTTTGCCGTGTTCTCCAAGGTCAAACTGACCGATGAATCCGCTTTATGGGCCCGTTTCGGGCTGTCCCACGCCGATCCACTACTGAATGAAATCGGGCTGGCATTGCCTGCAGACGCCAACAGCGTGGCCCGGCATGGCGAAGCCATGGCGATCCGCCGCGCCGATGGTTGTGCAGAACTCTGGATCAGCAGCACGCAAGCAGAAGAAATCCGCACATTGCTGGCGGTCAAACTCACCGAAGCGCCTTTGAATGACTGGCTGCTGGGACAAATCCGCGCCGGTATTGGCCAGGTCTTCGGCCCCACGCGCGAACTGTTCATTCCGCAGATGATCAACCTGCAGGCCCTGGGCGGAGTCAGCTTCAAGAAGGGTTGCTATACCGGCCAGGAAATCGTGGCGCGCATGCAGTATCTGGGCAAACTCAAACGCCGGCTGTATCGTCTGAGCCTGCCTGGCAGCGAGCTGCCGGCCATCGCCAGCGAAGTGTTTTCTCCGGTGCATGCCAGCGCAGTCGGCGAGGTGGTTTTGGCGGCGACGGCGGACGGAGCGGTGGAATTGCTTGCCGTGCTGCAGCAAGATGCGGTGAGCGACGGACGCCTGAGTCTGCAATCCGCCGCAGGACCGCAACTGACCCTGCTGGATTTACCCTATACACTGGACTCAGACCGCGAAATTCAGCATTAATGCAGCATCAGAACAGCCTCTGCGCACTGAATAGAGAGACCCCATGAGCACGCTTATCGAAAAAGTCCAAAAAGAACTGATTCAGGCCATCGATAACGATGAACTGGTATTGCCGACCCTGCCGGAAGTGGCCCTCAAGGTCCGCGAAGCGGTCGAAGACCCGAATGTCAGCGCCCTGGGGCTGAGCAAGGTGATCGGCAACGACGCCGCACTGACGGCACGCATCGTCAAGGTGGTTAACAGCCCGCTGTTGCGCACCAACAAGGAAATCACCGACCTGCAGATGGCGATTGGCCGTCTGGGCATCAACTACACCTGCAACCTGGCCACCGGTCTGGCCATGGAGCAGATGTTCCAGGCCACCTCCGACGTGATCGACCGCAAGATGCGTGAAGTGTGGAACAAGAGCACGGAAATCGCCGGCATTGCCCACGTATTGTGCAAGAACTACACCCGCCTGCCTGCCGATCAGGCTACCCTCGCCGGGCTGGTGCATCAGATCGGCATACTGCCCATTCTCACCTATGCCGAAGATCACCATGAACTGCTGTCCGACTCGATCAGCCTCAATCATGTGATCGAAGCGCTGCACCCGATGCTCGGCGAAAAGATCCTGCGCGCCTGGGACTTCCCTGAATCGATCATCGCCGTACCGATGCAGTATCTGGATTTCAGTCGCGACTCGGCCAAGGTCGATCTGGTCGATGTGGTGCAGGTAGCCACCCTGCAAAGTTATCTGGGCAGCGAACACCCTTATACCAAGCTGGACTGGAGTGCGATTCCTTCCTTCGGCAAGCTCGGCCTCGATCCGAGCGCCAACATGAACGATGACGAAGACCTGTCAGCCGCCATGGAAGCGGCCATGAGCATGTTGCAGTAAGCCTGACAAAGAAACGAAAAACCCGCCGTCTGGCGGGTTCAGGCTGCTGACGAACCCCCGCTTTTAAGCGGGGGTTCGCTTTTGGAGTACTGTCAC
>DATMWH010000377.1:0-3060 GCA_035562615.1 Pseudomonas sp. | reverse complement strand
GGCAGTACGGCAAAAATCAACGCCAGCGGGGTAATGACGAAACTCACGAAAGGTATGGCCAACGCATTCGCCAGCGGCGAGACCAGCGAGAATTGCTGGAAAAAGAGTAACAGCAGCGGAAGGCTGCCGATTGTCACCGCCCACTGCGTTGCGCCCCAATGGATGATTGTTGCGCGCCACCCACGTGCCTCGCCGACGCGCGAAGTACCCACAAACAGGAGCAGCGCCACCGCGCCAAAGGAGAGCCAGAAACCAGTGGCCAGAACTGCCCACGGATCGAGCACCAGCACAATCAGCAGTGCGAGCAGCAGCGTGCGGCTGACACCAAAGCTGCGCCCCGACCACAAAGCCAGAGCGACGACACTCAACATGTACAGTGTGCGCTGGGCCGGCACCTCAAAGCCGGCCAGCAGCGCATAACTGAAAGCCGCCAGCCAGCCAGCTGCAACCGCCGCCTTCTGCGCCGGAAGCCACAGCATCAGCCGCTCACTGCGCCGCCAAAGCCAGTTGATCAGCGCCGCGAACAGGGCGGCGACCATTGTCACATGCAAACCTGAAATGCTTACGAGGTGCGTTACGCCAGTCCGATTGAACACCTGCCACTGGGCATTGGGGATCGCTCGCTGATCCCCAACCGTCAATGCAATCAGCACGCCAAGGTACGGGGCATCAGGCATCGCCACCAGAAAGCGACTGCGGATGGCATCGCGCAGACGTTCCACCATGTAATCAGGACGTATCACGAGGGCATCCACGCGCTGAGTCTCGCCACGCAGGCGGATGGTACCGGTCGCCCGGATGTTGCGTTCGAGCAGCCACGCTTCGTAATCGAAGCCGAAGGGATTGGCGTTGCCATGCGGCCGCTTGAGCCTGACCGTGAATCGCCAGCGTTCGCCGGGGCGAACCGCCCTCCCTTCGCCTGTCTCATTCGTATCGGCAAGATCATCCCAGCTGTGATACCACGACAACATGATGCGGCCGGGCACGGATGCGCCTTCGGTTTGCACCGATTCGACGTCAAATTCGAAACGCTCGCCACGTTCAAAACGCTGCGGCAGCGATGCGATGATGCCGGTGACCTGAACATCCTTTACTTCCCACGCCTCGGGCAGTTGG
This sequence comes from Pseudomonas sp., assembly GCA_035562615.1. GTDB lineage: Bacteria > Pseudomonadota > Gammaproteobacteria > Pseudomonadales > Pseudomonadaceae > Aquipseudomonas. The sequence continues at coordinate 1,944 of DATMWH010000377.1, read as the reverse complement.
TCGCTCAAGCGCTGCTGCGCCATCCACCCCGCCCAGGCAAAGCCAAGCAGCGCGCAGCAAACCAGCGATACCCAGCGGAACGGCCAACCTACCCGCTCGGCTGACAGGTATGCTCCGGCCATTGCCAACACCGCAAGCCCGCCAACGACACCTGCTCCGAACAGATCGCCCTGCAATTGCAGGAGCACTACTCCGAAGGCAAAAGCGACAATAGAGAGCCGCATAGAAAATCCCTACCCCGCTAGTCTGACCAAATGCCCCGTTGGACTCCGCGATGATTGCACTAAAGTAATAGCGCAGTGTAAGCTGCCACTCGTTTGTTCGCCCAAAATGGCGATCCCGACTATCAAGATTTCATATTCACGAAGATGCGCCCTGCGGAGAATTTAAATGCGCCTTAAAACCCGAGTATTGATCATTATTACAGCTTCTCTGGTAGGACTGTTGGCCATGGGCTCTTTCGGCCTCTACAGTATGCGCCAAAGCATGATGGAGGAGCGGCGGGCACAGATTACGCAGTTGCTGGATTTTGCGGACGCTCAGTTGAAGTATTTTCAGGGTCTGGAAGCATCAGGCAAGATGACTCGTGAAGAAGCGCAAGCCAGAGCCAAGGAGTCCATCGGGGCGCAAAAGCAAGGCAACAATTATTTCTTTATTCGCACTTTGACGGATGACTTTTTTGTTTATCACCCCGTCGCCAGCCGCATGGGCAAAGCAGATGACGGCGGTATATTACCGGATGGTCGAACAACGGCTCAGGCCTATCGTGACGCGCTGGCCCGGAGCAAGGACAACAAGGCCTTTATTGAGCTTCGTACCGCAAAACCCGGTAGCCAGGACAAGACACAATTTCCCAAACTGAATGGCGCCCTCAAATTCGAACCGTGGGGCTGGATGCCGGGGATCGGCTTCTTCATTGACGATATTGATGCGCGCTTCTGGAAGCAATCGAGCATCTTCCTGCTGGTGGGCAGCGTGCTTTTCGCAATGTTGGCCGTCTTGGTCTTTCGCATGCGCGGGGCGATCCTTCATCTGCTGGGCGGCGAACCCCAGGATGCCGCTGAAAGCATGAAAAAGATTGCTAATGGAGATCTGGGCGTTGAGATTACCCTGGAAAAAGACGACACCAACAGCATGATGGCGTCGCTCAAACTGATGCAGATGAAGCTGACCAACCTCACGTCTGCGATTCAGGACAATGCGCTGACCCTCACTGAGCAAGTGCAGAATTTTGATGGTGTGGCCAAGTCATATGCCGAAAGTAAATCCGACGAAGATTTGTCTGCCTTGAATCGTTCTGTCAAGAAGCTGGGGAAAACAGCCGATATTCTTGGAAAATCGATTTCACGGTTCAAGCTGTAAGCTTCGGAACAGCGTCATCGTTTGTCGCAATTGATGGCAGATCATCGAACAGTTGAGGTGAAAAGTGGACTTGTCGGCTAGCTTGTATATCACTCAGAAGGGTGCGGACGAAGTAAAGCAACGGGTTTACAAACTCGGCATGAAGAAGCGGAGTTTGCTCATTCTGCTGGACACACCAAAAAGCATTCAGCACATACTCGACAAGTCGGTATTCCCCGATAGCGAAGTACTTGAAGAAATCAACACGCTGATCCGTGAGGGTTTTATTAGCGTGAGCGGCGAAGCTGCCGCACCCCACTCCGATGCATCGCGGCCGGTTCAGGCTGCAGCGGCATCAGGCGACAGAATCCACCTGGAAGACGAAATCATCCTTTCGGAAGCCAAGTTTCTGTTAACCGATTTTGCAGTGGATAGTTTCGGCACTCACTCCCAGGCCTTTGTTAACGAGATTCGCGCATGCAAAGGCGTCAAGGACCTCAGACTGTGCCTGAGCACCATCTTCGCCGCCGCCGAAAAACAATGCCCGCAACAGTTGCCGGCATTGCTCGGTCTGGTCAGAGAAATCAACGAAACAGCCTGACC
>DATMWH010000376.1:0-1691 GCA_035562615.1 Pseudomonas sp. | reverse complement strand
AGCAGCCGCCCGGCACGAGAGCTTTACCAAGGCTGCCGAGGAACTGTCGCTGACGCAGAGCGCCATCTGCCGGCAGATCAGCGCGCTGGAGGAGTTTCTGGGCATCCAGCTGTTTCGCCGCACCCGGCGCGGCGTGAAGCTCAGCGAAGCCGGCACCGCGTATGCGCGCCGGGTCACCGCGCAACTGGATGCCGTGGAGCGCGACACGCTGGCGGTGATGAGCCAGCAAGGCGCACAAACCATCGAGTTGGCGGTCGGCCCGTCCTTCGGCACCCAATGGCTGCTGCCGCGACTGGCCGAGTTTCAGCGCCAGCAACCGCAGATCACCATCAACCTGTCCAGCCGGACCCGTCCGTTTCTGTTTGCGGATACCGAGTTCGACGCCGCCATTCACTTCGGCGACGGTGACTGGTCAGGCAGTCAGGCACACTTCCTCATGCGCGAAAATGCCCAGCCGGTGTGCAGCCCTCGCCTGCTCGGCACGCGCAAACAGATCGACGCCCAGACGCTGGCGCAGATGCCGTTGTTGCAGCAGAGCACCCGACCTTATGCCTGGCGCCAATGGTTCGCGCATCAGGGCCTGAATGTGCCGCAGGACCTCAGCGGTCCGCGCTATGAGCTGTTTTCCATGCTCGCCCAGGCCGCCAGCCACGGCATGGGTGTGGCGCTGATCCCGCCCTTTCTGATCGAGCGCGAACTGGCCGACGGCCACCTGGTTATCGCACACCAGCAAAGCGTACCGAGCGACAACGGCTATTACCTGATCGTGCCGGAACGCAAGGTTGAATCCGCTGCATTGCGGGCATTTCGCGACTGGTTGCTGCCCGTTGCACGCACCTATCAACCCGAAAATGCTGCAAACGCCTTGGCGCACTAGGGCTGCGCCAATGTAGTGAAACGGATTGAGCGCTACAGGTCATTCCCGGACAAGCAGGGCAAAAGCCTTGCAGCACAAGGGGCTGAGCAGTATTTCGAACAAATGTTCGATACTTTTAACGACTTAACCGAATCGACGAACGGTCATTCAGCTGCCGAATAGTAAAATGCATGCGAAACGCCGCCAGCCGTGGCTCAAGCCAGTATTGACGGGGGCTGCAGGCGGCATGAATGTCAGGCATGCCCCCATAACTTGTAGTAATCAATTTTTCCAACTCCATAACTCTTGAACGATTCGTCGATCATCTGCAAAATGCCGCGCCCGCCGGTCTGGCGCCCCCAGTGCCGTGCGGCTTTTTTGTGCTGATCAGCCAACCCGGACCGCCAACGTAGCGGCCCGGTTCCACCTAGAACGATCACACGCAGGAGATTAGCCAGTGCATATTGGTGTTCCACTCGAAACCCATGCCGGTGAAACGCGGGTAGCCGCCACCCCGGAAACCATCAAGAAGCTGATTGCCCAGGGCCATCAGGTCACGGTGCAGAGCGGTGCCGGCGTTAATGCCAGCCTGCCGGACCATGTCTATGAAGTGGTCGGCGCCGACATCGGCAATGCCGCTGCTGCGCTGGGCGCTGATCTGGTGCTCAAGGTGGTCGCGCCGACGGATGCTGAACTGACTCACATGCGCTCCGGCGCCGTGCTGGTCGGCATGCTCAATCCGTTCTGCAACGAGACCATCGCGCGCATGGCTGCCCGCGGTATCACCGCCTTCTCGCTGGAAGCGGCGCCGCGCACTTCGCGCGCCCAGAGCCTG
>DATMWH010000375.1:0-1767 GCA_035562615.1 Pseudomonas sp. | reverse complement strand
CCCGCATTTTCCTGATGCGCAGAAGCGGCTGATCGCCGGCAGCATCGGCGACACTCGCATCATCTGCGCTTATGTGCCGAACGGGCAGGCGGTTGGCAGCGACAAATACGACTACAAGCTGCGCTGGCTCGATGCGCTGGCCGGCTGGGTCAGTGACGAACTCGCCGCCCACCCCGAGCTCGCGCTGTGCGGCGATTACAACATCGCGCCGGACGACCGCGACGTCCATGACCCGAAAGCCTGGGCCGGCCAGATACTCTGTTCCGAACACGAGCGCAGCGCCTTCCAGCGCCTGCTCGGCCTCGGCCTGGAAGACAGTTTTCGTCTCTTCGACCAGCCGGAGAAGACCTATTCCTGGTGGGACTACCGCATGCTCGGCTTCCAGAAGAACCAGGGCCTGCGGATCGACCATGTGCTGCTCTCGTCGCCACTGGCACGGCGTTGCAGCGCCGCCGGCATCGACCGCGCACCGCGCAAGCGAGAGCGCCCCTCCGACCATGCCCCGGTCTGGGCCAGCATAGACTGAGCGGATGCCCGAATTGACTTCTGGCACGACCAGAGAAACAACGGCTGGCCCTGCGGTCGACGCGCAAAACCTGCTCGCTTTGTATCCGGCTCTGGCCAGCCTACCGGGCAACCGACTCGCGGCACTGCTGCAGCCGCAGGCCATCATGCACCTGCCGGCCGGCGCTCAGGTCTTCGCCGAACACGATCCTTGCCATGGCTTTCCGCTGCTGCTCGCCGGCAACATCAAGGTCGTCAAGCTGGCTGCCAGCGGCCGCGAACTGATGCTTTACCGGGTCGCCCCCGGCGGTTCGTGCATCATCACGTCCAGTTGCCTGCTCGGCCACAGCGACTATAACGCCCGCGGCATTGCCGAAGCGCCCCTCACCCTGCTCGTTCTGCCGGCCCCCGTGTTCAGCGCACTGCTGCTTGAGCACGCACCCTTTCGCGATTTCGTTTTCCACCTTTTCGCCGAGCGCATCGCCGAACTGATGCAACTGGTCGAGGAAGTTGCCTTCACCCGCCTCGACCAGCGTCTGGCCAAGCTGCTGCTGGCGCGCAACGAAGCCGTGCTCAGCGTCACGCACCAGCAACTGGCGGACGAACTGGGCAGCGTGCGCGAAATCGTCAGCCGCCTGCTCAAGGGCTTTGCCGGGCAAGGCCTGGTCACCCTCGCCCGCGAACAACTGAGCATTGCCGACCGCGCCGGTCTGCAAAAACTGGCGTCTATGTGACCCAGGTTACATACGCCTATAGCCGCCGCCGTTAAAGTAGACGCCGTACCCACTACTCAACGGAGAACACACCATGGCTGCAAATGTTGGCGGTATCGACAAAATCGTACGCATCGTTGCCGGCGCCGGCCTGATCGGCGCCACCGTGGCCGGCCTGCTGCCGGTCTGGGGCTATATCGGCATTGTCCCCCTCGCCACCGGCCTGCTGGGCTGGTGCCCGGCCTACACGCTGTTCGGCATGAACACCTGCCCGATGAAGAAGTAATCCAGCCCCGCTGAACGAAAAACCCGCTGCGGCGGGTTTTTTCTTGTCACCTGCGGCGCAGGTGACGGCACTGGTGCCAGCCATTGTCGTGACGGCATCCCTGGCTCTTACATCAGGTAATTCGCCATGCGCACGTAATCGTCGACCGACACATCCTCGGCACGGCAGGTCGGATCGATGCCCAGTTCGGCGAAGCCGGCATCGCTCAAGGTACCCTTCAGCGTGTTGCGCAGCATCTTGCGCCGTTGCGAGAAGGCAGTCTGG
>DATMWH010000374.1:0-4089 GCA_035562615.1 Pseudomonas sp. | reverse complement strand
GTTCTATGCCACGGCAGCCTATCCGTGCAGCTACCTCAGCGGCAGGATGGCCCGATCGCAGGTCGCCACCCCGAGCCATCTTATCCACAATGACGCGTACTCCGGTTTGGTCCTCGAAGGTTTTCGACGCAGCGGCATGTTCACGTACAGGCCCTATTGCGATGGCTGTCAGGCCTGCGTGCCGCTGCGAATACCTGCGGCCGGATTTCAGCCAGACCGCAGCCAGAGGCGCACCTGGAAACGTCACCAGTCGCTGCAGGCCAGGGTCCTCAAGCTGTGCTTCGTACCAGAGCACTATCAGCTTTACCTGCGTTACCAGAACAGCCGGCATGCCGGTGGCGGAATGGATCACGACAGCATCGATCAGTACACGCAGTTTCTGCTGCAAAGCCGGGTGAACTCGCGCCTGGTGGAGTTTCGCGAACCACGGGTGGACGGGGTGCCGGGCACGCTGAAGATGGTATCCATCCTGGACGTCCTCAGCGACGGCTTGTCCGCGGTTTACACGTTCTACGAGCCCGATGGACAGGCGAGTTACGGCACCTACAGCGTCCTCTGGCAGATTGAGCAGGTGCGCCATCTGGGTCTGGCGCACCTTTACCTTGGGTATTGGATCGGCGAGAGCGGGAAGATGAACTACAAGGCACGTTTCAGACCGGCTGAAGTGCTTCAAGCGGGTCAATGGATTCCCCATGCTGAAAATCGGACACACCAGCACTCTTCTGCAATGTGAAATACTACATTTCACCAGATAAAATCTGGCGAACTACCTTACTTTTGCTCCTATGCGAAAAACAGAACCCGGCGTCACCGTCACCCCGACCATTCAGGTCATCGAACGCATGTTCGCACTGATTGATGTGCTTGCTTCGCGGGAAGAGGCCATTTCCCTCAAGGAAATCAGCGCCAAGACCGGACTGCATCCGTCGACAACCCACCGAATCCTCAATGATCTGGCAACAGGCCGTTTTGTCGACCGGCCAGAGGCCGGCAGCTACCGGCTGGGCATGCGCCTGCTGGAACTCGGAAATCTTGTGAAAAGTCGGCTCAACGTGCGTGACGCAGCGCTTGTTCCCATGCGTGAACTCCACAACCTGACGCAGCAACCGGTGAATTTGAGTATGCGCCAAGGTGATGAAATCGTCTATGTTGAACGCGCTTACAGTGAGCGATCCGGCATGCAGGTGGTGCGCGCCATTGGTGGACGGGCGCCGCTTCACCTGACCTCTGTGGGAAAACTGTTTCTGGCGGCCGATGACCCGCAAAGAGTGCGAGCTTATGCAACACGCACCGGCCTTGCAGGGCATACCCGGAACAGCATCACGCAACTTTCCGAACTGGAACGAGAACTATCCAAGGCACGCCAATATGGCATTGCACGGGACAACGAAGAACTGGAACTCGGGGTACGTTGCATGGCGGCCGGCATCTACGACGATCAGGGGAAGCTGGTCGCCGGGTTGTCCATATCAGCGCCAGCCGACCGGTTGGACGAAAGCTGGCTAAACAAGCTTCAGGCTACTGCCAACGAAATCTCAAGGGCACTTGGGAACAAGTTTGCCTCAAACAACTGAATTTCAGCTGCTTACCTGCCGCACCTCGATCGCGGGAGCCGGGGAGCTTTCGATCCACCGGCGAACGCGTTCCGCATCCGCCAGGCGGCTGAACTTACCCGATGAGTCCAGAAAAACCATGATCAGCTTGCGCCCGGCTACTTTGGCCTGCATGACGAGACACTGCCCAGCCTCCGAAATGTAGCCTGTCTTTTGCAGGCCGATGTCCCAGGACGGGCTTTTCACCAACCGATTGGTATTGTTGAATTGCAGGGTTCGATTGCCGACCTCCACCTCATGTCCGGGTGACGTTGACAATTCGCGCAGTTTGGGATCGACATACGCAGCAGCCACCAGCGTGGCCAAATCCTTTGCGCTGGACTGGTTGCTGCTGGAAAGGCCGGTGGGTTCCGTGTAGCGCGTGTCTTTCATGCCTAGAGACTGGGCACGCGCGTTCATCACGCCAACGAAAGCTGCCAGGCCCCCAGGGTAGGTCCGGCCCAGGGCATGAGCAGCGCGGTTTTCACTCGACATCAGCGCCAGGTGAAGCAGTTCACCACGGCTCAATTCAGTCCCCACCTTCAGACGAGATCGGCTGCCCTTTTCCGTGTCAACATCGTCCTGGCTGATGATGATCATTTCGTCCAGAGGCAATCTGGACTCAGTCACGATCAGGCCTGTCATCAGTTTGGTCAGGGACGCAATGGGCAGCACGGCCCGGTCGTTCTTGCTGAACAATATCTCGCGCGTCTCCTGATCAATGACCAGTGCAACGCTTGATTTGAGGTCAAGGGGATCGTGGGCCCCGTGCAGGCCGGCGATCTGGCCAAAGGACGGTCTTGCCGGAACGGCGACCTGGATGACCGATCGCCGCTTCTGCGCCACAACCACCTTCGCACTTCTGCGCTGGACCGCCACGACCTTTCTTGCGCCCGCATTTTTCCCCTTGGCAGCGCTTGTCGCAGACTTCGCGACTTGTTCCTTTTTGCGTGTGGCCGCTTCGGCGGGCACAGCCAGCAACGTCATCGTCATGAAACTGACAGCCAGCACTTTGAGTAATACATTCATGGTTTTATGGTGAGACAAGGACATCAGATGTGGCATGGCGGTACTCCAGGAAGCCAAGAGTGATCGCTGCAGTGTATCCAAATAGAAAAAGTCGCGCAATATCAAATACTTGCACGACTTTCCTAAAGTGCCAGGAAGATTATAAGTACTAACCCTAGCCTTGTGCAGCCACTCTGTCAGCTTTGCTCTGCAACTTGTTGAGGGCATGCAGATAAGCCTTGGCTGAGGCGACGACGATGTCGGGATCTGCGCCCACACCGTTGACCACGCGACCACTGTTCTGCAGGCGAACGGTCACCTCCCCCTGACTCTCGGTGGAGCCGCTGATGGCATTGACTGAATAGAGAACCATTTCGGCGCCACTTTTCACGTGGGTCTCAATGGCTTTCAAGGAGGCATCGACGGGACCATTGCCATCGGATTCCCCTTTGACCTCTTTGCCATCCACCGTAAAAACAATGGTGGCATGAGGGCGCTCGCCAGTCTCGCTGTGCTGGGAAAGCGATACAAAGCCGTATTGCTCTTTCTCGTTGGTCACACTTTCATCACTGACCAGCGCCAGAATGTCTTCATCGAAGATTTCGCTCTTGCGATCGGCCAGTTCCTTGAACCGGGCAAACGCCGTGTTGATCTCTGACTCGCTGTCAAGGCTGACGCCCAGTTCTTGCAGACGCTGCTTGAAGGCATTGCGCCCGCTGAGCTTGCCCAGGACGATCTTGTTGGCGCTCCAGCCCACGTCTTCAGCGCGCATGATTTCGTAGGTGTCGCGCGCCTTCAGAACCCCGTCCTGATGAATGCCAGAGGCATGTGCAAAGGCATTGGCCCCCACGACCGCCTTGTTCGGCTGAACCACGAAGCCGGTCGTCTGGCTGACCATTCGGCTCGCGGCCAAAATGTGTTTCGTATCGATGCCCACATCGAGATCAAAATAGTCCCTTCGCGTCTTCACCGCCATGACCACCTCTTCAAGGGAGCAGTTGCCGGCGCGCTCACCCAAACCGTTGATGGTGCATTCCACTTGTCGGGCTCCACCGATCTTCACACCGGCAAGGGAATTGGCTACCGCCATCCCGAGATCATTGTGGCAATGCACCGACCAAATGGCCTTGTCGGAGTTTGGAATACGCTCACGGAGGTTCTTGATGAAGTTGCCATACAACTCGGGAATGGCGTAACCCACGGTATCCGGCACGTTGATGGTGGTGGCTCCTTCCGCTATCACCGTTTCGAGCACCCGACAGAGAAAGTCTGGATCGGACCGGTACCCGTCCTCAGGGCTGAACTCAATGTCACCCATCAGATTGCGCGCAAAGCGGGTGGCCAGCCTTGCCTGCTCAAACACCTCATCAGGCGTCATGCGCAGTTTCTTTTCCATGTGCAGGGCGCTGGTGGCAAGGAACAGGTGCAGACGTCCGGAGTTGGCGGGCTTCAGGGCTTCCGCTGCGCGGGAAATATCCCTGTCATTCGC
>DATMWH010000373.1:0-5163 GCA_035562615.1 Pseudomonas sp. | reverse complement strand
GTGCCAATCGCGCGCTCCAGGAAACCGCCTTCGCAGTAGCACAGGTAAAACTCCCACAAGCGCATGAAGGTCTGGTCATAGCCCAGCTGTTGCAGGTTGCTGTGTGCTCGCTTGAAGTTGTCGTGCCACAGGTGCAGGGTGCGCGCGTAGTGCAGGCCGAAGTCTTCCATGTGGTGCAGGTTCATGTCGGTTTCATCACTGATCACCGCCAGCATCCTGTTCACCGACGGTAAAGCACCACCGGGGAAGATGTAGCGCTGGATGAAATCCACCGAATTTTTCGCCTGCTCATAGCGCTGGTCGCGGATGGTGATGGCTTGCAGCAGCATCAATCCGTCGGTCTTGAGCAGATGCGCGCACTGCTTGAAATAGGTTGGGAGGAAACGGTGGCCCACGGCCTCGATCATCTCGATTGAAACCAGTTTGTCGAACTGCCCTTGCAGGTCGCGGTAATCGCACAGCAGCAGGGTGACGCGATCCTGCAGGTTCTGCTCTTCGATGCGCCGTCGGGTGTAGGCAAACTGTTCATGCGACAAGGTGGTGGTGGTGACCCGGCAGCCATAGTGGGTGGCCGCATACAGCGCCATGCTGCCCCAGCCGGTGCCGATCTCCAGCAGGTGATCGGTGGGCTTGAGGTCGAGCTTCTGGCAGATGCGTTCGAGCTTGTTCAGCTGGGCCTGTTCCAGCGTGTCACTGGCGCTGCGGAACATCGCCGCCGAGTACATCATGGTCGGGTCGAGGAACTGTTCGAACAGGTCATTGCCCAGATCGTAATGGGCGGAAATGTTCTTTTGTGAGCCTTTGCGCGTGTTGCGGTTGATCCAGTGCAGGGCCTTCAGCGCGGGACGACCGAGCAGGGCCAGACCACCCTCCATGGCATCCAGCACCTCCAGATTGCTGACGAAGACGCGAATCACGGCGGTCAGATCAGGGCTGCGCCAGTAGCTATGGATGTAGGCTTCGCCGGCACCCACCGAGCCGTTACCGGCGACCAGGCCCCAGATGGCCGGGTTGAGCACTTCCATCTCGGCCTGCAGTTCACTGCCGGGGTCGCCGAACTGCAGCAACTCGCCGTTTTCCAGAATCCGCAGATGGCCCTTGCGCAGCTGTCTGAGCTGACGCAGCACCGCGCGGCGCAACAGGCCGGCGGCCAGACCGGTCTGCGTGAACAGGGCGTTTTTCGCGACAAGGCTAGGGCTTTTCATGGGCAGACTCCTGACGGGCGACACGGTATTCACCAATGGCCGCTTCATGGGTAAACAGGGGGATACGCTTGAGTAGCAGGCGCAAGGCCTGCCAGTAAATCGAGAGCACGGTTTTGCCGGTCATCCACGGGAAGGCCAGCAGATGCCGGTGCAGATTGCCGCGGGTCAGCGGCTGGCGATGCAGGCTCAGGCTGGCATCGAACAGCCGCAGCGGCCCTTGCCAGTCTTCCATGTGAATGCCGAGGCGTTGCCCGGGCGGGCTGAAATTCATGCGGTGTTCCAGGTCGCGCGGCAAAAAGGGCGAGACATGAAAACCCTTGGCCACGGCAAACTGCTGGCGGCCGTCGCCAGTGACCGGCATCACGTAGTGGTAGCGCTCGCGCCAGGGCGTATTGCTGACCTCGCAGAGAATCGCCTGCAGTTGTTGCTGGCGGTCGAAGCAGTAGAAGAAGCTCGCCGGATTGAATGCCAGGCCCCAGCTGCGAGGCTGGGTCAGCAGGCGGATCGGTCCGTCGATCGTGCGCCCCAGCGCTTCCTGCAGGCACTCGCGAACGGCCTGTTGCAGGGGCATGCCGGCAGCGGTGTATTTGGGCAGGTAATCGGTTTCACGAAAGCCGAACGCGGCAAAGCGGCTGCGTCCGGCCAGCGGTGACAGGGCGAACACTGCATCCTGCTCATCCAGATCCAGATAGAGCATGCCAATGCGGTAAGTGAAGGCATGTGCGCGCGGGGCAAAGCGCCGGTGACCGACGCTGCCACGGTACAGGGCGCTGTGCAGGGGTTGGCTCACAGGCTTTCTCCGAATTGTTCAGCCACGCGCAAGGCGCTGACCACGCCGTCCTCATGGAAGCCATTGGCCCAGTAGGCACCGCAGAAGTGTGTGTGCTGCTGGCCGCTGATTTCCGCCCAGCGCGCCTGGGCTGCGGTGGCGGCCAGGCTGTATTGCGGGTGGGCGTAGGTGAAGCGGGCGAGAATTTTCTGCGGATCGATCGCCGCGGTCTGGTTCAGGCTGACACAGAAGGTTTCGGGCGCCTGAATGCCCTGCAGGATATTCATGTTGTAGGTCAGTGCTGCCGGTTGCGCCGGACTGCCGCCCAAACGGTAGTTCCAGCTGGCCCAGGCCAGCGGCCGGCGCGGCAGCAGGCGGGTGTCGGTGTGCAGGACCACATCGTTAGCGGCGTAGCGCAGGGCGCCGAGTACCTCGCGCTCGGCGGAGGTTGGCGCAGCCAGCAGGCGCAAGGCCTGATCGCTGTGGCAGGCGAAGATCACCTGATCGAAACGTTCGCTGCCGGCGGCGCTGACGATGGTCACCCCGTCGCTATGCCGATCCACCCGTTGCACCGGGCAGTTCAGCCGGATGCGCTCGGCAAAGGAGGCCGTCAGCGGCGCGACATACGCGCTGGAACCGCCCATGATCACGTGCCATTGCGGGCGGTCGGTGACTGACAGCAGGCCGTGATTGCGGAAGAAGCGCACGAAGAACTGCAGCGGGAAATTCAGCATGTCCGCCAGCGGCATGGACCAGATGGCCGCGCCCATCGGCACGATGTAATGGTCGATGAAACGCTGGCCATAACCCTGCTCGCGCAGGTATTCGCCGAGGGTAACTGCGGCGCCGATCTGCCCGTCAGCCAGGTCCTTCTGTACTGCCTTGTTGAAGCGCAGGATGTCGCGAATCATCCCCCAGAAGCGTGGCGAGAGCAGATTGCTGCGCTGGGCAAACAGGCTGTTGAGGGTGTTGCCGTTGTATTCGGTGCCGCTGTCCGGATCGGTCACCGAGAAACTCATTTCGGTGGGTTTTGAAGCGACACCCAGCCGCTGCATCAGACGGATGAAATTCGGGTAGGTCCAGTCGTTGAACACGATAAAGCCGGTATCGATGGCATAGTGCTGGCCGGCCACGGTCACATCCACCGTATGGGTGTGCCCGCCGACCCAGTCAGCGGCCTCGAACAGGGTGATGTCGTGCTGGCGGTTGAGCAGGTAGGCACTGGTCAGGCCGGCAATGCCGCTGCCGATGATGGCGATCTTCATACACGAGAGTCCTGTTGCAGCGGAGGGCGAGCCAGACGCTTGCCGATCGCCACTTGCAGCCACTTGGGCAGGGCGCCGATCAGCCGCAGGATGGCGGTGAAGGCAAAGGGGAAGGTGATTTCATAGGGTCTGCCGGGCAAGCGGCGGGCGATTTCCCGGGCGGCGCGCTCGACTGACCAGCGAAACGGCATGGGGAAATCGTTCTGCGCGGTCATCGGCGTATCGACAAAGCCCGGGCTGATCAGGGTGACGGCTATCCCCTGGCTGGCCAGGTCGATGCGCAGGGTTTCCATCAGGTAGCGCAACGCGGCCTTGGCGGCGCCATAGGCCTCGGCGCGCGGCAGCGCGGCGAAGGTGACCGAGCTGCCGACGGCCACCAGATGCGGGCTATGACCTTTGCGCAGCAGCGGCAAGGCGGTTTCGATGCAGTAGGCGGCGGAGAACAGATTGGCGCTCATCATGCGTTCGAGCATGGCCGCTTCGAACTGGCTGGCCTCCAGGTATTCGCAGCGGCCGGCATTGAGGATGGCGCAGTCCAGCGCCCCCCATTGCTGTTTGATGCGGATGCCGATGTTGCGCACCTGTTCGGGGTCGGTCAGGTCGCCGATGGCTACCAGTACCTGCTCCGGATAGCGCTGCGCCAGTGCCTGCAGTGGCTCGCTGCTGCGCGCGGAAAGGGCCAGCAAATGACCCTGATCAAGCAGTTCGATGGCCAGTTGGTGGCCAATACCCGTGCTGGCACCGGTCAGCCAGATACGTTGTTTCATGCCAGTCTCCGTTTCAGCCAGCGAATGCCGCTGCCCAGCAGCGGCAGGTGTTCATAGAGCAGCGCGCCGGCGTCGAAATAATCCCGGTGCTGGTGCACCTTGCCGTTCCACAACAGATGCGAGCAGCCCTCGACACGGATCAGCTGGCCTTTTTGCAGGCGTGGATGGCGATAGCTCATGGTCCAGCGCAGGTAGCCTTCGCCTTCACGAATCTGGTCGAACGCGTAGAAGTCGAAGCGCAGCTCGCTGACGTTGGCGTACATCTGTTCGAAGTAGCGGCGCATGGCTGGCAGGCCGCGCACTTCATGCAGCGGGTCGCGAAACAGCGCGTCGTCGCTGTAGAGCTCGCCCAGCCGGTGCAGGTTGCTGTGATCCAGTTCGGCAAAGGTTCTGGCGAACTGGCGCAGGAAGTCAGACATACAGGCCCTCCTGTGGAATCTTTGGCAGGTTCTTGAATGCCTGCAGGGCACGCTCGCGGCTGGCGGACAGGTCGACGATCTGTGCCGGGTAATCGACCGGGCTGAACAGCCCGCCCAGTGTGGCCGGGTTGTGCAGTTCGCGCTTATTCAGGCTGGCCAGCTCCGGCAACCAGTGACGGATAAAGTGTCCTTCGGCATCAAAGCGCTCGGACTGGCTCAGTGGATTGAAGATGCGGAAATACGGCACGGAATCGGTGCCGGTCGAGGCACTCCACTGCCAGCCACCGTTGTTGGCGGCCAGATCACCGTCGATCAGGTGCTGCATGAAGAAGCGCTCACCTTCGCGCCAGTTGATCAGCAGGTTCTTGGTCAGGTACATGGCCACCACCATGCGCAGGCGGTTGTGCATCCAGCCGGTGGCGAGCAACTGGCGCATGGCAGCGTCGATCAGCGGAATGCCGGTGCGGCCCTGTTGCCAGGCGGCCAGATCGGCTGGAGCATCACGCCAACGCAGGGCTTCGGTTTCCCGGCGGAAGGCGCGGTGCATCGACACCCGTGGAAAGCCGACCAGCACATGCTTGTAGAACTCGCGCCAGAGCAGTTCGTTGATCCAGCAGACCACCCCCGGACTGCCGCCGTCGAACTCGCCGCGGTTGACGCGCAGCGCTGCATGCAGGCATTGCCGGGGTGAAAGCACGCCGGCCGCCAGATAGGCCGACAGCTGACTGGTGCCCGGCA
>DATMWH010000372.1:0-6162 GCA_035562615.1 Pseudomonas sp. | reverse complement strand
AAGGGCCGATCAGAAATGGTCGGCCTTTTTTTTATTGGAAATTTGTCATGCAACTGTAAGCAGTTCAACCTTAGCTGAGCTCTTTCACGTTCGCACTTTACAAGTTCCAGCGGATGACCAATTTGATCATCAGTTACACATTATTTTGAATACTTGGAAGAACTGTCTGTTTGATATCAACTGACAGTTTTCGTGATATTTGAAGGTGTTAGGCGTCATCGCTTATTAAGTTAGCAATTTACTTGTACGAGGAACACACAATGCAACTGAATAAATCTACTCTGGCAATTGCCTGCATCCTGGCCGCTGCATCCATGGGCGTTCAGGCTCAGGGTACTGGTGCCGTTGAAGTCGAAGCTGGCGCAAAGTACTACGTGCCTGACAGCAGTCGCGACATTGGCAGCAATGGCATGCTTTACGGCGGAGCCTTGGGTTACTACCTGACAGACGACGTGTCCCTGTCCCTTTCCGGTGGCGGTTACGACAACATTGACGGTCAGACCAGCAAAGACAGCATCAAGGGCGAGCTGGTTGGCCTCGATGCCATTTACCACTTTGGCACCCCGGGTGTAGGCCTGCGTCCTTACGTTTCTACCGGTTTTGCTCACCAGAGCCTGGGTCAAGACGTTCGCAGTGGTCGTGACCACAGCACCTATGCCAATGTCGGCACCGGCCTGAAGTACTACTTCACCGAAAACCTGTTTGCCAATGCCAACGTGACCGGTATGCATAACCTGGATCAAGGTGACACCGAGCTGATGGCCGGTCTGTCCGTAGGTGCCAACTTCGGTGGCGCTGGCAAGAAGATCGCCGAGCCTGCTCCAGCACCAGAAGTCTGCGCTGACGAAGATAACGATGGCGTTTGCGACAGCGCTGACAAGTGCCCAGGCACTGAAGCCAACGTGACTGTGGATGCTGACGGTTGCGCTGCTGCTGCAGAAGCTGTGCGTGTTGAGCTGGACGTCAAGTTCGACTTCGACAAGGCAGTGGTCAAGGAAGAAAGCTATGCCGAAATCAAGACCGTTGCCGATTTCATGAATCAGTATCCGCAGACCACCACTACCGTAGAAGGCCACACCGACTCCATTGGTACCGAGGCTTACAACCAAGAGCTGTCGGAGCGTCGTGCCAATGCCGTGCGTGAAGTGATGGTTGGTCAGTATGGTGTTGCAGGCGAGCGCGTCAGCGCTGTAGGTGAAGGTGAAAGCAATCCGGTAGCTGACAACGCTACTGACGAAGGCCGCGCCATCAACCGTCGCGTTGAAGCCAGCGTAGAAGCTCAGGCCAAGTAATCTTGGTCTGAAAGCCGGCCACACTGATAATGTGGCCCGGCTGAAGGCAAAAAGCCCCGAATTTCGGGGCTTTTTGTTGTTTGCTGGAATTACCTCAGACGATCACGCCCTGACTGCGCAGGTAGTCATCGTAGGTGCCGCTGAAGTCGATGATGCCATCCGCCGACAGCTCGATGATGCGCGTGGCCAGACTGGATACAAACTCGCGGTCATGGCTGACGAAGATCAGGGTGCCCGGGTAGTTTTCCAGCGCCAGGTTCAGCGCCTCGATCGACTCCATGTCCAGGTGGTTGGTCGGTTCGTCCATGATCAGGACGTTGGGCTTTTGCAGGATCAGCTTGCCGAACAGCATGCGCCCCTGCTCGCCACCGGAGATGACCTTGACCGACTTGAGAATCTCGTCGTTGGAAAACAACATGCGGCCGAGGGTGCCGCGTACCAGTTGCTCACCGCCCTGGGTCCAGCGTCCCATCCATTCGAACAACGTGGCTTCATCTTCGAATTCGTAGGCATGGTCCTGTGCGTAGTAACCGAGTTCGGCGCTGTCGGTCCATTTCACCGAGCCGGCATCCGGGGTCAGTTCGCCAACCAGCGTTCGCAGCAGAGTGGTCTTGCCAATGCCGTTGGGGCCGATGATGGCCAGGCGCTCGCCTGCCTCGACGGTGAAACCGAAGTTCTTGAACAGGATCTTGCCGTCGAAGCCCTTGGACATGTGCTCCACGGTCACGGCATTGCGGTGCAGTTTCTTGGTCTGTTCAAACCGAATGAACGGGCTGACGCGACTGGACGGCTTGACCTCGGCCAGCTGGATCTTGTCGATCTGCTTGGCCCGTGAGGTAGCCTGCTTGGCCTTGGAGGCGTTGGCCGAGAACCGGCTGACGAACGTCTGCAGTTCGGCGATCTGGGCTTTCTTCTTGGCGTTGTCCGACAGCAGTTGCTCGCGTGACTGGGTTGCGGCGGTCATGTACTCGTCATAGTTGCCGGGGAACAGGCGCAACTCGCCGTAATCCAGGTCAGCCATGTGCGTGCACACGCTGTTGAGGAAGTGGCGATCGTGGGAAATGATGATCATGGTGCTGTTGCGCGTGGTCAGAATGTTTTCCAGCCAGCGGATGGTGTTGATGTCCAGGTGGTTGGTCGGCTCGTCCAGCAGCAACACTTCCGGATCGGAGAACAGCGCCTGAGCCAGCAGCACGCGCAGCTTCCAGCCCGGTGCGACTTCGCTCATCGGACCGAAATGCTGCTCGATGCCGATGCCCAGACCAAGCAGCAGCTCACCGGCGCGGGATTCGGCGGTGTAGCCGTCCATTTCGGCGAACTCGCCTTCCAGTTCGCCGACCTTCATCCCGTCTTCTTCGCTCATTTCCGGCAGCGAATAGATACGGTCGCGTTCAGCCTTGACCTTCCACAGCTCTTCGTGGCCCATGATCACAGTGTCGATCACGCTGAACTCTTCATAGGCGAACTGGTCCTGGCGCAACTTGCCCAGACGCACGTTCGGCTCCAGCATGACCTGTCCGCCGGAAGGTTCCAGATCACCACCGAGGATCTTCATGAAGGTCGACTTGCCGCAGCCGTTGGCGCCAATCAGACCGTAACGGTTGCCGCCGCCGAACTTGACGGAAACGTTCTCGAACAACGGCTTGGCGCCGAACTGCATGGTGATATTGGCGGTGGAGATCACGGCGGAATTCCTGAAAGACGGGCGCTGGCGCGCAAAAAGGGCGCGATTGTAGCCGTTTGAGCCGCGCAGGGCATCCGCGAAGTGACTGCCGGTGGCGTTACGGGTCGATCAGCAGGCCGATCTGGCGGACTTTTGGCAACCGCTTGACCACCAGCTGGTGGGAGCGTTGCAGCAGGTAGCGCAGTTCTGCGGGGCTGATCTGATAGGGCGGCGTCAGGCTGATCCAGTGTGCGCGCGCCAGATAAGGCGCCGGGCGCATGCCCGGACGATCACAAAAGCCCAGAAACAGATCATCATCGACCTTGAACGCCAGATTGCCCCGGCCCTGCAGGTCCAGCAGGGCAAACATTTTGTTCCGGGAAATGGAAAAAACCTGGACGCCGCCCCATTTGAAATCGCTGCGTGCGCCCGGAAGACTCAGGCAAAAGGCTGCAATCGCAGCCATATCAAACCCGGCGTGCCGCTCACTCACGGAAGAACACCTGAATCAGGTGGTAGCCAAACTGCGACTTGATCGGGCCGTGCACCTCGCGCAGCGGCTTTTTGAAAATCACCTGATCGACTGCGCGCACCATCTGCCCGGGCCGGACCTCGCCCAGATCACCACCGCGCTTGCCGGACGGGCAGGTCGAGTGCTTGCGTGCCAGCAGGTCAAACGCCTCGCCGGCGGCAATACGCTTTTTCAATGCAGCGGCTTCGGCTTCGGTCTTGACCAGAATATGCCGTGCCATGGCTTTTGCCATCTGTCTGTTATCCCTTAAAAGCGGTCATGCGGGGAGTGGATATTGACCAATTCTGCCAGTGTAACTGCACAGTAAAAAATCCGGCAAAGATCGTCCGGGCAGGCTTGAATGAATGACTAACCCTTCTTCTCGCCTTCAGGGAGTTGCCTCTCATGGATCTTCCAGCGCTGCTGCAAATTCTTTCCAGCCAGGATGGCTCAGACCTTTACCTGTCCACCGGTGCGCCGCCGTGCGCCAAGTTCAACGGCGTGCTCAAGCCGTTGAGTGCCGAATCGCTCAAGCCCGGTGAGATTGCAGCGATTGCCGAAAGCATCATGGACAGTGAGCAGCGGGCGGCTTTTCTGATCGAGCTGGAAATGAACCTTGCGATGTCGATTCCCAACGTTGGCCGGTTCCGGGTCAACATCTTCAAGCAGCGCAATGAAATCTCGATTGTGGCGCGCAACATCAAGATGGAAATCCCCAAATTCGAAGACCTCAAGTTGCCGCCGGTGTTGCTGCAGACCGTGATGGAGAAGCGCGGCCTGATTCTGTTTGTCGGCGGAACCGGCTCCGGCAAGTCGACTTCGCTCGCCGCCCTGATTGATTACCGCAATCGCAACAGCGGCGGCCACATCATCACCATCGAAGACCCGGTGGAATATGTGCACCGGCACAAGAAGTCGATCATCAACCAGCGCGAAGTCGGGGTGGACACGCGCAGCTTCCACGCGGCGCTGAAGAACACCCTGCGTCAGGCGCCGGATGTGATTCTGATCGGTGAAATCCGCGACCGCGAGACCATGGAGCATGCGCTGGCCTTTGCCGATACCGGCCATCTGGCCATTTCGACCCTGCATGCCAACAATGCCAATCAGGCGCTGGACCGCATCATCAACTTCTTCCCGGAGGACCGCCGGCCACAACTGGTGAACGATCTGGGCAACAACCTGCGGGCATTTGTCTCCCAGCGGCTGGTCAAGACCGTCGACGGCAAGCGCCGTGCGGCCGTTGAAATCATGCTGGGTACGCCGACCATCCGTGACCTGATCAAGCGCAACGAGTTTTCCGAGCTCAAGGAGATCATGGAAAAATCCAAGAACCTCGGCATGCAGACCTTTGATCAGGCGCTCATCGATCTGGTGCATGAGGGCAGTATTGATGAGGAAGAGGCGGTGAAGAATGCCGATTCCGCCAACAACGTGCGCCTGAAGCTCAAGCTGTACAAGGACAATCCGGCCAATGTTCAGGCAGCCCCCGTCAGTGCGCCTGCGGCTGCAACACCGGCTGCCAGTGAGGCTCCGGCGGCGGTAAAACCGGCGGCGGATGTCGCTAACTGGTCAATGGAGCTCAAACTTGAGGAAATTCAGGAAGAAGAGCCGCCGGAAGATCCGGGACGGCGGCTTATCTGAAGCAGGCGGCAGCTTGGTCCTCCGCCTGCTTGATTCACCTCGCGATTACTGGCGGATCGGGCAACCGGTGGCGGCTTGCAGTTCCTCAATACTGACCCCGTCGGCCAGTTCCATCAGCTGCAACCCCTGATCGGTGATATCCAGTACGGCCAGATCGGTGATGATGCGGTCGACCACGCGCACCCCGGTCAATGGCAGGTCGCACTGCCCGAGGATCTTGTGCACGCCGCCCTTGGCCGTGTGCTCCATCAGCACCACCACGCGCTTGACGCCTGCTACCAGGTCCATCGCACCGCCCATACCTTTGACCATCTTGCCGGGGATCATCCAGTTGGCCAGATCGCCGTATTCCGACACCTGCATGGCGCCAAGGATCGACAGGTTGATATGGCCGCCGCGAATCATCGCGAAGGAGTCGGCACTGTTGAAAAAGCTGCTGCCGGGCAGGGTGGTGATGGTCTGCTTGCCGGCGTTGATCAGGTCCGCATCCACTTCGACTTCGCGCGGGAACGGGCCGATACCGAGCAGACCGTTCTCGCTTTGCAGCCAGACGTCCATGCCGTCGGGAATGTAGTTGGCTACCAGAGTCGGCAAGCCGATACCAAGGTTTACATAGAAACCGTCCTGCAGTTCCTGTGCGGCGCGTTGTGCCATTTGCTCACGAGTCCAGGCCATGTTCAGGCGCTCCTTACGGTACGTTGTTCGATGCGCTTTTCCGGGCTGCTGTTGAGCACCAGACGCTGTACATAGACACCCGGCAGATGCACCTGATCGGGTTCAAAGGTGCCGGTCTCGACGATTTCTTCCACCTCGACCACGCAGACCTTGCCGGCCATGGCCGCCAGCGGGTTGAAGTTGCGGGCGGTCTTGCGGAACAGCAGGTTGCCGGATTTGTCGGCTTTCCACGCTTTGACCAGCGACACGTCGGCGGTCAGCGACAGCTCCATGACATACCACTCACCGTTGAACTGGCGGGTTTCCTTGCCTTCGGCGACCAGGGTGCCGTAACCGGTCTTGGTGAAGAAGGCCGGAATGCCGGCGCCGCCTGCGCG
>DATMWH010000371.1:0-2420 GCA_035562615.1 Pseudomonas sp. | reverse complement strand
CCTGCAGCCCCAAACGCCAGCCATGGCGATCGGTGTGTTTGCCTTGTGAGTGCCATGACCCAGCCAACGACTCCCGTGCACAAACCCCGGCCGATGATTGACCTGCTGGTCAGTCTGATCCTGCCTTCGGTGATCCTGATGAAGTTCAGCGGTGAAGCCGATCTGGGCGCTGACCGTGCCCTGATTCTGGCGTTGGCTTTCCCTTTCTGCTGGGGCGCGTTCGAGCTGATCAAGTACCGCAAATTCAACTTCATCGCCTTGCTCGGTCTGATCAGCATTCTGCTCACCGGCGGTATCGGCCTGTTGCAGCTGGATTCCGGCTGGCTGGCGGTCAAGGAAGCGGCGATTCCGGGCCTGATCGGTCTGGTAGTGCTCGGCTCGACGCAGACGCGCTATCCGCTGATCCGTACCCTGCTGCTGAACAACGCGGTACTCAATGCCGACTTGATCAACACCCGGCTCGAGGAAAGCGGAAATACCCGGCTGTTTGAAGAGCGCCTGCTGCGCGCCACCTACTGGTTGAGCAGCACCTTCTTCTTTTCCTCGGCGATGAACTATGTGTTGGCCAAGTGGATTGTGGTCAGTCCGGCCGGCAGCGAAGCCTTCAATGCGGAGCTGGGGCGGATGAACCTGCTCAGCTATCCGATGATCGCCATTCCTTCGATGATCATGCTGATGGCCATTTTCTACTACCTGTGGCGCAACATCAGCAGTCTCACCGGGCTCAAGCTGGAAGATGTCTTGCACGATCCGGACAAGGACAAGCCGGCCTGAGGTGAATCAGGCGGGCCGCGACTACCGATGGCGTCGGCACCCTCAGGGTGCGGCGATCAGTCCCGTGCACGTTTGCTGTGCAGGGCATGGCATGGCCCAATTCAGGGCGGGTACCTTGTGAGTGTCATGCGCCGGCCGCGCAACGGTTGCTCCATGGGCCTTTGGCGTGGCTCACTGGAGGCCGGGCGGCCTGCAGCAGCGGCATGATTTCTGCAACGCCCTGTGCAGCAATCCCCTCCGCCGGTTTCAGCGTTGCGATCCACTCTTCCAACAGGGCATACGTCAATGGCTACCCGTGTCGCGCTGCATCATAAAACCAGTTACCACTATGACCGTCTGGTGAGTCTGTCGCCCCATGAGGTGCGCTTGCGTCCGGCGCCCCATGCGCGCACGCCGATCCTGTCCTACTCGTTGAGCGTCACGCCCAATGAGCACTTCATCAACTGGCAGCAGGACCCTTACGGCAACTACATCGGCCGCTTCGTGTTCCCGGAAAAATCCGGCACCCTGGAGTTCACCGTGGACCTGGTGGCGGACATGACCGTCATCAATCCCTTCGACTTCTTCGTCGAGAAATACGCTGAAGTCTTTCCCTTCAGTTACCCGGCCCAGCTGCGGGCCGAACTGAGTGCCTACCTGAAAACCGAGGAACCCGGCCCGCTGCTGAATCAGTGGGTGAAGAATGCCCGCGCGGTGATCCTCGCCAGCCCGCAGCCGGTGAATAACTTTCTGGTGGCATTGAACCAGTTGTTGCAGTCCGAGATTGCCTATCTGCTGCGCATGGAGCCGGGCGTGCAGACCCCGGAGGAAACCCTGAAGAAGGGCTCCGGCTCCTGCCGCGACAGCGCCTGGTTGCTGGTGCAGATTTTGCGCGAGTTCGGTTTGGCGGCGCGTTTTGTCTCCGGTTACCTGATCCAGCTGACGGCCGACCAGCCGGCACTGGATGGTCCCAGCGGCACGCCGGTGGACTTTACCGACCTGCACGCCTGGACCGAGGTGTATATCCCCGGTGCCGGCTGGATCGGTCTTGATCCGACCTCGGGCATGCTCGCCAGTGAAGGGCATATACCGCTGGCCTGCACCGCGTTGCCGTCGTCGGCGGCGCCGGTCAGCGGCTTTACCGACAAGGCCGAGGTCAGGTTCGAGCATGAGATGCGCATCACCCGCATCCATGAAGACCCGCGCGTCACCAAGCCTTACAGCGAAGCCGACTGGCAGAAGATCGACCTGCTCGGTCAACAGGTGGATGCTGATCTGAAGAGCCAGGACGTGCGCCTGACCCAGGGCGGCGAGCCAACCTTTGTCTCGATTGATGACATGGACGGCGCGCAGTGGAACACCGAAGCCCACGGCGAGAAAAAGCGTGAGCTGGCCGGCGAGTTGCTGCAGCGCCTGAAGAATCACTTTGCGGTCGGCGGCATGCTGCATTACGGGCAGGGCAAATGGTATCCGGGTGAGCCGCTGCCACGCTGGGCGCTGAACATGTTCTGGCGCGTGGATGGTCAGCCGATGTGGCTGGATGCCACGTTGTTTTCCGCGGACGATGATCAGGACGGTTATGCCGTCGAGCACAGCAAACGCTTTATCGACGAGCTGGTGAGCATGCTCGGCCTGCCGGCCAGCAGCCCGATTGCGGCCTATGAAGA
>DATMWH010000370.1:0-10887 GCA_035562615.1 Pseudomonas sp. | reverse complement strand
GCTGCTCTTCTTCGCCGGACTTGTACAGCCAGTGCGCGGCAATCCCGTGCTTGGCCATTTCTTCCATCTCGCGCGTGCGAATCTGAATTTCAATCGGCACGCCATGGGCGCCGAACAGGGTGGTGTGCAGGGACTGGTAGCCGTTGGCCTTGGGGATCGCGATGTAGTCCTTGAAGCGCCCGGGAAAGGGTTTGTACAGATTGTGCACGGCGCCGAGCACGCGGTAGCAGGTGTCGACCTTGTCGACGATGATGCGGAAGGCGTAGACGTCCATGATTTCATTGAACGCCCTGCGCTTGCCGCGCATCTTCTGATAGATGCTGTACAGGTGCTTTTCACGTCCGGCCACTTGCCCTTCCATGCCTTCGCGCGCCAGGCAGTGGGTCAGCGACTCTTCGATCTTGTTGACCAGTTCACGTCGGTTGCCGCGCACGCGTTTGACCGCGCCGCGAATGCGCTCCGAGCGCATCGGATACATGGCCTTGAAGCCCAGATCCTCGAATTCCACGTACATGCTGTGCATGCCCAGCCGATTGGCGATGGGGGCATAGATTTCCAGGGTTTCCTTGGCGATGCGCCGGCGTTTCTCACCGGACAGCACTTCAAGGGTGCGCATGTTGTGCAGCCGGTCACTCAGCTTGACCAGAATCACCCGGATGTCGCGGGCCATGGCCATGGCCATTTTCTGGAAGTTCTCCGCCTGGGCTTCAGCCTTGGTTTCGAAATCCATCTGGTTGAGCTTGCTGACCCCGTCGACCAGTTCGGCAATGGTGTTGCCAAACTGGGTGGCCAGCGCTTCTTTGGCAATACCGGTGTCTTCGATGACGTCATGCAGCATCGCAGCCATCAGGCTTTGATGGTCCATGTGCATGTCGGCGAGGATGCTGGCTACCGCCAGTGGGTGAGTGACGTACGCTTCGCCGCTGCGGCGTTGCTGACCGTCATGTGCCTGCTCGGCGTAGTAGTAGGCACGCCGGACCAGATTGACCTGGTCCTTGCTCAGGTAGGTAGAGAGTCGCTCGGCGAGGTTATCTATGCTGGGCAAGCTGCTTACTCCTGCCAGGCGTTGATGGCCTTGCGCGCGCTACCAGAGGGCATGCAGTTACAGAGGCTCGTTGGCCTCGTCCTCGTAGTTGGCGAACAGCGGCTCTTCTTCGATCAGTTCTTCTTCGGCAATGACCGCGTAGTCAACCAGGCCGCTGGCGATTTCGCGCAGTGCGATCACGGTAGGCTTGTCATTTTCGGCGGCAACTTTGGGCTCTTTGCCACCAGTGGCCAGTTGGCGAGCGCGCTTGGTGGCCAGCATGACCAGTTCAAAGCGGTTATCGACGTTATCCAGGCAATCTTCAACTGTGACGCGGGCCATGGTGATCCTCTAACTCGTATCTAGGCGCCCAAACGGGCAAACGGACTGGGTAGTCTAAAAAAACACCGGCATTAAGGGAAGTGCTGATTTTGCCGACTGAGCCCGCAGGCCTCTAGATCGGGGTTTCAGGCCAGCAGTTCACTCAGCAGGCCGCGGTGAAGTTGCTGCTGACGTGCCTGGTTCAGCTGGTTTGCCCGGAAGATCGAGCGCAAATCATCCAGTGCGTGGGCAAAATCGTCATTGATCAGCAGGTAGTCATACTCGATGTAGTGACTCATCTCGCTGACCGCCTCGCGCATGCGGCGCTCGATGATTTCGCCGCTGTCCTGACCGCGATTGGTCAGGCGGTGGCGCAGGGCTTCCTGGGTCGGTGGCAGGATGAAGATCGAGCGTGACTGCGGCAGCAGGTGACGGACTTGCTGTGCGCCCTGCCAGTCGATTTCCAGAATCAGGTCGAAACCTTCAGCCAGGGTTTTCTCGATCCAGCTTTGCGAGGTGCCATAAAGATTGCCGAAGACTTCCGCATGCTCCAGAAATTCGTTGCGCTGCAGCATGTCATTGAACTGCTCGCGGGAGACGAAGTGATAGTTGACGCCGTCAACTTCGCCAGGGCGCATGGCGCGGGTGGTGTGCGAGACGGAGACGCGCACCAGTGGCGCGCTGTCTATCAATGCCTTGACCAGGCTGGTCTTGCCAGCGCCGGATGGCGCGGAAACGATGTACAGGGTGCCGGGAATGGTCATGCGAGTCTGAGCCTCACTCAATGTTCTGGACTTGTTCGCGCATCTGCTCGATCAGCACTTTGAGCGTGACTGCTGCTTGCGTGGAGCGCGGGTCAAATGCTTTGGAGCCAAGAGTATTGGCTTCGCGGTTGAGTTCCTGCATCAGGAAATCCAGGCGTCGCCCGGCTGCGCCACCCGCTTTCAGCACCCGACGCACTTCGCTGACATGCGTGTTCAGGCGGTCGAGTTCTTCGGCGACATCGCTCTTCTGGGCAAGCAGGACCATTTCCTGTTCAAGGCGCTGCGGATCGAGTTCGGCCAGCATTTCCCTGAAGCGATCGAGAATCTTCTGGCGTTGCGTGGCCAGCATCTGCGGCACCAGTTCACGCAGCGCAGCAATCTCCAGCAGCATCTGGTCCAGTCGCTCATTGAGCAGGCGGGCCAGTTCGGCGCCTTCGCGCGCCCGGCCATTGCACAGTTCTTCCAGTGCCTGGGCGAACAGTTTCAGTGCCGCCGCATTCTGCGCCTGCGGGTCGGCCGCATCGGCCACCAGCACGCCGGGCCATGCCAGCACTTCCAGCGGATTGAGCGGCGCCGGCTGGCTGATCAGGCTGGCAATGCTTTGCGCGGCGTCGACCAGCTGGGCAGCGCGTTCACGATCGATTTGCAGGGGTTTGCCGGTGACCTCTTCTGTGAGGCGCAGGGTGCACTCGACCTTGCCGCGCGAAAGCCCCTGGCGCAGGGCTTCGCGGACCGCGCCTTCAAGATCGCGGAAGGCTTCCGGCAGTCGCAGGTGCGGTTCCAGATAGCGGTGATTGACCGAGCGGATCTCCCAGCTCAGCGTGCCCTGGTTGCTGCTGTGCTCGACGCGGGCAAAGGCGGTCATGCTATGCACCATGGTGTTTCCTCATGCGTTGGCGGCGGGCTTGAAAGGCGGCGATTGTAACGCACCCGGCAGGCCATACCCAATCAGCACTGCGCTCGCGCAGCCTTGGCCCTATAATGCCGGCAGATTTTCCTTCCCTGCAGGTATTTTCAATGATTCGTCCCAGTGGCCGCGCGGCTGATGAGCTGCGCCAGATACGTATTACCCGTCACTACACCAAGCATGCCGAAGGCTCGGTCCTGGTCGAGTTCGGCGAAACCAAGGTGATCTGCACGGCCAGTGTGGAATCTGGAGTACCGCGCTTTCTCAAAGGCCAGGGTCAAGGCTGGCTGACGGCCGAGTACGGCATGTTGCCCAGGGCTACCGGCACACGTAATCAGCGCGAAGCCAGTCGCGGCAAGCAGGGTGGTCGTACGCTGGAGATACAGCGGCTGATCGGTCGCTCGTTGCGCGCGGCGCTGGACATGAGCAAGCTGGGCGAGAACACGATTTACATCGATTGCGATGTGATTCAGGCCGACGGTGGTACACGCACGGCGTCGATTACCGGTGCCATGGTTGCCTTGCTGGATGCGTTGAAGATGCTCAAGACGCGTGGCGCGATCAAGGGTGATCCGCTCAAACAGATGGTTGCAGCGGTGTCGGTGGGTATTTATCAGGGTATTCCGGTGCTTGATCTGGATTATCCGGAAGACTCCGCCGCCGAGACCGATCTGAATGTGGTGATGACCAGCGCCGGCGGGTTTATCGAGGTACAGGGCACCGCCGAAGGCGCTCCGTTCCAGCCGGAAGAGTTGACGGCTATGCTGGAACTGGCCCGTCAGGGGCTGCAGCAGCTGTTTGCCTTGCAGCAAAGTGCGTTGCAGGACGCCGAGTAACCGGCGACCAGAACCAGAGCCTTGAGGAGGTCTGTATGAGTGAGCAAAACGAGCAGCCGGAATTGAGCCAGGACGTGCGTCAATGGGCGATGTTCTGCCATTTTGCAGCCTTCTTCGGGCTGATTTTTCCCTTTGGTAATCTGATTGGCCCACTGATCGTCTGGCAGCTGAAAAAGGACTTGCATCCTTTTGTGGATGATCAGGGTAAGGAAGCGCTGAATTTTCAGGTCAGTGTGGCATTGGCCAGCGTGCTGTGTTTCCTGCTGATGGTGGTGGTGATCGGCTTTGCGCTGCTGGCGCTGGTCTCGGTGGTGGCCATCGTGTTGACGGTGATCGCCGGTATCAAGGCCAATGAGGGACAAGCCTATCGCTACCCGTTCAGTTGGCGTCTGCTGCGCTGAAATCTAGCCGAGCGCAGCCAGAAGCTCTTCGCGGCCGTGGGGCGGCAACATGACAATCAGTATTTGTCCTGCCTCCAGCAGTATCTCGGCTGCCGGATTGAAGAAAAACTCTTCTCCCTGCTTGACCGCCACCATCACGCAGGTCGGGCAGCGTTCGCGCAATTCGCCAATGCTGCATAGACGATGATGTTTATGCAGGGGCACTTCTTCCAGACGGATTTTCTGCTCCGAACGCAGCATCTCGTCAAGAAAGGTCACCACATGCGGGCGAATCATTGAGGAAGCGATGCGCATGCCGCCGCTGAAGTCTGGCGAAATCACCACGTCAGCACCGGCTTTCTTCATCTTCTGTACGTTTCTGATTTCATGGCAGCGTGCCACGATGCGAATGGCCGGGCTCAACTGGCGGGCGGTAATGACGATCATCAGGTTGAGGCTGTCATCGCCGGTGACGGCAAACACACCGGTGGCATCGGTGATGTCTGCGGCCAGCAGCAACTCGTCATCGCTGGCATCGCCATGCAGGTAGAGCAGTTCCGGGAAGTGCTCAAGCTGAGCCAGCAAACCTGGCTCGTCCAGATCAATCGCGACAAATTCGCGGCGGGTGTGCACCAGTTCGTGAGCCACATTGCAGCCGACGCGGCCAAAGCCGCAAACGATGTAGTGGCCACTGAGTTTCTTGATGGCTTTTTCCATACGGCTCCTGCGCAGGCTGTAGTCCAGATCGCTTTCCAGAAAGAAGGTCGCCAGACTGGTGAAGAGAAAGGTGATGGTGCCAAAGCCGCCAATAGCGAAGATGCCGGCAAACAAGCGCTCGCCGATGGTGTTGAGCGGAATGACTTCGCCATAACCTACGGTAGTGATGGTAATCATCGTCATGTGCAGGGCATCTGAAAGGCTGACCGTGCGATCTGACAGCGTGTAGAAGCCGAAAGTGCCTATCACATGCATTAACAGCAGTAGCAGGATCGCCGCAAAAATTCGTTTGCGAATACGCGGCAACTGGGTCACTCGCCCCTGTATGCGCCAAGCCTGCTTGCGTTGCGGCTTTTTTGACATGGGCCGGCTAGATGCTCAGTGTCCAGTCATAGTCGACTATCAGCGGAGCGTGCTGGGAAAATTTCGACTGACGAGGCATGCGGGCGTTGCGCACGAAACGACGCAGTCCAGGGGTGAGCAGCTGGTAGTCAAAGCGAAAGCCCAGGTTGAGCAATTCGGCTTGTTCGGTATCCGGCCACCAACTGAACTGGTCGCCTTCGCGGCTGACTTCGCGCAGCGCATCCACGTATTCCAGATTGCCCAGTACCTCGTCCATCCAGGCCCGTTCGGGGGTCAGGAAACCCGGCTGCTGCTGGCAGTCGCGCCAGTTTTTGGTGTCAATTTTCTGGTGCGCAACAAACAGCGAAGCACAGTAGATGTATTCGCGGCGCTTGCGGCGCTGCTTGCTGAAATATTGCGCGAGCTCGTCCATGAACTTGAATTTCTGGTTCAGGCTGGTATCGCCGTTCTGCCCGGAGGGCATCAGCAGGCAGGCGATGCTGAGCTTGTCGAAGTCGGCCTGCAGGTAACGGCCGTAGCGATCAGCCGACTCAAAGCCAAGCCCGCTGATAACCGCTTTGGGTTGCAGGCGTGAATAAATCGCTACACCGCCCTGGTTGGGCACCTCGGCGTCACAGGCGTAGACAAAGTAGCCGTCCATCTGCAGGGAGGGCTCGTCAAAGTCTGACAGCGTGGCCCGCGTATCCTGCAAGCAGATCACGTCGGCATTCTGTGCCTGCAGCCAGCTGAACAGCCCTTGCTCGACCGCGGCGAGAATCCCGTTCACGTTAAGGCTAATGATCCGCATAAATGGCCCCCCCAAAGGCGTGTGTGTATGATAGCCGAGCTCTCTTCCATTTAGCTAAATACATGGTCAGACCATGTTGTTCGGGGCTTTGCATGCAGTCATACCAGCGCGAATTCATCCGTTTTGCCATCGAGCGCGGGGTTTTGCGCTTTGGCCAGTTCACCCTCAAGTCTGGGCGGGTGAGTCCTTATTTCTTCAATGCAGGGCTTTTTGACAGCGGTCTGGCGCTGGCTCAACTCGGACGATTTTATGCCCAGGCGGTGGTCGCCAGCGGTATTGCCTTTGATGTGCTGTTCGGCCCGGCCTACAAAGGCATTCCTCTGGCCGCCACCACGGCGGTGGCGCTGGCCGAACAGCACGGCCGCGATATGCCCTGGTGTTTCAATCGCAAGGAGGCCAAGGATCATGGTGAGGGTGGAACCCTGGTGGGCGCACCGTTGCAGGGCCGGGTGTTGATCGTCGATGACGTGATTACTGCCGGAACGGCGATTCGTGAAGTGATGCAGATCATTCAGGCCCAGGGTGCCTCAGCCGCTGGCGTGCTGATTGCGCTGAACCGCCAGGAGCGCGGCAAGGGCGAGTTGTCCGCCATTCAGGAAGTCGAGCGCGACTTCGGTATGCCGGTGGTGAGCATCGTCAATCTTGACCAGCTTATTGTTTATCTGGCGGAGGATGCTTCACTAAAGCATTATCTGCCGGCGGTTGAAGCCTACCGTGCGCAATACGGTGTTTGATTAATCAGGGAGGGCTGTATGGCTGGTGCGCTTGTCCGGATCACGTTGCTGAGCGGTTTGCTGCTGCCGCTGCTGGGTAATGCGGCGGAGGTTTATCGCTATCTGAATGACAAGAATCTGCCGGTGCTGGACCGTCAGGGCGTACCGCCTCAGTACATCGGCAAAGGCTATGAGGTGCTCAACGAGCAGGGGCGGGTGATCAGGGTTGTGCCGCCAGCCCCCAGCGAGGCCGAGCGTCAGCGTATGGCTGAGGACAAGGCGCGTGCCAGTTCGGATGCGCAGTTGATGCGCCTCTACTCCACGCAGGAGGATATTGACCGGGCGCTGGAGCGCAAGCTGGCAGAGGTGGATGGGCTGATTGACGTGGCAGCGGGTAACAAGCAATCGCTGCGCACCCAGCAGGTCAACTTGCAGAGCCAGGCCGCCGAACTGGAGCGTTCCGGTCGGCCAGTTCCTGAGCATCTGGTCGCGCAGATCGAGAACCTGAAGCTTGAGCAGGTTCAGCTGGACAAGGATATCCAGCGCTACAAGGGTGTGCGGGCTGAAGCGCAAGCCAGTTTTGCCGCCGACCGTGTGCGTTTGGGTGAGCTGATCGATCGTCGCCAGTAAGCGCCTTACCCGGCGATGTAGCCTACCTCGTACTGCCCAATCTTTTCCCGCAGCCAGTCAGGAAGCGGCCGGCTGCTGCGGCTGCGTGTGTCGGCCAGCACATAGACAATCTCGCCGGCTGTCAGCGCAGTGTCTGCGCGCCATATACCCATGCTGAAGGTCAAGCTTGAGCGTCCCATCCGGCTGACGCGGATGCCTACCTGGATTTCCTCGTCAAAGCGCGCCGGTGCCAGGTAATCGAGCAGGGTTCTGACAGCAAAGAGTTCAGCGCCCTCCTCGGCCATTTCCAGCGGAAAAGTCATGCCCAGTGCGCGGAAGTACTCCGTGATCGCGACATCGGCATAGGTCAGGTAGTTGCCATTGAACACGATGCCCTGCGGATCCACTTCCGCCCAGCGCACGCGCAATGTGTGCAGATGGCGGAAGTCGCTGCGCTGCAGGTCGGGCTTCATGCCGGCTTGCAGTTGCTGATCAGGGTGCCCACGCCGCTGTCGGTGAAGATTTCCAGCAGCACGGCATTGGGTACCCGTCCATCAATGATATGTGCACTGGTGACGCCGCCCTGCACCGCTTCCAGAGCGCAACGAATTTTCGGCAGCATGCCACCGTAAATCGTGCCGTCGGCAATCAGGTCATCCACCTGACCGGTAGTCAGACCGGTGAGTACCTGTCCTTGCTTGTCCATCAGGCCGGCGATGTTGGTCAGCAGCATCAGCTTTTCCGCCTTGAGGGCTTCAGCCACCTTGCCAGCGACCAGGTCGGCGTTGATGTTGTAGGACTCGCCGTCCGCGCCCACTCCAATCGGCGCGATTACCGGAATGAAGTCGCCCTTGACCAGCATGTTGATCAGGTCGATGTTGACGGCGGTCACTTCGCCGACATGCCCGATGTCGATGATTTCCGGCTTGGTCATCTCCGGAGTCTGACGGGTGACCGAGAGTTTTTTCGCCCGGATCAGTTGTGCATCCTTGCCGGTCAGGCCGATGGCACTGCCGCCATGGCGATTGATCAGGTTGACGATGTCCTTGTTGACCTGGCCGCCCAGGACCATTTCCACCACGTCCATGGTCTGGGCATCGGTGACACGCATACCGTCGATGAAGTGGCTTTCAATCGACAGTCGCTTGAGCAGGTCACCGATTTGCGGACCGCCGCCATGCACCACCACCGGATTGATACCGACGGCTTTCATCAGCACGATGTCGCGGGCGAAGCCCTCTTTGAGCTCCTCGCTTTCCATGGCATTGCCGCCGTATTTGATGACCAGTGTCTTGCCCACAAAGCGGCGGATATAGGGCAGTGCCTCAGACAGAACCTGGGCTACTTGAGTGGCGGCGTCACGGCTAAGCATGCATGGTCTCCGGTAAATTTCGTGGGTCAGAAGTGCAGATTCAGGTCGGGGGCGACGCGCTGCAATTGGCTGCGGAACACGTTCTGGATGCGTTCCAGTTCATCTTTGGTATCGGCTTCAAAGCGTAGGACCAGCACCGGCGTGGTGTTGGAGGCCCGGATCAGGCCCCAGCCTTTTGCATAGTCAACGCGGACACCGTCGAGCAAGGTCAGGTTTGCCTCGCCCCACTGTCCTTCGTTTTGCAGGCGCTCGATGAGACCGAACTTGTTCTCATCGGTTACCGTGATATTGATTTCGGGCGTCGACAGGCCGCTAGGGAAGGCGCTGAAGATCTGATCGGCGTCGCGGCTTTCCAGACTGAGTATTTCCAGCAGTCTGGCGGCGCTGTAAATGCCGTCATCAAAACCGAACCAGCGTTCCTTGAAGAAAATATGCCCGCTCATTTCGCCGGCCAGCAGAGCGCCGGTCTCTTTCATTTTCTTCTTGATCAGCGAATGGCCGGTTTTCCACATCACCGGGCGGCCACCGTAACTGCTGATCAGCGCACCCAGACGGCGGGTGCATTTGACGTCGTAAATCACGTCGGCGCCCGGATTGCGTGATACCACATCTTTGGCAAACACCATCATCAGGCGGTCGGAATAGATCATGTTGCCCTGATTGGTTACCACGCCCAGGCGGTCGCCATCGCCATCGAAGGCTATGCCGAGGTCGGCGCCTTCCTGTTTGACCTTGGCGATCAGGTCCTGCAGGTTTTCCAGCTTGCCAGGGTCCGGGTGGTGATTGGGGAAGTTGCCGTCCACCTCGCAGTACAGCGGAATGACGGTGCACCCCAGCGCTTCGATCAGGCGTGGCGCAATCACGCCGGCTACGCCGTTGCCACAGTCGACCACGACTTTCATGTCCTTGGCGATGGCGATGTCGTCGCGGATCTGCCGGAAGTAGCGTTCGAGAATGTCCTGCTGTTCATGGCTGCCCACCCCGCTGGCCAGATCGCCCTGGCGGATGCGCGTGTGCAACGCAGTAATGCTTTCATTGGCCAGCGTGTCGCCGGCAATCACAATTTTAAAGCCGTTGTAATCCGGTGGATTGTGGCTGCCGGTGACCATCACCCCCGAGCGCGCTTCCAGCACGTGGGTGGCGAAGTACAGTACGGGCGTCGGCACCATGCCGACATCAATCACCCGGCAGCCGCAATCAACCAGTCCCTGCACCAGTGATTGCATCAGTTGCGGGCCTGAGAGGCGACCGTCGCGCCCAACCACTACCGAGGGTTCGCCCTGGGCAAGGCTTTGCGAGCCAATGGCCCGGCCTATCCAATAGGCGCTAGTAGCGGTCAGGGTGGTGCCGATCACGCCGCGAATGTCGTACGCGCGGAAAATGCTGGCCGGCAGATCCGGGGTCTGAATGGGCGCTGCAGATTGTGCTGCCGGCGCTGGCTCATCAAGACCGAGCATGTCCGCATCGTCATCGAGAATGTCGATATCGAGAATGTCGGTGTCAGGCAACGCTGCGTCATCGAGGGCTGCCGTGCGACTGAGTAGTGCCTCGCGGGACAGTGCGGGCTGTGCTCCGGGGTCGTTGCGCCGCTGCGGCAGGCGCGCCAGTCCTTTGGCCAGCTCGTCGAGCGCCGGCAGAGACAGGCTGAAAGGCTTTACCTGCTTGCCGGAGGCCAGCTCGCGTAGCATCTGCTGCAGTTTGTCCGCGTCCTCGTCAAGGGTTTGCCTTGCTTTGCGCAATACCAGTCGCAGGCCAAGCAGGGCGCCGCCAAGGGCGAGCAATGCGGCCAGAATCAGGATCAGCGGCGAAGCCACGGAGTCTGTGAGCTGCGGCCCCGGGGTGAAGCTGAACTTCCAGTTCGGGTTGTTGCTGGGTAATTGCGTTACCGGGCCGTCTGCAGCCTGGCCGGCGCTGAGCAGGACTTGTGCCGGAGCGTTGCCAAATTGCTGGGTAGCTTGCAGTTGGCCGATGCCGGCGGGCATGGCAGGCAACATCTGCAGCAAGCGCTGCAAGTCCACTGCCAGTAACAGGGTGCCCCGGGTCGGTTGGTTGGCTGCGGCACGCAGTGGAGCGACGCTGTAGATCAACCAGCGA
>DATMWH010000369.1:0-8253 GCA_035562615.1 Pseudomonas sp. | reverse complement strand
CGGGCCCATTTTGCCGGTTATCCGGCACGCCCGGATGAGTTGCGCTGGGTGGCTGAGGGCGCGGGCGATCGCCGGGCGGATTTCCTGCAGGCGTTAAGGATTAATCCGCAAACCAAGCTGGCCAGTGTTGTTCAACCAGTTCCTGGCACCAGTGACTGGAAAACTCTTGAACCGCTGCCAATGAGCGAGGTGATGGTCTATCGCGATCTGAGCCAGTGGGGGAACCGCTACCGCTTTTATGCACTTGAGCCCGGAACTCTGGTCAGTCCGCTGAGTGTGGTGGCCACGGCAGCCGATGAGCCCGACTACGGGCATGACATCAATCTGTTCAGCGACAATCCGGGCAGCGCCGGTGCGCGCTACAACTTTGGCACGCAACCCTTTGGCGATTCGCGCTTCGAGTATTCCTCGCAGGCACCGTTTCACATGGGCTTTTATCACGAGTCGCCGATCATCACCGCAGCAGCCCCGTACCTCAAGCAGACCTATCCGGAGCAGCGTGCCTACCAGTACTTCGGTCTGGCGCGTTTTGCCTTTGAAACCGGTCACCCTTACTGGGGTTACCGCTTTCTTGGCTGGGGCTTGCATTATGTGCAGGATCTCACCCAGCCCTATCACGCCAAGGTGATGCCGGGCAGTACCACCCCGGGCCTGTTGTGGGTCTCGGCCAAGGACCAGTTGGGCTACCCGGAAGGCAAGGAAGCCGTGGTCAAGCGTGTGGCCGACCGCCACACGGCGATCGAGAGTTTCCAGCTGGCCTGGCTGAGCAGTCTGCTGGCCGAAGGCAAAACCGACAATCCGATGTTCGAGGCCTATTCCGACCAGTCAACCGATCAGCGTTATCCGGCCTTTGCGGCAAACTATCTGCGCGATACCGTGTCGGCAGAAGCCTATGCCAATGCGGATGCTCTGGATCAGCAGATCGGTGTCTGGATGGCCGGTAATCCCGGCGCGGCGGGCTTCAGCGAAAGTAACAAGCTGGTCGCTGCAGATTCGGTCGATCCGCAGATGCAAAAGGTGCTGGTCGAGTTGATCACGCATTTTGGTGCGCACACGCGTAATGCCGTGGCCGCTACTCTTCCGAAGCGCTAATGCCTGGATTTTTGTAGGGTGGGCTTCAGCCCACCGTGTCCTGCCAATGCTGGGCTGAAGCCCACCCTACAACGGCCTGAAGTTCAAACCTCAGAATAATTTGGTTCCAGCCAATCAATAGTCGAGCTTGGTAGTTCGGTAAAGGAGTTACACATGAAGGCCGCTCGTCTGCACCAGTTCACCCAAGACCCAGCAGCAGTCTGTGTTGAAGACGTGCCCTTGCCCGAACCCGGGCCGGGACAGGTTCGTGTGCGCATGCTGTTCAGTCCGGTCAATCCGTCGGATCTGAACTTTGTCCACGGCACCTACCACAGCGCGCTGCAACGGATGATCTGGAACAAGGGGCAGGCCACCGTCTGCTATGACCCGCAGCGGCGTGTTGTCTGTCCGGTGCCGCCCTACACGCTGGGCGGTGAAGGGGTGGGGATGGTGGATGCTTGTGGCTCAGGATTCCTGGCCAGACGCTTGCTGGGCAAGCGCGTGGCGATTGCCTGTGCGCCGCCTGCTGGCTGCTGGCAGGAGTACAGCCTGGCCGAGGCGAAAAAATCAGTGGTACTGCCGGCGCAGATTTCCGACCAGCAGGCTGCCATGTTCTTCGTCAACCCGCTGGCAGCCTATGTGATGGTGCGTGAAGTCCTGCGCGTGCAGCCGGGTGACTGGTTGGCGATTTCGGCCGCCGGCTCGGCCTTGGGCAAGAGTGTGGTGCGCATGGCCCGGCTGTATGGATTCAAGACCCTGTGTGTGGTGCGTTCGGCCAGCAACAGCGCTGAACTGCTGGCGTTGGGCGCCGATGCGGTGGTCGAGACCGATCATCAGGACCTGCTTGCGGAAATCTGGCGCATCACCGGCGGCAAGGGCGTGCAGCACGCGCTGGACTGTGTCGGCGGTGTGCTGGCAGGCGAACTGGTGCAGTGTCTGGGTCTGGGCGGTCAGCTGCTGGTGTATGGCACGCTGTCCGGCAAGCCGCTTGAAGTACCCGGTCGTGACCTGATGATGCCGCTGACGCGGATTTCCGGTTTCTTCCTGTCCAATTGGCTGGCCTTGCAGTCACCGCTCAAGCTGTTGTGGGTTTTGCGTGCCGTGAAGAAACTGACCTGCGCGGGAATTTTTGAAGCGGAAGTCACCCAGGTATTTGACCTGGAGCAGGTTGCCGAGGCGCTGACGGCCGCGACCACCAGCGGCCGAACCGGCAAGGTGCTGTTGAGACTGGGCAGCGGCGATTGATACGACCAAGGTCGCATAGCCAGCCGGCAGCGCGCGGGGTTTAATCCTTGCAGTTTTATGCGGGCGGTCTTGCCGCCGTGTTTTCACCTGCGTTGTGAACCTTTGTTGGCGACCCTTTTGGGTCGCTTTTTTTTGGCCGATCACTTGAGCCTGGCAGCATTGGTCTTGCGCTTGACTGGCGGCTTTCTGGCCGGTTTTCCCAGTACAGACTGCTCCAGCTCCAGCAGCGCCTGAGTGGTCAGCTCGGCCAGACGATGGGCATCCGGTACGGCGTGGCGACAGGCGATAAAGCCGAAGCCCAGTGTGTCGCCATAGCTGGTCAGGGTGATGTTGAGGTTCAGGTAGTGGGTCGGAATCGACACCGGATAAACCTCCTCCAGCCGTGCGCCATTGAGGTACAGGGTTTGCCGTGGGCCAGGTACGTTCGAGACGATGACGTTGAACAGCGGATGCTGACGGGCCTCTCCGCTGAACATCAGCGGCCCGATGAGCGTGACCATAGGCGCGATATACGACCACTTTTCCAGCCGGCTCATGCGGCTCAGCCGTTGCTTGGCTGTTTGGGTGGATTGAATGATGGCCTTCAGGCGCCGGCCCGGATCCGCCACCGTGGTCGCCAGCCGGGCCAGCAGCAAGCTGACCTGATTGCCATCGGCCGAGCCTGCCTCGTGCAGCGAGACCGGCACCATGGCAATCAGCGACTTGCGTGGCAGCTGGTGCTGGCTCAGCAGGTACTGGCGCAGGGCGCCGGCACACATGGCCAGGGCGACGTCATTCACCGTGCCGCCACAGGCATGTCCGATGGCTTGCAGGCGCTGCAGCGAATAGGTTTGCGCGGCAAAACTGCGCACGCCGGAAATCGGTTGGTTCAGCGAGCTGGGCGGGGCCTGCAGCGGCAGCGCTTCGCCGGTTTCCGGATGGGCCGGGCGCAGGATGTCCCACCAGCCGGCCAGTATTCCGGGCAGCACCTGCCGGCTGGTTTGCAGTGCGCTGCTGGCCTGCTGGATCAGCCCGGCGACAAAGCCCGCTGGCTGCTCTGCAGGTGGGCGCGGGTGTTTTTCGAAGGCATAGGCCCAGAGCGGCGCCTTCTGCTCGCCGGGGCTGTGCGCCAGGTTCTGTTCCATCATTTTCGCGCCGGTCACCCCGTCGACCAGCGCATGGTGGATTTTCACGTAGGTGGCGAAGCGGCCGCCGGGCAGGCCTTCGATGATGTAGGCCTGCCACAGCGAACGCTGCCGATCCAGCAACTGGCTGTGCAAGTGCGCGACCAGATCCAGCAGATCACTCATGCGTCCGGGGTGAGGCAGCGCCAGATGCTGGATGTGGCAATCGAGTTCGAAGTCCTGATCCTCCTCCCAGCACCAGATGCCCATGTGCTGCACGGCCCGCTGGTTGAAAGGCGGGAGCGGCTTCGGATAGCGCTTCCAGGCGCTGACCAGCTCGGCGACAAAGGTCGGGCCGGCGTCTGCCGGTGGCGAGTAGATGCTCAGTCCTGCCACATGCATCGGCGAGTGGTGGCTTTCCAGCAGCAGGAACATCAGGTCGGCGGGAGCGATCATGTTCATGGCGGGTTTCCTCTTGAGCGGGATGGGCAGAGGTTTTGGTTGCGTTGGAGTATGCGAGCTGTGTCGCCGGCCATGACTGATCTGCATCAATCCTCAAGGAAGGCCTCTCGATAAGACCATGGTCGAATTGCTGGTCGGGGTGCACAGGGCTAAAAAGTACCCACGCCATCCAATCCTCCCCTTATGAGGTCACTGCCATGTGTGCTGCTTCTGTTTATCCCGTAACGCCCGAGTCGGTTGCCCGCACCCTGACCGACGAGGCAACCTACAAAGCCATGTACCAGCAGTCCATCGTCAATCCCGATGGCTTCTGGCGTGAACAGGCCAAGCGACTGGACTGGATCAAGCCGTTCACCAAGGTCAAGCAGACCACTTTTGATGACCACCATGTCGATATCAAATGGTTTGCCGATGGCACCCTGAATGTTTCAGCCAACTGCCTGGACCGGCACCTGGCCGAGCGTGGCGATCAGCTGGCAATCATCTGGGAAGGCGATGATCCGTCCGAACATCAGGAAATCACCTATCGCCAGCTGCACGAGCAGGTCTGCAAGTTTGCCAATGCCCTGCGTGGTCAGGATGTGCACCGCGGTGACGTGGTCACTATCTATATGCCGATGATTCCAGAAGCCGTGGTGGCCATGCTCGCCTGTACCCGTATCGGGGCCATTCACTCGGTAGTCTTTGGCGGTTTCTCCCCCGAGGCGCTGGCCGGGCGGATCATCGACTGCCAGTCGAAAGTCGTGATCACCGCCGATGAAGGCGTGCGTGCCGGCAAGAAAACCCCGCTCAAGGCCAACGTCGACGATGCCCTGTGCAATCCGGAAACCGCCAGTGTGCAGAAGATCATCGTGGTCAAGCGCACCGGTGGCCAGATCAAGTGGCACCCGCATCGCGATATCTGGTTTGAAGACCTGATGAAAGTGGCCTCTTCGACCTGCGCGCCGAAAGAAATGGGCGCCGAAGAACCGCTGTTTATCCTCTACACCTCCGGCAGTACCGGCAAACCCAAAGGCGTGTTGCACACCACCGGTGGCTACCTGGTCTACGCCTCGATGACCCATGAGCGGGTCTTCGATTACCGTCCCGGTGAGGTCTACTGGTGCACCGCCGACATCGGCTGGGTCACCGGTCACAGTTACACCGTCTACGGTCCGCTGGCCAATGGCGCCACCACGCTGATGTTCGAAGGGGTGCCCAATTACCCGGACATCACCCGGGTGTCGAAGATCGTCGACAAGCACAAGGTCAACATTCTCTATACCGCGCCAACTGCCATCCGCGCCATGATGGCCGAAGGCAAGGCCGCCATCGAAGGGGCCGACGGTTCCAGTCTGCGCCTGCTTGGTTCGGTGGGTGAGCCGATCAACCCGGAAGCCTGGCAGTGGTATTACGAAACCGTGGGGCGCTCGCGTTGCCCGATCGTGGATACCTGGTGGCAGACCGAAACCGGTGCCTGCATGATGACCCCGCTGCCCGGCGCCCACGCGATGAAGCCCGGCTCGGCCGCCAAGCCGTTCTTCGGTGTGCAGCCGGCGCTGGTGGATAACCTGGGTAACCTGCTCGAAGGCGCGACCGAAGGCAATCTGGTGATCATCGACTCCTGGCCGGGACAGGCCCGCACCCTCTACGGCGATCATGATCGCTTCGTCGACACCTATTTCAATACCTTCAAGGGCATGTACTTCACCGGTGATGGCGCCCGCCGCGACGAGGATGGCTACTACTGGATCACCGGCCGGGTGGATGATGTGCTCAACGTGTCCGGCCACCGCATGGGGACCGCGGAAATCGAAAGCGCCATGGTCGCCCACCCGCAGGTAGCCGAGGCGGCCGTGGTGGGTGTGCCCCATGACCTCAAGGGGCAGGGCATCTACGTCTACGTCACGCTCAATCATGGTGTGAGTGAGTCCGAGGCGTTGCGGGTGGAGTTGCGCAACTGGGTGCGCAAGGAAATCGGACCGATTGCCTCGCCGGATGTGATCCAGTGGGCACCGGGCCTGCCCAAGACCCGTTCGGGCAAGATCATGCGCCGCATCCTGCGCAAGATTGCCGCCGGTGAATACGAAGGCCTCGGCGACATCTCCACCCTGGCCGATCCGGCCGTGGTGCAGCACCTGATCAATACCCACAAGGGCATGCAGGCCGCCTGACCGGTAGTTCTGTAAAACAAGGCCGGTAGCGACCACAAGTTGCTACCGGCCTTGTGCATTTTGGGCATTGGGAAAGCCAGGTTGGCCGCGCTAAATATCCGGTCGGTAATTATTGTGAAGGAGCCGGCCCGCTGAAGTTTGAACTGTTGGGTGGGCTTTAGCCCACCGTTGGCGGTACTCGGTGGGCTGAAGCCCACCCTACGGAAATCAAGACATTAATGGGCCGAATCAAAAAGACGCGATCTGTTCGATTTAATTTTCTGCTGGTCAGTATCTTGATCACCTGTCAACACAGTTCCATGAATTTTGTATGTACATGTCGCATTGAAGAATTATTGACCTTACTCCTCTCGCTAGAATGCGATTCGCCCGCTTGCTGGCATTCGCCCCGCAGGGCCGTCGATCACTCACTACACTGGTGCTGAACCGGGCCTGCTCAACAGCCTGCCACCCCGTCTGTTTCTGCCTATACGAAGGAGTTACACAATGAAAAAAATCATGCTTCTTGGCGCTCTGCTGCTGTCTGCAACGGCCTCGCTGGCTCAGGCTGCCGAGGAAATGCGTATCGGTATCGAAGCGGCTTACCCTCCGTTTGCCATGAAAACCCCGGATGGCCAGATCACCGGGTTTGACTACGACATCGGCATGGCGCTCTGCGAAGAGATGAACGTCAAGTGCGTATGGATCGAACAGGAATTTGACGGCCTGATTCCGGCCCTCAAAGTGCGCAAGTTCGACGCGGTGCTGTCTTCGTTGTCGATCACGCCGGAGCGCCTGAAGTCAGTCGATTTCACCAAAAAGTACTACCACACCCCCGCCAAACTGGCGATGAAGGCCGGCACGGTGATCAATGACCCGCTGACGGACCTCAAAGGCAAGAAGGTTGGTGTGCAGCGCTCGTCCATCTATGACCGCTATGCCACCGAAGTGTTTGCTCCGGCCGGTATCGAAGTGGTGCGCTATGGCTCGCAGAACGAAGTCTTTCTTGATCTGGCCGCCGGGCGCGTGGATGCCACGCTGGCAGACGTCGTCAACATTGATGATGGCTTCCTGAAAACCGATGCCGGCAAGGGCTTTGCCTTGGTTGGTCCGGATTACAACGACACCAAATACTTCGGCGACGGTGCCGGTATTGCCGTGCGCAAGGGTGACAAGGCGACTGCCGATAAATTCAACGCCGCCATCGATGCCATTCGTGCCAGCGGCAAGTACAAGGCTGTGCAGGACAAGTACTTCACGTTCAACGTTTACGGCGAGTAAGCGTTACCGGCGCTCTGGCCTGAAGAGCACCGATTCCGATGAGCCTGGCAGTGCAGCTGTGCTGTCCGGCTTCTCCTTCTGGCGCGCACTGCGCCCTGCATGAGGTGCTGTCATCATGCTGAATGGTTATGGCGCCAGCATCCTTGATGGCACCTGGCTTACCCTGCAACTGGCGCTCAGTTCGATGGCCGTGGCCATCACGCTGGGGCTGATCGGTGCGGCCTTGCGCATTTCGCCAGTGAAGTGGCTGGCGGCGCTGGGCGATGCCTATGCAACAGTCATCCGCGGCATTCCCGATCTGGTGCTGATCCTGCTGATTTTCTATGGCGGTCAGGACATGGTGAACCGTCTGGCGCCCTTGCTCGGGCATGACGAGTACATCGACATCAAT
This sequence comes from Pseudomonas sp., assembly GCA_035562615.1. Classification (GTDB taxonomy): domain Bacteria; phylum Pseudomonadota; class Gammaproteobacteria; order Pseudomonadales; family Pseudomonadaceae; genus Aquipseudomonas. Next base: position 568 of record DATMWH010000369.1, on the reverse strand, counting down.
CCGTTCATTGCCGGTGTGGGTACCCTGGGTTTTATCTACGGTGCGTACCTGTCGGAAACCTTTCGCGGCGCCTTCATGGCCATTCCCAAAGGGCAGGCCGAGGCGGGCTTTGTCTATGGCATGAACGGGCTGCAGGTGTTCTTTCGTATCCTCATCCCGCAGATGATCCGTCTGGCGATTCCCGGTTTCACCAACAACTGGCTGGTGCTGATCAAGGCCACGGCGCTGATCTCGGTGGTGGGGCTGCAGGACATGATGTTCCGCGCGAAAAATGCCGGTGACTCAACCCACGAGCCCTTCACCTACATTCTCGCCGCCGCTGCCATTTATCTGGCGATCACCAGTGTCTCGCTGCTGTTGCTGCGCTTTCTGGAGCAGCGTTACTCGGCGGGCATCAAGGCGGTGGAACTATGATTTTCGATTATTCGGTGGTCTGGGACAGTTTGCCGCTGTATTTCGCCGGCACTCTGGAAACCCTGAAACTGCTGGCTATTTCGCTGGCTATCGGCTTGCTGATGGCCATTCCGCTGGCCTTGATGCGGGTCTCCAAACAGCCGGCGGTTAATTT
>DATMWH010000368.1:0-8719 GCA_035562615.1 Pseudomonas sp. | reverse complement strand
ATTGCAAAAATGCCGGCTTCCACCGGCATCTTGCTCAATATTTTAACCCATTAAAATTCAGCTGATATCACGCAGCTCGCGACGCAGAATCTTGCCCACGGGTGACATCGGCAAGCTCTCGCGCAGCAGGATATGGCGCGGCACTTTATAGGCGGTGAACTGCTCGCGGCAAAACGCCTTGATTTCCTCGATGGTCAGTTCCGGATCGCGCGGCACCACGAACAACTTGACCGCTTCGCCGGACTTCTCGTCCGGCACGCCAATCACGGCGCAACTGGCGATCTTTGGATGTGTCATCAGTACATCCTCGATCTCGTTCGGGTAGACATTGAAGCCCGAGACGATGATCAGATCCTTCTTGCGATCGACGATGCGCACAAAACCATCCGCCTCGACAATTGCCACATCGCCAGTCTTCAGCCAGCCTTCGGCGTCCAGCACCTCGGCGGTAGCGGCTTCGCGCTGCCAATAGCCTTTCATCACCTGCGGCCCCTGGACACACAGTTCGCCACGCTCACCGATCGGCAACTCAACGCCGTTATCGTCAATCACTTTGAGCGCTGTGCCCGGCACCGGAATACCGACTGTGCCCAAGCGTGCACCGGCGCCGTAGGGGTTGGTGGTGACCACCGGAGAGGTTTCGGTCAGGCCAAAGCCTTCAACCACGGCGCAACCGGTCACCTGCTTCCAGCGCTCGGCAGTCGCCTTGACCAGCGCCGTGCCCCCGGAGTTGGTGATCTTCAGGCCGCTGAAATCCAGACTCTTGAACTCTGGATGTTCCATCAGTGCGACAAACAGGGTGTTCAACCCGAGCAAGCCGGTGAAGCGCCACTTTTTCAGCTCATTGACGAAGCCGGGAATGTCCCGCGGGTTGCTGATCAGCACGTTGTGGTTACCACTGACCATCATGCACATGCAGTTCGCCGTGAAGGCATAGATGTGATACAGCGGCAGCGGCGCGATCATGATTTCCTGCCCTTCCTTGATCAGCGGCGCGCCATCGGCACCGGTCTGCGACATGCAGGCCAGCACCTGTTGCATATTGGCGACCAGATTGCCGTGGGTCAGCATGGCTCCCTTGGCCACCCCGGTGGTGCCGCCGGTGTACTGCAATACGGCCAGATCGTCACGGGTCTGGCGAACCATCTTCAGCGAGTGCGAACGGCCCTGTTTGAGCACATCGCGAAAAGGCACCGCGCGCGGCAAGTGATAGTTGGGCACCAGCTTCTTCACGTACTTGACCGCAGCATTGACCAGCGCGCCCTTGAGCGGCGAACTCTGCAAATCGCCCATGCGCGCCTCGATCAGGTACTCGATACCGGTGTCGGGCAGCACCTCTTGCACCAGGCGTCCGAACAGATTGAGGTACACCAGCGCACGCGCGCCCGAATCATTGAACTGATGGCGCATTTCGCGGGCGGTATACAGCGGGTTGGTGTTGACCACCACCAGCCCGGCGCGCAACGCACCAAACACGGCAATCGGGTACTGCAGCAGGTTGGGCATCTGCACCGCAATACGGTCACCAGGCTTGAGATCGGTATTGGTTTGCAGCCACGCCGCGAACGCCGCTGACAAGCGATCCAATCCGCCGTAACTGAGCGTCACCCCCATATTGCTGAACGCCGGCCGGTCAGCAAATTTCTTGCACGAACGCTCGAAGACCTCGATCACCGAGTTATAGGTGGTGAAGTCAATGGTGTTGGCGACGCCGGCCGGGCGTTTGTCATTCCAGAAATCAGCTTGCATTTATTATTATCCTCATTGACAGGCTGCCCCGCAGTCGCGGTGAAGACTGAACTTAGCAGCTCGATGAGTGACCGCAAATAGCGCTGCCTGGCTTATTCGCGCAATGAATCACAACGGCTAAGCAATCAGTGGCAAATCTCACTAGAATGGCTGATGAAATAGGTGAATCAGGACGAATGCACCGGTGAAATTTCTGCTTGTTGGACTGCTGCTGTCCTTGGGCGCCCAGGCGCTGGCGGATGAAGTGCGGCTGGTGACACTGGAGTACCCGCCCTACACCACCCAAAGCCGTGCCAATGGCGGCAGCATGATTGAGCTGACCAAACGCGCTTTTGCCGTCAGCGGACATACCGCCCGTATCGATTTTCGCCCCTGGGCGCGCGCGCAACAGGAAATGCGCCAGGGCAAATATGACGGAATCCTGCTGCTCTGGCCCGAAGAGGTCACCGCCGCCGGACTGGTGGCCTCCCGACCATTGGCATACAGCGAACTGGGCTTCTTTGTGCGCAAGGAGTCGCCGCTGACGTTCAGCACTCTGGAGCAACTCAAGGGTCAACGGGTCGGCGTGGCGCGTGGTTACGACTACCCGGACAGCATCATGAACGCCGGAATTGTCCCCGAAGAAGCGGTAGACGACCTGGCCAACCTGCGCAAACTGGCTGCCAAGCGTTTCGATCTGGTATTGCTGGAGCATCAGGTGGGTATTGATCTGCTCAGACAGCATCCCGAGCTGCAGGAAAAAATTACCTGGCAAGGACAAACACTGGCCCGCGTTCCACTGTTTATCGGCTTCAGACAACCCGCGCCGGGCAAACCGGACTGGCCCGCATTATTTGCTCTGGGCATGAAAGAACTGATGAGCAATGGCGAATACCTGAAAATCCTGCAGTCAACCAGCGCAAATCCCTGACCGACGCTTTGCCAGTCACCGTTTGCCGTGCAGAATGGGCGCTTATCTCGGGCACAAGGACCCGCCATGCATCAGGCAAGCTTCTGGCTAAAAGCCACTGACAACACCCAGCTACATGTCTACCACTGGGCCTGTGAACAGCCACCGAAGGCTGCAATCATGCTGGCTCACGGTCTGGCCGAACACGCTGGCCGCTATGCACGGCTGGGTGCCGAATTGGCAGCCAATGGCTTTGCGTTGTTTGCCCTGGACCAGCGCGGCCATGGCAAAACAGCGCAACAGGGCGTTATCGGCCAGTTCGCCGAGCAAGACGGCTGGCAGAAAGTGGTTGGGGATCTGGCCAGCCTGAACCACCATATCCGTCACCTGCACCCAGCTCTGCCGATTTATCTGCTGGGTCACAGCATGGGCAGCTACATCGGCCAGGCCTACCTGATGCAGCACAGTTGCAGCCTGCAGGGCGCCATTCTGTGCGGTTCGAATTTCCAGAGCGCTGCGCTGTACCGCAGTGCCGGCCTGATCGCCCGCCTCGAACGCTGGCGCCTTGGCCCCAATGGCCGCAGCCGGTTGCTCAATTACCTGTCATTCGGCTCTTTCAACAATGCATTCAAGCCAGTCAAGACCGACTTCGACTGGCTGAGCCGCGATCCTGAGGAAGTCGATCGCTACGTCAATGACCCGCTCTGCGGCTTTATTGCCACCACCCAGCTATGGATTGATTTGCTGGGCGGACTGGCGACTATCAGTGCGACCAAGGCGCTATCGCAGATCGATCCCGGCCTGCCCCTGCTGGTGATCGGCGGTGATTGCGACCCGGTCAGTGCCGGCAAGCGCCTGAATGATCTGGCCGGCGCCCTGAAGGTCGCCGGGTTGAAAAATGTCGAACTTAAAACCTACCCCGACGCCCGTCACGAACTGCTCAACGAGAGCAATCGCGCCGAGGTGACCGCTTACCTGATTACGTGGCTGGACAAGGCGCTCGCCTTCCGCCGCATGCTCCAACCTGCGTGCAAGGAAAAACCATGACCCAAGTCAGCAACATTCCCTACGACGACCTGCAAGTCGGCCAGAAAGCCTCATTCAGCAGCGGCGTCGAAGAACGCGACGTGCAGCTGTTTGCTGCTGTTTCCCGCGACCACAATCCGGTGCATCTGGATGCCGAATTCGCCGCCAAGACCATGTTCAAGGAACGGATCGCCCACGGCATGTTCAGCGGCGCCCTGATCAGCGCGGCGATTGCCTGCGAGATGCCCGGCCCCGGCACCATCTATCTGGGTCAGCAGATGCGTTTCACGCGCCCGGTCAAACTCGGTGACACCCTCACCGTAGAACTGGAAGTGCTGGAAAAACTGCCCAAGGGCCGTGTGCGCATCGCTACCCGGGTGTTCAACCAGCATGCCGAACAAGTCGTCGATGGCGAAGCCGAAGTGCTCGCCCCGCGCGAAAAACAGACAGTGCAACTGCCCGAACTGCCACCGATCACCATTGGCTGAACTGATTGCCGGCGCTGTTCAACCGCCGAACAGCGCCCCCGCATCACTCTTGGGGTCGACCGCATAGGCGGCAAGGCCCGGCAAGGATTGAATACAGACGCATGACAAAGTCCCACCTGATTATTGATCCGGCTCGGCAATGTCTTGATTTTCGTAGGGTGGGTTAGGCCAACGGCCGTAACCCACCAACCAGCCACGAGGCTGGCAAGGGCGATGCCTTTGGCATCGGTGGTGGGCTACGCCGGGCGTCGCCACGCCGCTAGCGGCTAACCCACCCTACGGACACCCCCAGCAACTCCCGTAGGTTGCGGTTGAGCGCAGCGAAGCCCAACTGAGTCATATTCAAAACAGGCTGGGCCATACCGGGCGCGCTTACCCGAGCGCCAGCATGGCCTGAACCTGCCGACCCAGCTCGATCAGTGCCTGCTCCACCCTCGGAGACCAGGGCTGGGCACAGTTGAGGCGGATGCAGTTACGGTACTTCTGGCTGGCGGAAAAAATCTGCCCCGGTGCAATGCTGATCTTGTGCTCGATAGCGCGGTGGGTAAGCGTCAGCGTATCAATCAGCGGATCCAGCTCGACCCACAGCACAAAGCCGCCAGCCGGCTGGGTGATACGCGTACCCGGCGGAAAATACTTGCTGATGGCCTGACTGAACAGACTCACCTGTTGGCGATACTGCGCCTGCACCTGACGCAAATAGCGCTCGTGAGTGCCCTGCTCCAGATAATCCGCCAGCGCCACCTGCGAGACCGAGTTGGTGGCCAGATTGCTCACATGCTTGAGGTACATGATGCGTTCCGTGGCGGATTGCGGCGCATGCACCCAGCCGCAGCGCAGCCCCGGTGAAACGGTCTTGGAAAACGATGAGCAGTAATACACCTGATCCTGCGGGTCGCTGGCAAAGCTTTTCAGGGAGCGTGGACGATCGCCGTCAAAACTCAGGTCACCGTACAGATCATCTTCAATCAGGGCGAAACGGTGCTGGCGAGCCAGTCGGACCAAGGCCTGCTTGTTGGCATCGGACAGGCAGCTACCCAGCGGATTGCTGAAGTTGGGGATGGTCACGCAAGCCTTGACCGGCCATTGCTCGACCGCCATCTGCAACGCCGCAAGGCTGATGCCGTGCTGCGGATCGGTAGGGATTTCCAGTGCTTTCATGCCCAGCGAATCGATCACCTGCAACAGGCCATAAAAGGTCGGGGATTCAATCGCAATCACATCACCGGGTTTGGCGACGGCCCGCAGCGAAAGCGCCACCGCTTCCTGACAGCCGTCGGTGATGACGATGTCATCGGCATTGACCCGGTCGCCGTTCATCAGCATGCGCCGTGCGATGTGCTTTTGCAGCGGCTCAAGGCCCGGCGGAAAAGCGTAATTGGCGTACTGCTGATAACTGCGCGCGGCGACCGCAAGGCTGCGCTGCAAGGCCCGCAAGGGCAGGAAATCCGCATGCGGCACGGCGGCGCCCAGTTGCACGAAGTCCGCCTGATTGGCGGCGCGCGCCAGCTGCAGAACCATTTCCTGACCGGTCACCGGCATCGGCTTCTGCGGCGGCCGCGAGGCGGTGGGCACGTCCGGCTTCAACCAGGGCCGCTGACAAATGTAATACCCCGAGCGCGCGCGGGCTTCGATCGAACCCAGGCTTTCCAGATGGCGCTGGGCTTGCACCACGGTGGAAATGCTCACCCCGAACTGCTCGCTCAGCGGTCTCACGCCCGGCAGGCGATCGCCCGGCTGGTACAGACCCTGTTCGATACGGGTGTTGATCCGCAAGGCAATGTCACGATAGAGCGTCATAGGGGCATCACAGTTAGGTGGATGAATATCAGTACAGTTGACAACCAAAACAAAACTGTACCGCACAATTATTGTTTATCTAAATCTGTATTGCTACCCGCCCGGACCTTAATCTGCTGACAGGATCACGAGGGAGGGCAAACCCATGAGCATTTCATTCGCCGCACTGCTGCTGTCCGTCAGCCGTCGGTTGCGCAAGCTCGGGCAACAACTGCAACGCTGGTGGGAGCTGGCCGAACAACGGCGCAGGCTGGCACTGCTCGACGAATATGCACTGCACGACCTCGGCCTGAGCCGGGCAGACGCCCTGCGCGAGAGCGAGCGTCCGTTCTGGGACGACCCGCTGTGCCCTGCCGAAAAGTCCGCCGCCGCGACCCGCGCGAGCTGCCCACCGGCTATCGGCAGGATGCCGTCATGAGCCTGCTGAGCCTGATCGCCATGGCCAGCTTTGCTTTTGTCACCTCGGTCACGCCGGGGCCGAACAACCTGATGCTGCTGGCTTCGGGCGCCAACTTCGGCTTTCGCCGCACGCTGCCGCATATCGTCGGTATCTCGCTGGGCATGGCCTTGCTGCTGACCTGCGTCCTCGGCGGGCTGGGTGAACTGTTCAGCCGTTACCCGCTGCTGCAGCTGCTGTTGCGCATCGCCGGCGCCGGCTACCTGTTATGGCTGAGCTGGAAAATCCTGCGCACCCCCCCACGCAGCCTGCAGCCGGAGAATGCCAACGGGCGGCCATTCGCCTGGTGGCAGGCGGTGCTGTTCCAGTTCGTCAACCCCAAGGCGTGGATCATGGCCATCACCGCTGTCAGCAGTTTCACCCTGAGCGGAGAGGCCTACTGGCTGTCGGGACTGGCCCTGGTGCTGGTCTTCAGCGTGGTCAATCTGCCGTCGGTGACGGTCTGGGCCGGCTTCGGCACACTGCTGCAGCAGTTTCTCTCCAGCGCAGCCCGGCAGATCTGGTTCAACCGGATCATGGCGACCCTGACGGCACTGACGGTACTTATGCTGGTGCAGCAATAACGCAGGCGCGCCGGCATTGAACGACTATCCTTGGCGTCTCGTCAGCACAGTTCTTAAAGGGTGATCATCATGTTTCGTTGCGTCTTTAACCGCCTGATTCTGCTCGCGGGGTTTGCCATGGCTGGAACCTCTCAGGCTGGCGTTACCAGCACAGTCGTCGAATACAGCAGCAACGGGCAGGCCTATGAAGGCCTGCTGGTCACCCCGCAAGGCCCTGCGGCGGAGCGCCCTCTGGTGCTGCTGATTCACAACTGGAAAGGCGTAAGCGAGGAAACACAAAAGCAGGCCAGCCGCTTTGCCGAGTTGGGTTATGCGGTGTTCGCCGCCGACATCTATGGCAAGGGCATTCGCCCGCAGGATGCCCAACAGGCCGGCGCTCAGGCGACGCTGTACAAGAGCGACCGCGCATTGTTTCGCCAACGCCTGAATCTGGCGCTCGACACCGCGCTGAAACAGCCCGGCATCAATACGCAGAAGGTTGCCGTGGTCGGCTATTGCTTTGGCGGCACCGGCGCCCTTGAACTGGCGCGCAGCGGCGCCGATGTTTTGGCCGTCGTCTCCTTCCATGGCGGGCTCGACAGCCCGGCTCCGGCCGATGGCCAACAGATCAAGGGACAAGTGCTGGCCTTGCACGGCGCCGATGACCCGTTCGTCCCTGCCGGGGATCTGGCCGCTTTTGAAGCCGAAATGAAAACCAACAAGGTCAACTTCCAGCTGATTCAATACCCCGGCGCGGTACACAGCTTCACTGACGCAGGTGCCGGCAATGACAACAGTCTGGGCGCCGCCTACAACGCAGCCGCCGATCAGCAGTCATTCGAGCAGGCGCGCCAGTTACTGGCCGCCACCCTGCAATAACGCCACTGTTTTGCATCGCTGCTGACCAATCAGATGTTGGCAGCGCACTGGATGCCGCGCCGTTGAGCGGCCAAAGAGCGACCGTCAAAGCAGTACCTGAAGTTTTCAGCGACACAGGTTGCGACGCTGGTCTGGTGCGTGCGAAGGTCTGCGACTGATTCCGCGAACTGCACTGGAGCAACTCAATGGCCCGCCTGCCCTATCCCGATGCGCAACAGACCGATGAAAAAGCCCGGACCATCCTCAGCCAGCTGCCGGCCCTCAACATCATGCACATGCTCAGCCACAGCAGCGACATTCTTGAAGGTGTTGCGGTGATGGGCAATGCGCTGCTGGCCAATGGCACACTGGACCCGGTGTTGCGCGAAGTGGCCATTATCCGCACCGGGGTGCTGCACCGTTCGACTTACGAAGTGCACCAGCACGAGCGCATTGGCCGCTTGCTGGGCATGAGTGATGAATTGCTCGCCGCCATCCATGCAGGGCCAGATGCCAGCGCATTCACCACCTTGCAACGCCAGGTTATGCGCCTGACCGATGACATTGTGGCCAACAGCCGCGCCAGTGACAGTACATTTGCGCCGCTGGCCAGCCAGCTCTCACACCGCGAAATGATTGAACTGGTGATCTGCATCGGTTTCTACGCCATGGTCTCGAATTTCCTCAACACCCTGGATATCGAAGTTGAAGCCGCTGACCGGCAACCGGATCTGAGTGTGGCCGTACGCTGAGCTCTGACCAACAGGATGCCTGCATGAACAAGTACCTCGCACTCTGGAAAATTGCCACGACCGTGGTCACAGCAGTCACCTTAAACGTCAACAGACCCTAACCATGGATCAACTCCGCTCACTGCGTATCTTTACCCAGGTGATTGCCGCCGGCAGCT
>DATMWH010000367.1:0-10874 GCA_035562615.1 Pseudomonas sp. | reverse complement strand
TTGACATGAATGGACACTTCATCGACGAATTTCATCAGGACGCCTCCCGCCGGATGACGGGTCAATAAAACAGAATAAACAGGATACCGTGAAGCCCCGCCCATGCAGGGTTTTGGCACCGCAGAAACAAAAAAGCCCCGTCGCAAGACAGGGCTTTTCCAGCGAAGACGCTATTAAGCGGCTACGACGCTTACGTAGCGACGACCGAAGGCACCCTTCACTTCAAACTTGACCACGCCTTCCACTTTCGCAAACAGGGTGTGATCTTTACCCATACCAACACCGAAACCGGCGTGGAACTGGGTACCGCGCTGACGCACGATGATGTTACCGGCCTTGATAGCCTGGCCGCCGAACAGTTTGACGCCAAGGCGTTTACTTTCCGAGTCGCGACCGTTGCGGGTAGAACCGCCAGCTTTTTTGTGTGCCATGAGTTCAATACTCCAAATTAAGGTTCAGCCTGAAATATCAGGCCTGAATACCAGTGATTTTGATCTCGGTGTACCACTGACGGTGGCCTTGACGCTTCATGTGGTGCTTACGACGACGGAACTTGATGATGCGGATTTTGTCGTGACGACCTTGAGCGATCACTTCAGCGACAACTTTGGCACCGTCAACCACCGGAGCACCGATCTGCACATCATCGCCGTTGCCGACCAGCAGAACGCGATCGAAAGTCACGGATTCGCCAGTAGCGACTTCCAGCTTCTCGATCTTGAGGAATTCACCTTCGGCGACTTTGTATTGCTTGCCACCGGTAACAATTACTGCGTACATGGATTTTCTCCGTAAAACCTGCTCACCCGACGCTTTATAGAAATAGGTATGGGTCGGCATGGCTGCATGGGACCGGACTTGGTACCGATGCAATTGCGTAAGGCAGGAAAAATGCCCAAGGAAGTTCAGGGGCCGCGATTGTACGCAAGCCGCCAGTGCTGCGCAAGCCCCGCCAGCGCCTGCCTTGACACCCCAACACCCGCCCCCTAGCATGCCGCGCTACCCAACAGGAGCGCTCAGGCTGATGCAACCCCAGGCTTTCTACCAACAAGTAGTGGCAGACGACTTTCTGGCTGTCGACGGGATCATCAAGCGGCAGCTGACATCGCGCGTTCCACTGGTTGAAAAAATAGCCGATTACATCACCTCGGCTGGCGGCAAGCGCCTGCGCCCTCTGCTGGTTCTGTTGTGCGGCAAGGCATTGGGCAAAGAAGGTGAAGACCTGCGTTTGCTGGCCGCGACCATCGAATTTCTGCACACCGCCACCCTGCTGCATGACGACGTGGTCGACATGTCGGGCATGCGCCGGGGACGCGCCACCGCCAATGCCCAATGGGGCAATGCACCCAGCGTTCTGGTGGGCGACTTTCTGTATTCGCGCTCATTCGAAATGATGGTCGAACTGGGCTCCATGCCGGTCATGCAGATACTCTCAAAAGCGACGCGCATCATTGCCGAAGGAGAAGTGTTGCAGCTGTCCAAGGTGCGCGACGCCAGCACCAGCGAAGAAACCTACATGGAAGTGATTCGCGGCAAGACGGCCATGCTGTTTGAAGCATCCAGTCATAGCGCGGCAGTGCTTGCCGGGGCTGACGAAGTTCAGACCGAAGCGCTGCGCGTGTTTGGCGACCACCTTGGCGTGGCCTTCCAGTTGATGGATGACCTGCTGGATTACCGCGGCGATGCACAGGCCATGGGCAAGAATGTCGGCGACGACCTTGCCGAAGGCAAACCGACGCTACCGCTGATTCATGCCATGCGCGAAGGCACCCCGGCTCAGGCTGAACTGGTACGCAAGGCGATCCAGCAGGGCGGCAGCCAGGATATTGAAAGCATCCGGGCGACGGTCGAAGCCGCCGGATCACTGGACTACACCGCACAACTGGCACGGGATTTTGCCGAAAAGGCCATCCAGTGCCTGTCCACACTCCCCGCCAGTCAGTATCGCGACGCACTGAGCGAGCTGACCCGCTTCGCTGTCGCCCGCTCCAACTAAGCGCCCTGCGCCCACCGGCAAGCCCATCCAGCAGGATGGGCTTTTTTATGCGCTTTAGCTTGCATTAATACAAATAGGAATTATTCTCATTAGATCATTAAGGAGAACATCATGACCTATCTGATTGACGCCTGGCTGGAGCGCTCCAACCCTTGCCTGCGGATCATTGAGACCGCAACAGGAAAAGTCTGCGCCACGCTGGATGAAGCCTGCTTACAGGAAATGCGCGAACAAGGGGAACTCAGCCTGGATGATCTGCTGACTACCGAGCCGCACAAGCTCAAGGAGTTGATACGCAAACTGTTCCTTTACTGCCACGCCAGAACCCTGCGTCCGACAGCTGGCGTCTGCAGCGAGGCAGTAATCTGAAACTCCCGAATCAGGGATAGCCTCACTCTGTGACCGGGCGCTCCGTCACGGCGCCCGCTTCAAGCAGCGGCTGTATAGAAACCGGCCAGACCGGCTCCAATGCCGGTGCCTCCGGCAGCTGTTCGGCAAACACCGTGCTGACACCTTTTTCCAGCAACACCACCGCCAACTGATTGGTATCACCATTCCACACCATGCCGGCGGCACTGCGCACTACCTTGACCTGCTCCTTTATCTCGGCAACGTTTTCTTGCACCGCCTCGACCTGCGCCTTGGCTTGCTCCAGCTGCTCCCTGGTCTGCTCAACCTGCTCCTGGACAGCCTGAACCTGTTCAACCTGCTCCTGCACCAGCGCCACGTCCTCAGGCAAGGGCAGCGCTACAACCTCATCAATCACCCGGGACGCCACATAGATCAGCGCGCCCTCCTGCTGGATGCGATCAGCCGTGCGCAGCAAGTCGACCGTCGGCTGATAGGCATCGCCCAGCAAAGCCGTCATGCGCTCCTGAACCAGCGGAATCTCGAACAGGTTGACCTCATTGGGATCAAAGCCGACCAGCGGCTTGAGCACGGCCCACATCAGGCGGCTCTGCAACTGATTGCCCACCAGCAGCGAGGAGACGCAGGCCGTGAGGGTCAAGCAAAGGATTACAGGCAGAAAAACACGGGTTAAACGCATGGAATACTCGTCTGGGATGAGCCAGAAGCGGCGGCGAAAACCACACGCCCCTTCTGAGATCAGAGCCTGAATTTACAGGATGTCGAGCAGCTCAACATCAAAGACCAGCGCACTGTGCGGCGGAATGCTGCCGGCAGCCTGAGCACCGTAGGCCAGTTCGCTGGGCACATGCAGGCGCCACTTACTACCGGTGCCCATCAGTTGCAATGCCTCAACCCAGCCGGCGATCACGCCATTGACCGGAAACTCGGCAGGCTCGCCCCGCTCGTAGGAGCTGTCGAACACCGTACCGTCAATCAGCGTGCCGTGATAATGGGTGCGCACATGATCACTGGCGCCGGGTTTGGCACCATTACCAGCAACCAGAACTTCATATTGCAAACCGGACGGCAAAACGGTGACGCCTTCGCGCCGGGCATTTTCTGCCAGATAAGCACGCCCAGCACCAGCGGCCGCTTCAGCCTTGGCAGCCGCCTCTGCCTGCATGATTTCACGGATCACCCGGAAACTGGCGTTCAGGGCCTCGGAAGAAACCTGACTGGGTGCGCCGGAGAATGCGTCACGCAGACCGGCAACCAGTGCATCAAGGTTGATGCCGGGCGGTGGGTTGTCACGCAACTGATCGCCCATCTGACGGCCAATGCCGTAGCTGACGCGGGTTTCATCGGAGGAAAGGTTCACTTCGGTCATGTCCGGCTCCAGTGCCAAAAAATGGCCGGCCAGACTAGCACAATCACTGCACCCTACCGACACCTACCAGGCGGCGTTCATCGATATCTGCACCCGCAAAGGCTCATGACGGACTACCGGCATGCCAATCATCTCGTCGTGTATTTCAGCATGCACCAGATGCAAGGGAATGCGCGGAAAATCATGCAGAAGATCGCGCGCATGCTCTACGGAGCGAAAGTGCAGAACCTTGCCCTGCTCGTCACGCACAGAAAAGGTGGCGCCACCGGCTCGGGCTTCAAGCACATAGGTTCCGCCTTCCAGCGAAATAAGATCCAGAGCATCGACAAGACCTGACAACGCCGCTTGGCGCAGAACTGAAAGCTTCATAGAACTCCCCAATATTTGTACATTGACGCAATATGTACAGTATTTGCACAGTAAAGGCAGATTGTAAAGCACAAAAAAGACCGCCGGTCTGCTTACAGCAAACGGGCGGCCCGGGTGTCGAACGACAGATCAGTCGTGATCGTGCTTGGTCAGCTTGTCCAGGTAACCCATGGCAAACGCTGAGAGTACGAAGGTCATGTGGATGATGACGTACCACATCAGCTTTGTGTCATCGATGTTGGTGGCATCCATGAACACCTTGAGCAAATGAATCGAGGAGATTGCCACGATCGATGCGGCCACTTTCATCTTCAGTGAGCCGGAATCCATCTTGCCCAGCCAGCTGAGCTTTTCCTTTCCTTCATCAATATCCAGTTGCGAAACAAAGTTTTCATAACCGGAGATCATCACCATCACCAACAGGCCGCCAACCAGCGCCATATCGACCAGAGAGAGCAACTTGAGTATCAGCGTCGCCTCTTCAAGCATGAATACGGCCGGAAGAATATGGAAAACTTCCTGAAAAAATTTCAGACACAGCGCCAGCAGCGCCAATGACAAGCCGAAATAAATGGGTGCCAGCAACCAGCGCGAGGCATACATGACATTTTCGATAATGCGTTCCATAGAACTTCCATCAGTCAGGGAAAAACGTCGACGAGTATACCCAGCACGTCTAACCAGACAAGGCTGGTCGACAGCAATGCGTGCAAATGGAAGTTGGCAGAAATGCCTGTGGATATCTCTGTGCAAAACAATTGCGAAAGCTGATGCAGCCTGTCGGACCACGCCTGTATCAGGGTTCCGGACGTCGCTAAAAGCGGCTTTGATGCTGACGGTGCCCGGCATTCAGGCGACGCAGTTCGGCTTGCAGATGAAGACACCAGATCGGTCGCTCCGTGCTGGACTCATAGCCCTGTAGCGCCAGACTTTGGCTGATCGATTCAAGCAGCCCCTCAACCACACAGGCTCCGGGAAACGGCCCCTGGGCTTTGATCGCCGAAGGCTGCGCAGCGTCCATCCCGGCCGCACAAAGCAGCGTCCACAGCCCGCTGCCGTCGGCCAGCGGACGAATTTCACACTCGATGCGTGTGCGCAGCCCTGCACAGTTGCGAATCAGAATCAGGTTACGCGCCATGGCTGCGCCCCTCGAATTTCAGCTCCCGGCCCACCACCTGAGCGTAGTTCATATCCGCACCGGTTATCCCCATACCGTGTGGATAACCGTGTGGAAAGGGCATGAGCAACCTGCTGCAGCCCTGTGTCTGCCGGCGCCCGGCAAAAGCGCGCAGAAAACGATCAACTGACAGGCGGTGGCGTCTTTTTGCGGGCAGGCTTCCTGGCAACCGGCGCTGGCTTGTCGTCAACGGCTGGCGGTTTTTCATCCTCATCCATGCCCATCTCGGCAATTTCACGCAGACGTTCAACCACCAGCGCATTCACACTCCCTTGTGCAAAGCGGCCCTGATCATCCAGGGCGCCCGCTGGTTCACCGACCAGCAGACTGAGCGCCTCATCCACCCGACTGACGGCATAGATATGAAACACACCGCCGCGCACCGCCTGCAGCACACGTTCATCGAGCATCAGCGTGGTGACGTTGGAGCGCGGGATAATCACGCCCTGCTCGCCCGTCAGCCCGCGCGCCTCACAGAGACGGAAGAAACCTTCGATTTTCTCGTTGACCCCGCCGACGGCTTGCACCTCGCCGAACTGGTTGATCGAGCCGGTAATGGCAAAGCACTGCTTCAATGGCCGGCGCGAAATGGCCGAGATCAATGTGCAGACCTCACCCAGTGAGGCGCTGTCGCCATCCACATAGCCGTAGGATTGCTCCAGCGCGATGCTCGCCGAGATTTCCAGCGGAAACTCCTGCGCATAACGGCTGCCCAGATAGCCGGTCAGAATCATCACACCCTTGGAGTGAATCGGCTGCCCCAGATTGACCTCGCGCTCGATATCCACAATCCCCGAGCCGCCCGGATAGACGGTGGCGGAAATGCGCGCCGGCACACCAAACGCCGAATCCCCGACATCCAGCACCGTCAGACCGTTGCATTTGCCCACCGCCGCGCCATCGGTGTCGATCAGGATGATGCCGGCCAGCATGTCATCGAGAATCCGCGCCGAGACACGCCCGGTGCGGGTTTCCTTGGCACGCAGGGCACGCTCGATATGGCCGGCATCGGTAATCTGGTCGCCCGCCAGATTGCGGATGAAATCCGCTTCGCTGACCAGCTGGAACAGGTCACCAATGCGCGCCGACAGCCGCCCCTGATGCTCGGCCAGTCGCGCACTGTAAGTCGCCAGACGCGCCACCGCAGCCGCCGTGAGGGGCGCCATGCCCTCTTCCGAGGTACGGGTTTTCAGCAGCTGGGCAAATTGTTCGAGGCTGTCCTCGGCCAGCGGAATGTCTTCGTCGAAATCGACCAGCACACGGAACATTTCCTGAAAGTCCGGATCGACATCCTGCAGCGTGTAATAAAGCTGGCGCGAACCGATGATCACCACCTTCAGCTGCAGCGGCAACACCTGCGGCGTCAGCGTCACCGTGGCCAGACGGCCCAGTTCGGCCAGTGGAGACTCCATCTTCAACTGACGCGAATGCAGGGCACGCTTGAGGGCATCCCAGACAAACGGCTCGCTGAGCAGTTTTTCCGCCTCGACAATCAGGTAGCCGCCGTTGGCACGATGCAGTGCGCCGGGGCGCAGCTGACGGTAACTGGTGTAGAGCGCGCCTTGATCGGTGTTGTATTCGATGCGCCCGAACAGGTTGTCGTAGGTCGGGTGCGGCTCGAAAACCACCGGCGCCCCGCCGCTGACCGAATGCCCTACCACCAGGCTCGGACAGTACTGTTCTTCCAGCACCAGCCGCCGCACCGGATCGGTCTTGCCGTCATCCACCAGCATATCGATCACGGTTTTCAGCAGGTTGATCTGCATGGCCTGCAGATAGGCGACGACCCCGGCGTTGTCGGCATATTTCTCCGCCAGTGGCGAGAGCAGCGGCTGCAGGGCCTGAGTGATGGTTTCATCGTTGAGTTGGCGTAACTGATTACTGGTTTCGCGCTTCCATTGCGGCAGACTGGCCAGCTCCTCATTCAGCCGTTCTTCAAGCACGGCGATATCGTCATGAAAACGATCGCGGTCGGCTTCCGGCAGCTGGGAGAACTCAGCCTCATCCAGTGCCTTGCCTTCGCGCATGGGGGTAAAGGCGATGTTGGCACTGTCGCGATAGAGCGCTACCTCTTTCTCCAGCGCCAGCCTTTCAATCACATCCAGCGCACGGTCATAGCGCTGATTGAACACCCGGTCGATGGCACTCTTCTTCTGCTGGTAGCTTGGCGTTTCGAACACCGCCGGAAAGGTCGCCAGCAGGTTATCGATCAGCTGGGCGACATCGGCAATCAGCCGGTTGCCTTCGCCGGGCGGCAAACGCAGCGCGCGCGGTTCGCGCGGCTCATCAAAATGATTGACGTAAACCCAGTCCTCGGGCGTCGGCAATCGTTTGCCTTCGGCCTTCAGGTACCGTTGCACAAAGGAAAAGCGTCCGGTGCCCGGCTCGCCCATCACATAGACGTTGTAGCCCGCCCGTGGCATGGCCACCCCGAACTGCAAGGCCGCCACGGCGCGCTCCTGACCCAGCACCCCGCGAAAGGGCTCTAGATCTTCCGTGGTGACAAAGTTGAACTGCTCGGGCACAAACGGCCGCGTCAGTTCATGGGGGCTCAGCGGGGCATGCAGAACAGCGGAATCAGCCATGATGAATCCTTGCGTGGCGGCGGCATTAAGCCATAAAGATGGCCGCATTCTGCTGCCGCCTCGCCGTCACTGGCAAGCTGCTGCCACAGGGGCTGATCAGTCAGCACACTTCAGACAACGCTCAGCCATGGGCATGGCCGCCAGACGCGCCGAACCAATCGCTTCACCACACTTCTGGCAATGTCCGTAGCTACCTTCACGCAGCCGCTCACGCGCCCGCTCGACCTGGCGCAGCGCGCCCTCAGACTCGGCCAGCAAGGCCTCGAGTACTTCATCATTCTGCCGCTCGCTCGCCTGCTCGGCAAAGTCTGCCGAGTGACTGCGACCCAGGTCGCGGCGGATTGCTTCAGCACGTCCGCGGTATTCTTCGGACAGTTTTTCCAGGGTCCGGGCAGGATCAAAGGTATTCATGGGCAGTCTCCTTGTCAGTCGTTTCAGTTTGGCCAACGGCACAGAGCTCGTACTGACCTGCATCAATTCAAGCAAGATTGCGCAACTGTTGGCGGTTTCGCCTTGACAGACCTGCGTTGAAAGAAAATGCTGGAGGTAGCGCAAGGATGATGTCTGCGCCCACCTCCACGAATTGACAAAGAGAGATTACCCATGAAAAGGATTCTGCTAGGCACCCTGCTCGCTGCTGTATCAATCAACGCCTTTGCCGAAGCACCCGGTGGCCCTGAGTGCGGCTGGGGCAACATGCTGTTCAAAGGCCAGAGTGGCGGCGTTGCCCACTTCCTCGCCTCGACCACCAATGGCACCTCAGGCAACGCCACCTTTGGCATGACCTCCGGCACTAATGGCTGCTCCACCAATGGCAAACTGGCCTACGGTGGTCGTCCGTTGTTTGCGCTCAACGGCATGATGGACGAGCTGTCCGAAGACATGGCGGTAGGTAAAGGCGAGGCACTGACCACCTATGCCGTGGTACTGGGTGTAGCCCCTGAAGACCGTGCCCACTTTGCCAGCGTGGCTCAAGCTCACTACGGTGAAATTTTCAGTTCGTCTGACACCACCTCAGTGGATGTCTATGCCGCCACCCTGGCGGTGATGAAGCAAGACCAGCGTCTGGCCAAGTACTCGAACCCGGTCTGAAGCATACCGGCCCGCTCCGGCGGGCCACTTCAGCTCCCCCTCCGCTAAGCGATAGTCATGCCCACACGCCTTACTGCCGTACTGGCGCTCTGCCTGTGCCTGAGCTTGCCTGCCCACACCTGCGCTGCGCCAAGCAACCACCCACTGCAACAACTGGCCAATGACCCTTACTGGATCAACCTGGGCCATTATGAAACCGGCAAACTTGGCGGCTGGCGCAGCTATGTGGATGATCCGGCATTCTTTCTTGCCCCCACAGGCCCCACTGACCCGTCTGCCGAACTGCAAGCCACGCTGCTGGCAATTCAGTCTGCGGACAACCTGGGCGACCAGCATGCCCAGTGCAAATTCCCGGCGCGCACGCGCTGGTTGCGTGAGCAGTTGCAGCTGACCGACTTACCCAATCCTGCCTGCAAGGAGTTCGGCATCTGGTATGCCGATATCAACCCGCACCGCACGGTACTGATTTACCCCGCTGCGTATCTGGGCAGTCCGTCCTCGATGTTCGGCCACACCCTTCTGCGCATTGATCCCGAGGATGCGCAGACGAACAACACCGCCATGCTCAGCTATGCGCTGAACTTCGGCGCTTTTATCGAAGGTGATGACAACAGCATTCTGTATGCCTGGCGTGGCCTGATGGGCGGCTACCCGGGCAACTTTGCGCTGATGCCGTACCGCGACAAGATGAAGGAATACAGCCGGCTGGAGAATCGTGATCTCTGGGAGTACCAGCTGAATCTGACCCCGGAAGAAACCGGGCGCATGATCGAACATGTCTGGGAGCTGCGGCAGATCAAGTTCGATTACTACTTCTTCGATGAAAACTGCTCCTATCGCCTGCTTGAACTACTCGAAGTGGCACGCCCCGGCGTGGAGCTGACGGATGACTTCCCGATCACCGCCATCCCCACCGATACCGTACGCAGCATCAAGCAGGCCGGCATGATCGAGGAGATCGAGTTCCGCCCCTCGCGTGAACGCGAACTGCTGGCGCGCGCCAAGAGCCTGAGCGTGCCCGAGCAAGCGCTTGCCGTGCAGATCAGTCAGGGCCAATTGCCCGCGGACGGCAGCGCCCTGCAAGCCCTGCCCACAAGCCAGCAGGCGCAGGTTCAAGACGCGGCCTACCGGCTGCTGCGCTACAACGCTGAAAATGAAGACCGCAATGATGCCGTCGCCGAGCGCAGCTACGCCCTGCTGCGCGCCATGAACAAGAATCCCCCGCCGCCATTGGATATTCCGCGGCCGGAACTGGCGGAGGAAGGTCACCCTTCGAGAACCTGGCAGCTGGGTGCCGGCAGCCGCGATAACGACGCTTTCGCCGAGTACGGACTGCGCATGGCCTATCACGACCTGCATGACAACCTCGCCGGCTTTCCGCTGGGGGCGCAGATCGAGATCGCCCAGTTGAAACTGCGCCAATACCAGAACAATGAGTGGAAGCTGCAGCAACTGGATTTCGCCACCATCCGCTCGCTGACCGCCCGCAGTGAAATGCTCAAACCGATTTCCTGGCAGGTCAACGGCGGCTTCCAGCGCGTGCTGGGCAAAAACCAGAACGATGTACTGGTCAGTCAGGTCAATGGCGGTGGTGGTGGCAGCTGGGCGCTGGGTGAGCAAGCACTGCTGTTTGCGTTGGCGACGGCGCGTGTCGAGCATAACAATGAGTTTGCCCAGTTCGTGGCGCCCGCTGGCGGTTTCAACAGTGGCATTTTGTGGCGCAACCCACTGGGCAATATGAGTCTGGAAGGCAGCGGCGATTACTTCTTCAACGGGGAGGTGCGGCGCAGCCTATCATTCAACCAGCAATGGGAAATCAGTCGCAACCTCGGTCTGCGGCTGAGCGCCGAACGGGCATTCGCCCAGCAGAGCAGCCCGGTCAACGAGGTGATGCTGGAACTCAAGTGGTATCACTAC
>DATMWH010000366.1:0-3273 GCA_035562615.1 Pseudomonas sp. | reverse complement strand
TCAGGCCTTGCTGTCCGCCAAACGCCCATTGCTGGTTGCCGGAAACTCGCTGGGCTGCACTGAACTGATTGAGGCCGCCGCCAATATCGCTAGCGCTCTGAAAAATCGCGAGAAAAACGGCTCCCTGAGTCTGGTTGCAGGTGAAGTCAACAGCCTGGGGCTAACCCTTCTGCTGAGTGATGATAAGGCTGACAAATCAGTCGATGCGGCATTGGAGGCACTCACAAACGCCAGTGCAGATGCTGTTATCGTGCTGGAAAACGACCTCTATCGCCGTGCCGACAAGGCAAAGGTAGACGCTGCATTAAGCGCCGCCGGCATTGTCATTGTTGCCGACCACCAGAGCACTGCTACCAGCGCCAAGGCCCATCTGCTGCTACCGGTCGCCAGCTTTGCCGAAGGCGATGGCACCGTGGTCAGTCAGGAAGGCCGAGCACAACGTTTCTTCCAGGTGTTTGATCCGGCCTATTACGATCCGAACAATCTGATCCGTGAGGGCTGGCGCTGGTTGCACGCGCTGCAATGCACGCTGAAGGGCCAGAAAGTGGACTGGACGCAACTGGATCAGGTCACCGCCGCCTGTGCCGCTGCGCAACCGGAACTGCAAGGTATTGCCGATGCAGCTCCAGCGGCGAGTTTCCGTATCAAAGGCCTGAAACTGGCCCGCGAGCCTCATCGTTACAGCGGCCGGACCTCCATGCGTGCCAATATCAGCGTGCATGAGCCGCGCGCCCCCCAGGATCAGGACTCGGCCTTTGCTTTTTCGATGGAAGGCTATGCCGGCGCCAGCGAAGCGCGTCAGCAAATCCCCTTTGCCTGGTCGCCCGGCTGGAACTCACCCCAGGCCTGGAACAAGTTCCAGGATGAGGTTGGCGGGCACTTGCGCGCAGGCGACCCCGGCGTTCGCCTGCTAGAGACCAAAGGTGAGCCGATGCCATGGTTTGCAGTTCCTGCAGCCTTTTCATTGCGTGCTGACCGCTGGAAAGTGGTGCCTCTGCACCATCTGTTTGGCAGCGACGAGACCTCTTCAGCTGCCACACCGATTCAAAGCCGTATCCCGCAAGCCTATGCCGCAATCGGTGAGGATGTGGCAAAACGATTGAAGCTCAAAGACGGCGCACTGCTAAACGTGACCATTGGCAATACCGTGCTGCACCTGCCGATGCGCATTGACGAGACGCTGGCAGACGGACTGATTGGCTTGCCTGCTGGCCTGAACGGCATCCCGCCGGTCCTTAGCGGTCTGTTTGCTGATGCATTGCAGGAGGCTGTTCAATGAGTTGGCTGACTCCGGACGTTGTCGACATCATCATTGCCGCACTCAAAGCGGTGGTCATCCTGCTTGCGGTGGTGATTACTGGCGCACTCCTGAGCTGGGTTGAGCGCCGTCTGCTGGCCCTCTGGCAGGATCGCTACGGCCCCAACCGGGTTGGCCCTTTCGGGGCATTCCAGCTTGGCGCCGACATGATCAAGATGTTCTTCAAGGAAGACTGGACCCCTCCCTTTGCTGACAAGATGATCTTCACCATGGCGCCGGTGATTGCCATGAGCTCGCTACTGATTGCCTTTGCGGTTATTCCGATCACACCAACCTGGGGCGTGGCTGATCTTAATATCGGTCTGCTGTTCTTTTTTGGCATGGCCGGAATCACCGTATATGCCGTGCTGTTTGCCGGCTGGGCAAGTAACAACAAATTTGCCCTGCTCGGCAGCCTGCGCGCCTCTGCACAAACCTTGAGCTATGAAGTGTTCATGGGGTTGGCATTGATGGGGGTGGTGGCCCAGGTTGGCTCTTTCAACCTGCGTGACATCGTTGAGTACCAGCAACAGAACCTGTGGTTCATCATTCCGCAGTTTCTGGGTTTCTGTACCTTTTTCATTGCCGGCGTCGCCGTGACTCACCGTCATCCGTTCGACCAGCCAGAGGCCGAACAGGAATTGGCCGATGGTTATCACATCGAATATGCCGGGATGAAATGGGGCATGTTCTTCGTCGGCGAATACATTGGCATTGTGCTGATCTCTGCGCTGCTGGTTACGTTGTTCTTCGGTGGGTGGCATGGTCCGTTCCTGGAACAGCTACCCTGGCTGTCATTTTTCTGGTTTGCCCTGAAAACCGCCTTTTTCATCATGCTGTTCATTCTGCTGCGGGCGTCAATTCCACGCCCGCGTTATGACCAGGTGATGTCGTTCAGCTGGAAATTCTGCCTCCCGCTGACCCTGATCAACCTGCTGGTGACCGGCGCGCTTGTGCTGGCCGCGGCCCAGTAAGGAGAACCACCGATGTTCAAATACCTATGGGACATACTGCACGGCACCTACACCCAGCTACGCAGTCTGGTGATGGTCTTCAGCCATGCGTTCCGCAAGCGCGACACCCTGCAATATCCGGAAGAGGCGGTGTATTTACCGCCCCGCTACCGTGGCCGGATCGTCCTGACGCGTGACCCGGATGGTCAGGAACGCTGCGTGGCATGCAATCTGTGCGCGGTGGCCTGTCCGGTAGGCTGCATTGCACTGCAAAAGACCGAAGCCGAGGATGGACGCTGGTACCCGGAGTTTTTCCGCATCAATTTCTCGCGCTGCATTTTTTGCGGTCTTTGCGAGGAAGCCTGCCCGACAACCGCGATTCAACTTACCCCGGATTTTGAAATGGGTGAGTTCAAGCGCCAGGATCTGGTGTACGAGAAGGAAGACCTGCTGATTTCCGGCCCGGGCAAAAATCCGGATTACAACTTCTACCGCGTTGCGGGGATGGCGATTGCCGGAAAGCCAAAAGGCTCCGCGCAGAACGAAGCCGAACCGATCAATGTGAAGAGCCTACTGCCCTAAGGACGAAAGATGGAATTCGCTTTCTATTTCGCTGCCGGGATTGCCGCAATCGCTACGTTGCGCGTGATCAGCCACACTAATCCGGTGCATGCATTGCTGTACCTGATCGTCTCCCTGCTGGCTGTTTCGATGTGTTTTTTCGCCCTAGGTGCGCCGTTTGCCGGTGCCTTGGAAATCATCGTGTATGCCGGCGCGATCATGGTGCTGTTTGTCTTCGTGGTGATGATGCTCAATCTGGGCGCGGCTGCCGTCGAGCAGGAAAGGCAATGGCTGGCACCCGGCATCTGGTTCGGGCCTGGCCTGCTGTCCTTGCTGCTGTTGGCGCAATTGCTATATGTACTGTTCAACGGCGCTGACAACGGCACGATCGGTCATACCACGGTGGATGCCAAAGCGGTCGGCATCAGCCTGTTCGGCCCCTATCTGCTGGCAGTGGAACTG
>DATMWH010000365.1:0-3732 GCA_035562615.1 Pseudomonas sp. | reverse complement strand
GATCATCTTCACGCCCTGCTTCCACGCCGTCGCTGCCAGGCCGAAGCCGGCTGAACGGCCCATGAACAGGCTGACGATGCTCGAATCGAACACCGCGTTGAGCTTTTCCGGCGCCAGCAGAAAATCCACCGCATGGGCTGCCGGCGGTGTGTCGAGAATCACCAGATCGTAGTCGCCGCTGGTGGCGGCATCGTGCAGACGGGCCAGCGAGGTGAACTCCTGCGAGCCCGACAGGGTGGTCGACAGCTGCTGGTAGAGCACCGTGTTGAACAGCCGCTGCGCGGCTTCTCGGGTGCTGCTGTGGCGCTCGATGTAGTCGGCAAAAATGCGCGCCGGGTCGATCATGCCGGCGAACAGTTCTCCGGCGAACGTCTGCCCCGGCACCCGCACATCCTCCGAACTGTTCTCGATGCCCAGGCTGGTGGCCAGCCGCCGCGCCGGGTCAATGGTCAGCACCAGCACGCGCTTGCCCATTTTTGCTGCGGCGATCCCCAGCGCTGCCGAGGTGGTGGTCTTGCCGACCCCGCCACTGCCGGTACAGACAATCACCCGATGGTTTTCAATCAGGGCTTTCATGCGGATAAGTACCCATGACCGGTTGCGGACTTTCTAAAGGTTCGCCGTAGGGTGGGCTTCAGCCCGCCATCATCAAGCACCATCATTCGGTGGGCTGAAGTCCACCCTACCGAAGCGCAGCCTTTCATCAGACGCCCTCCCCGGCCTGCAGCGCGTCGGCAAGCTGTTCAAGCAGGCCTTGCGCAGCCACGCTGGGAATCAGCGGCAAGCGCTGCACCGGACCCTGGCAGCATTCACCCAACTGCCTGAGCGTTTGCAGACTGCTGCGCTGGCGGCGCTCGATACGGCGCATCTGCGCAACGAAATCATGCGCCGGATCATCAGCTGGCAAGGCCGCTATGTGCGCTGGCAGTTCGAGCAACCGGTTGCAGTAGATGCGCGGCGCGATGCCGACTTCGGCGTAGAGGTCGGCGGCCATTTCGCAGGCCTCGCTGACCGGCATTTCCTCGGCCAGGGTCACCAGCCGGTATTCGCAGATGGCCGGATCAGCCAGCAACTTCGCCATGATCGAGCTGTGCTTGTGCATCGGTCCGGAACTGGCGGTCTGCGCCATGCCGCGCGGGGCACGCAGCAGCGCCATGAACTGGCCGGTGGCATAGGCATCAACCACCACCACATCGACTTCGCGCTTGTACCAGGTGTGGCGCATCGGTGCCGTCAGTTTGCCCAGCATGGCCAGTTCGGTCAGGCTGGGTGCCGCTGCCACCAGCGCCTTCATCACGGTGTTGCCGAGGATCTTTTCGGCTAGCGCCTTGATCGGCAGGTAATGCGAGATGTACTCACGCAGCGTCGACTCGACATCCCAGCGTGCGATGTCGATGTTGTGCATCCAGGCCACCGGCTGCACGCCCACCGGCAAGTTCAGCAGTGGCCCGAAAAAACTGCGGCTGCCCATTTCCGCCAGCAACACGTTATGACCCTGACGAGCGAACTGCAGCGCCGTGGCCGCTGCCACCACCGACTTGCCGACTCCGCCCTTACCGGTGACGAAGACAATCCGATGCCCCTGCTGCCCGCCATAACGGGAGCGCTCAAGGCTATCGGCAACCGGACTGAACTGGTTCAAGAAAATTATTCCGCGCGCTAAAACTGCATTTCACCACAGCGCAGTGGGGGCGCCCAGCGGGCAAATGCCGCAGGGATGGGGTGCGCTACGGACGGAGTGAGTAGCCCGGATGTAATCCGGGACATACATCAACCCGGATTAGATCCGGGCTACGCTGGCTCAATTTGTATGTACGCCTGCTGATTCACCATGGCCCAACACCTTGCGAATTGCCCTGTTCACGCGTTGCATCACAGCAGGGGAAAGCTGCTGGCTGCACATCAGATAGCGCAGCTCACCCTGTGGCACGTCGGTAAGCGAAATCACCTGGAAGTCCTGCATGGGAAAATCTGGCTGCAGGGCATAAAACTCGACTTCCTCGATGCTCAGGATCAGCACATCGGCACGCCGCGCCCGCAGCATCATCAGCATGCTGGGCACCTCGACCGACACCCGCTGAATGCTGTCCGCTGGCCGCCTGGCAATCAACGCATCCAGATAGGCGCCATAGACGAAGCTTTGCTTGAGCAGCAGCCGTGTTGCCGGGTCGGTCAGCAACTCTTCGGCACTGATGCCGGCAACCACCGGGAAATCCGCTCGCGCCAGACCGACCTGCGGCCGGTCGCGGTAAATCGGCAGGGTGAACTGGGCAAAAGCCTCACGCTCTGCTGTCTTGAACCAGCCGATCGAGCAATCATTGCCGGTATTGGCCTGAATGATCATCAGGCTGCGATTGTAGGGCTGGGATCGCCACTGCACTGCAATACCGGCCTTATCGAAGACCTCGGCCGTCAGCCTGATAAGCAAGCCCGCGGCACGGCCGTCCGTAGCGGTGTATTGATAGGGTGCGCGCTCCGAGTAATGCAGCGTAACCGGCGCATCAGGTTGCGCATACAGCAAGCGGCCGCCCAGCAGGCAACCGACCAGGCAAAGCAGCCACACGGCAAAACACTTGAACATCGGCACGCGCCGAGCCGGGACGACCATTCAGGATGCCCTCCAGCAACCCTCGCCAGTCAGGTTTGGACATGCACGCGCTGACATTCCTGCAGAACCACGTTCCATACTGCGCTCCACCTCCACTAAACCGACATGACTGACCGGCCGCTGCGGTTGAAGGCAACAGTATAGCGACGCCTCAGGACTTGGCATGCCGCCCGTAGCCCGGATGGAATCAGGGGCGGATAAACCCGGATTTCATCCGGGCTACGGGCGCCGTTCGGCAGCGTAGGGTGGAAAACTCGCGCCGCGATTTTCCACCGTGTTATGGGAGCTGCGCATCGGTGGAAAAAGCTCGCGCCGCTTTCCACCCTACAGCCACCGCAATTGCTCAGCGTTCGCCCACCTTGTGCCGGGCGGCGTACAGGCAGACCAGTTCCATCGCCACGTAGGACGCCGCCAGTGCGGTGACTTCAGCATGGTCGTAAGGCGGCGAGACTTCCACCACGTCCATGCCGATCAGGTTGATGCCGCGCAGACAGCGCAGGATTTCCAGCGCCTGATGGCTGGTCAGACCTCCGGGTACCGGGGTACCGGTGCCGGGAGCGTAGGACGGGTCAAGGCAATCGATGTCAAAGGTCAGGTACACCGGATTGTCCCCTACCCGCGCCTTAATCTGCGCGGCGATCTGCTCCGGCGTGCTGCGGTGCACCTGACGGGCATCCAGCACCTGAAAGCCCATCACGTCGTCATTGGTGGTGCGCAGACCGATCTGCACGGAGCGCGATGGGTCGACCAGTCCCTGCTTGGCCGCGTAATAGAACATGGTGCCGTGGTTGATACCCTGCGTGCCTTCATCAGTATCCGGCCAGGTATCGCTATGCGCATCAAAGTGCACCAGCGACAGCTTGCCGTGTTTCTTGGCATGGGCCTTGAGCAGCGGGTAGCTGATGAAATGATCACCACCGAGGGTGAGCATGGCGCAACCGGCAGCGAGGATTCTATCTGCATGGGCTTCGATGGCGGCCGGTGTGTGCTGCGGTTGCGAGTGATCGAAATCGCAGTCGCCGTAGTCGACGGTCGCCAGCAGGTCGAAGGGGTCGAACTCCCACGGCCAGTGGCGTTCCCAGGCACTGGTGATCGAGGCCGCACGCACGGCGCGCGGGCCGAAC
>DATMWH010000364.1:0-17345 GCA_035562615.1 Pseudomonas sp. | reverse complement strand
GACAAGTTTGCCTGCCGTGTCCACCGGTCGCGGGATCCGTGATTTATAGGTATCGGTCTTTTCCGCGAGGCTGAGCCGGATGTGCGCGTTCTGCAGATAGAAGCAACTGTTGGCTGAGAGCGTTCGGGCATCGATTCGTCTGCATGGCAATAGCCCTGTCCTGGATGCGGCGCGCGTGCATCAACGGCATGCCGGTTTATTGATGAGCGGGACACACTGGCTGGCTGCGCAGCCATAGTTCGAGGTGGTAAAGGTTTACGCATGCTTCATTTTCGACATGACCGCTTGCGCGCTCCTGCAGTCCTTTTGCAGAGACAAACGGGCGCAGCAGGGCGGGGTTTTGTGTCAGTTGTCTGAAGCTTTCCGCTCGTGCCTGCAGCAGCGTGCTGGTGAAGGTCCAGCCCAGATGCTCCTTGCCGCAGCGCCAGCGCACGCTGTCCGGTAACAGGCCGGCCATAGCGCGACGCAGGATCATTTTTGGCCAGCCGTCGAATTGCAACTGGCTGGCAGGCAGGGACAGGCAGAAGTTGATCACCCGCAGGTCCATGAACGGGTCCCGTGGCTCGATGGCCAGCGCCGCGCTGACCCGGTCGTAACGCTCGCGGCCAACAGTCAGATAAATGTGCGTGATCGCGCCGACGCGTTCCCTGGCAGGCTCCTGCCAGCCCGGACGAGACAGGTCCATGAATGCAGCATGGCGCGCAGCAAGGTTTATGCGCTTGGCAAACGCCGGATTGATTAACGAGCCATCCGCAGGTTTCAGGCGGCGCTTGAGCTTTTGCGCGTGTCGCCTGGCGCGGCGCGCCCAATCCGGAGCCAGGGCGCTGCGCAGGCCGCTGAGTAATTGCCGGGGGATTGACAGGTATGGCCCCCAGAAGCGGCGCTCACCCTGCAGTTCGCGCCATACCTGACGCCAGCGGCCCTGGCGCAGCAAACGTGGCACCAGTGTGCCAGCGCCCAGCGTTACATCGCCTGCCACACCATCGAGTACTACTCTAAGGCCCGCACGGTGTGCCGCCAGGTAGGCTGCGCGCGGCAGGGTCATGTGGCCGTCGAAGGGCTCGGATTCCTCCTCGACCAGACGTTGCAGGTCATCTGCCCAGGGTTCCAGTTCGGCGTAGTTGACCAGATGTGGCTGGAGGTCTGGCAGGGTCAGGGATTGATGAATGGTGCGGGTTTCGATGCAGGCATCTGGGTCCGGACCTACGGCAGAAAAAGTCTGTAAGGGGCCGCGGCCTTCGGCCTTCAGTAATCGGCTGGCAACCGCCACCACCGAGCCTGAATCCATCCCGCCGGAGAGCATTGAACCGACCGGTCCGTTACTGCGCAGGCGACTGCGCACGGCTTGGGTAAATACTTCGAGGAAAGCTGCGGCGTAGGCTTCGTCGCTGTCCAGCTTGAGTTCTGCTTGTGGTTGCAGCGCCCAGTAGCGGCGGATATTCAGGCCGTTGGCGTCGACTGTCAGGCAGTGTGCGGGTGGCAGGCGATACAGCCCTTCGAAGAAGGTAGAGGTGAAGTCTGCACCTTCCAGTTCATCCAGATAGTCGGCGATACGTGCTTCGTTGATGCGTTCCGGTACTGCCTGCAGAGTGAGGATAGCTTCCGGGCCGGTGGCGAAGGCGAACAGTTTGCCTGGCTGATGGTGGTGGATCAGCTGGCGCATGCCCATCTGGTCGCGTGCGGCGAACAGGCGCTGGTGGCGCGGGTCCCAGATGGCGAAGGCGAAATCGCCGAGCAAGTGCTCCAGACATGCTTCGCCCCAGTGCAGGTAGGCGCGCAGGATGATTTCGCCGTCACCGATTACGCGGTTTTCTTCATTTAACCCCAATGCAGGTAGCAGCTCGTCGCGGTTGTCCAGGCGCACATCGGCGGTGATGCAGCAACCGCTGGCCGGGTCGCTGAAGGGCAGGGTTTCGTGCAGAGCCTCGGGGGTGGTGGCCAGCAGGGTGTGGCCAAGGGCGATCGGGCCGTCCAGAACGTGCTGGGTGCCGTCCGGTCCGCGCCGTTGTAGCAGTAGGGTCATACCCTCAATCTGGTCGGGTTGAGGGTTTGTGCCGTCGAGGCAAAAAAAGCCGCAAATGCCGCTCATGCAAGGGATTCCTGGCTTTCCGTCAGCACACCGTTTTCCACGCGCAGTATCCGCTGGGCCAGCGCCAGACTGGCCGGTCGGTGGGTGATCAGGATTACGGTGCGGTCGTGCAGGGCATCGGCGCAGGCTTCGACGAAGGCGCTTTCGCCTTCCAGGTCATACATCGAGGTGGCTTCGTCGAGTATCAGTATCGGCGGGTCTTTGACGAAGGCGCGAGCCAGAGCCACGCGCTGGCGCTGACCGCCGGACAGGCGCACGCCATGGTCGCCGATCTGGGTGTTGAAGCCTTGTGGGAGTTGCTGAATGAAGTCCCAGGCCTGGGCTAGTCGGGCGGCTTTTTCGATTTGCGCATCGGTAGCGCCGGGCAGTCCGTAGGCGATATTGGCGCGCACGCTGCCGTTGAACAGCAGGGCGCGCTGCGGCACTACACCGATCTGCCGGCGCAGGTCCTTCAGGTTGATGCCGGCGATGTCCTGACCGTCGAGCAGAATACGGCCTGCGCCGGGTTCGTACAGGCGCAGCAACAGGGCGATCAGCGTGCTTTTGCCGGCGCCGTTGGGGCCGGTCAGGGCTATGGTTTCGCCGGGGCGGATCACTAGCTCGACACCCCGAAGAGTGGCTTCGCGGCCGGGGTAGGCAAAGTGCAGGCCTTCGACACGAATCTCGCCCCGGGCGCGCTGCAGTCGGCCGGTTGCCGAATAGCCAGGTTCAGGTTGTTCACGCAACACGTTCTGCAAACGCGCCAGGGTGCCGCGGGTGGTCTGGATTTGCCCGTACAGATTGGCCAGAGCGCCAACCGGCTGGGTCAGCAGTGCGGCGTAGAACAGAAAACTGAACAGTTCGGCGGGGCTCAGGTTGCCGGCATGCACGCTCTGGCCGGCGAAAAACAGCAGCAGCACGGCGGCCGCGGCAGCGACCAGGCCGATCAGCGGCTCCATGGCCGCGTAGATGCGGTTTTCCTTCAGGGCCAGCTGCATGGCGTGGTCGATATGTGTGCGGTAGCGGGCAGACTCTTCGGCTTCGCGGGTAAAACTCTTCAATGCCGGCAGCATTTCCAGATTTTCTTCGGCCAGCCCGACCACCTCGGCCTCGGCTTGCTGCAGCTGTTGCGCCAGCCCGCGCAGGCGGCGTCCGATGATCTTCATGATCAGGTAAAAGGCGGGTATCAGCAGGGGTACCAGCAGCGCCAGCAACGGATCAATGCGCAACATCAGGATGCATGCGCCAAGCACCGTAAGCAGCAGCGGTGGGATGCTGACCAGGGTGCCGCTGAGGAAATTGCTCAGGCGGGCCACCTCGTAGGTCATCAAGGCCAGCGTATCGCCTTGACGGTGGGCCTGATGAAAGCCGAGTGGCAGGCTTTGCAGGTGGTCATAGATGCGCTGACGCAGGTCTGCCAGCAACCGCGCCGAGATGCTGCCGGAGAGATTGGCGACGATAATTTTCAGCAGGGTGATCAACACCAGCGCCAGCAGCAACCAGCCGACCAGCGCACCGAAAGCCTGACCCTGGTCACTGATGATGCCGCCGAGCATCTGCCCGGCCAGCCATGGCACGGCGAGCGTCACTGCCGAACTGGCGAGCATCAACACTGCAACCAGTGTGAGGTGCCAACGGTAGGGGGCGGCATAGGTGAGCAGGTTACGCAGTTGCATGGGTGATTTTCTGTATTTGCGGCAGGCTTTGTAAAAGACCTGCGGCCGGGATGCAGGTCGAAACCGCCATGGCTGAAAAGTCCGATGATGTTCTGTGAAAAACACAGCGTTGGCTGCGTAAAATCGTCAAATGACATCATACTCGCCCCGCATGGGCAACCTTGACTGTTTGCTTGAGGTGCCGTGGATTCAGCCGCGCAGCTAACAATCATGTCATCTGTGGGAGCATGGCCCTCGGCGCGAGCTTGAAAGTTTTTCGCGGCGAGGCGCCGCTCCCACAAGGGTGCTCGCGGCAAACCGTTATTGATCCGGCACGAATTATCGAGGACTTTGTAAGCCGCACACTGACTGTAGGAGCGTGCTTGCCCGCGATCCAGGCCACGCTAAAGCATCGCGGGCAAGCCCGCTCCTACGGAATCTGCGTGCTCCTGAATTATTGATCAGGCCCGATAATGTCTTGATTTTCGTAGGGTGGGCTTCAGCCCACCGAGTCCCGCCAACGGTGGGCTGAAGCCCACCCTACAGCAAGCCAGACGTTCAAACTTCATTGGGCCGGATCAATATATGTGCCGAATCAATAGTGCAGCTTGCCTGGAGTCGGCTGGATTCAGCGGCGCAGTGAATAATCCAGCATGACGGGGGTAACATGAGCATTACCCTCGGGTAACCTCGGGTCGCATAGAATCCGCTGTGATGCATGTCCAACCATCCAAGACGAGCCCACATGATCGATCTGCACAACCACCTGCTGCCCGGCATCGACGACGGGGCGCCTGATCTGCAAACCGCGCTGGCGCTGGCGCGCATTGCGGTGGCCGACGGCATCACGCATCTGGTGTGCACGCCGCATATCCATCCCGGTCGCTACGACAACACCCCGGCGACCATTCAGGTTGCGCATCGGCAGTTTGTTGCGGCGCTCAAGGACGCAGGCATTGCCCTGCAGGTCGCTACCGCTGCCGAAGTGCGCTTTGGTGCCGAGCTGATGCAGGGCATTGCCCAGAGCAGTATTCCGTTTCTCGGTGAGTGGCAGGGCAGGAAGGTGCTGCTGCTGGAGTTTCCCCACGGTGAAATTCCCTTTGCTGCCGAACGCATGACCGACTGGCTGCTGCAGCGTGGCATTTTGCCGATGATCGCCCACCCGGAACGCAACAAGGGCGTCATGCGCGCGCCGTCGCGGCTGAAGCCGTTTATCGAGCAGGGCTGCCTGTTGCAGGTGACCGCGAGTTCGGTAGCTGGCGGTTTCGGGCCGGCCGCCCGGGCCATCGCGCATGACTTGCTGAAACAGGGGCTGGTGACGATTCTGGCGACCGATGCGCACAATATTGACTATCGTCCGCCGGTTCTCACCGACGGCTTGCAGCAGGCTGCGCAGCTGGTTGGCGACGCGAAGGCAGAGGCGCTGGTCCGGCAAACGCCATGGCAAATTGCCCGGGGGCATTTCCAGTGAGTGCGGTTATCGATGCGCAGCCGGCAGGGCAGGTAAGTTCAGTCTTTTGGCGAAGGCTTTCGGCATTGCTGGTTGCGTTGGCTGCGCTGCTGCTGATGCTGTTTGGCGGGCGTCTGCTGCTGGCAGGGATTGCCGACTATCAGGCTGAAGCCTTTCTGACGGCCTGGGAATCGGCCGGCACCGAGCCGGACGAGCGTGCCTGGACTATCGCCCATGATGCCGCACAGCGGGCCATCGATCTGTACCCGGTGGCCGATGGCGAGCGGCTGGATCGGCTCGGGCGTATCTACAGCTGGCAACAGTTTCGTCAGCCCTATGCTTCACCGTCGGCCCTGTCTTCTCGTGAATCAGCACTGGATGCCTATCGCGCCTCGCTCAGTGCGCGACCAGCCTGGCCGGATACCTGGGCACGCCTGGCGCATGCCAAGCTGTACCTGCAGGCGTTCGATGACGAGTTTGCCAATGCCCTGAAGCAGGCGTTTGCCCTGGGCCCGTGGCGCATTGCGGTGAACCGCGAGCTGGCGCAAATCGGCCTGATCGCCTGGCCGCGCCTGACGCCGGAGCAACAACAGGCAACCCTGGAATCGGCCCGGCGAGTGGCCGTCTACAGCGCCGGTGAAGCACAGCAATTACTCAAGCTGGCCGCCCAGACCGGCACTCTGCAGCAGGTTTGCGGGGTGCTTGAAAGCGACAAGCCAGCGGTTGAGTGTTTGCAGTAGGTTTTGTGGGAGCAACTGTCTTGGATCGTTCCCACGCTCTGCGTGGGAACGCAGCCGGTGTCGCTCCAGGATCATCCAGCCTGCGGCCAGCTGGCCGCTAGCGACGCAGAGCGTCGCGGGTCCCGTTACCACGCGGAGCGTGGGAACGATCATCTGCGGGCGAGTGTGACCCTCATTCGCGGGCAAGCCCGCTCCTACGAAAATCTTTCGCCTCAAGGGGCTGGGCTGTTACGCCGCTGGATCGTTCCCACGCTCTGCGTGGGAATGCAGCCGGTGACGCTCCAGCGTCATCCAGCCTGTGCGGCCAGCTGGCCGCTAGCGACGCAGAGCGTCGCGGGTCCCGTTACCACGCGGAGCGTGGGAACGATCAAATTCATCTTAAAGGGCCGGGCTGGTATGTCGTTTGTGCGCATGCCGGTGACTGCCAGCCAGAACAGCAATCGCGCAGAGCACGATCAGGGTGGCGGCGTTGGCGGGGATCTGCAGGTTGAAGTCGGTGCCGGAGTGGATCAGCAAGGCAATGATGCCCATGCTGGCGCCGAAGCCGACACCGCTGCGGTACACCGACTGGCGTTGCCACAGCGCGCGCAGCGCATGCCACAGGGCCAGCAGCATGAAGGCCGCCAGCGGCAGGCTGCCGAGCAGGCCGTACTCGATGCCGAACTCCAGATAATCGTTGTGCGCGTGGTCGAAGTGGGCGCGAATATCGGCTCCGGGGTATTGCGGGAACACCGCCTCGAAACTGCCGGCACCCTGACCGGTCAACGGTTTTTCCAGTAGCAGCGGCAGGGCATAGGCGAACACGTCGGGACGGTCTTCGGTGGACTTCTGCACCACCACGCCTTCAACCACCACATCACGCAGTTGCGTATTGACCAGCCGGTCCTTCAATTGCTCCAGACCGAAGTACTGGCTGATGATCAGCACGTCGATCAGGATGATGCTGCCGAGGATCAGGCTGTTGCGCAGGCGGTGCTGTTTTTCGATCAGTACGAACAGCCCGCCGGTGAGCAGCAGGCTGATGAAAAAGGCCGTGTTGCCGGTGCGCGAGCGGGTCAATACCAGGGCGATCACCATCACCACCAGCGCCAGACGCAGCCGGGCCTTCGGCCCCAGCAGCAACTCCAGCAGATTGATCCAGTTGAACGGGCGGCCGTCGCGCAAGGCCAGCAGCAGACCGATGCCGCAGGCCAGGGTCATCTCCAGATAACCGGCCAGATGGTTGCGGTTGACGAAGGTGCCGCTGGCCACGCCAGTACCCGTAGTCTTCGGCCCGACCAGCAGCCATTCGGTGCCCGAGAGGGTCATGAACGAGCCCCAGAACGCCTGCAGGGTGCCGCTGACTACCAGGGTTGTAAGCAGCAGGGTGAGGCGCTTGCGGCTGTTGCACAGGCTGACGCAGAGCATGAACAGCAGGCAGTAACCCAGACCGAGCAACAGGTTCTGCACGGTCGCACCGCTGTCGGCACTCAGCCCGCCAAGCCATTGCACGGCAACCCAGAGTTGCGCGGCCAGCAACAGCAACAGCATGGGTCGGGCGGCCTTCAGCGTGCTGCGGCTGTTGCGCCCCAACAGCCCGCGCCATTGGGCAAAGGCCCAGCCGCAGGCCAGCACGCCGATAGCCAATAGCAGGAGGCCGATGGCCCAGTCGCGGTTGCTGCCCAGCGGCAAGGGCAGCCACAGCAACAGCAAGAGCAGTCCGCCGACGAGGAAGCGCTCTAGCAGGCTGCTGGTATGGGGCATGTCGGTTTATCCGTAATGTTCTTTTTATGTGGTGCGGATTGTAGGGGGTTCTGCATGCGGGCTGTAAACCCTTGCGGCAACGATCCAGGGCGTCAGTCTATATATCTAATAAATCGATTTAAATGCGGCAATATTAGCGTTATTAGTCATTACTATGTCGATGTATTATGGCGCCATTCCGCTCCAGAACCCTTTTCAGGGAGGCACCATGAACGCTCGAGTGATTCAGCAGATCCTGCCCGCACGCAGCAGCCGTGATGGTGATGGCGTGCGCATCCAGCGCGTGGTCGGTCAGCGCCAGCATGATATGGACCCGTTCCTGATGCTGGATGAAATCCGCTCGGACGACCAGGCCGATTACATCGGTGGCTTTCCGCCACACCCGCACCGCGGCATCGAGACCCTGACCTACATGCTCGCTGGCGGCTTCGTGCATGAGGATGATTTTGGTAACCGTGGCGAACTGCGTAATGGCGGCGCGCAATGGATGTCCAGCGGGCGCGGCATCATCCACTCGGGGATGCCACTGATCCACCAAGGGCTGCTGCACGGCTTCCAGTTGTGGATCAACCTACCGGCGGCGCAAAAGATGAAAGCCCCGGAATACCGGCAAGCCACGGCTGAGGAGTTGCCGCTGGTCAGTCTGAACAATGGCGCCAGCGTGCGGGTATTTGGCGGCAGCTGGACGCTGGACGGACAGACCCTTGGCAGCCCGCTCGACCATATGGCCGCGGCAGCGCGAACGCTGGATCTGCATTTGCCGGCCGCATGCAGCTTGAGTCTCGAATTGCCTGCCAACGACACCCTGCTGGCTTACGTGTATGAAGGCTCGCTGGAGGTCGGCCTGAGCATTCAGAAAGGCCAGCTGGCGCGCTTTGGCAGCGGCGAGCAGGTCACGCTGACGGCTGGAAAATCAGCAACCCGGCTGTTGCTGCTGGCCGGCACGCCGCTGGGCGAACCGATTGTCCAGCACGGCCCGTTCGTGATGAACGGCGAAGCACAAATTCGCCAGGCAATTGCGGATTACCAGAACGGCACGCTGGGCAGCAGTCAGTGAATTAACGATTATTGATCCGGCACATAGTATTCAGGAGCACGCAGATTACGTAGGAGCGGGCTTGCCCGCGATGCTTTAGCGTGGGCCTGGATCGCGGGCAAGCCCGCTCCTACAGCCAGTGTGCGGCTTTGAAAGTCTTCAATAATTCGTGCCGGATCAATAGTAACGGCGGGCTGTCGCTGCGCGCCGAGGCCGCCCTGCGCAATCAGGCTGGTGCAACGAGCCTGCAAATTTTTGCAACTTGATAAGGAGCTAGACCATGCAACTGCAGAAAATCCTCACTACCGATAACGCCATCGCGCCACTGATACTGCGGGTTGGCCTGGGGCTGGCGCTGATACCCCATGGTGCGCAAAAGCTGTTCGGCTGGTTTGGCGGCTATGGCTTGCAAGGGACGGCGCAGTGGATGGAGTCAATCGGTTTGCAACCGGGCTTGCTGATGGCAGCACTGGCTGGCGGCGCCGAGTTCTTTGGCGGTCTGGCATTGCTGTTGGGGTTGTTGACCCGTCCGGCGGCGGCCTTGACGGCGTTCACCATGCTGGTTGCCATTTTCAGCGTGCACTGGAGCAGCGGTTTCTTTCTGTCCAACGGCGGCTATGAATATGGCTTTGTCCTGCTGATTGCATCGCTGTCGTTGCTGGTATCCGGTGGCGGGCGTTTTTCACTTGATCGGCGGATGGCTGGCAGTCTTTAATCAACCACCTTCACGCATACCCGGGCGCATCGCAGATGCGCCTTCGGCGTTTTAAACCTTTGATGGAGAGTTTCATGCAAGCATTGTTCAAGCCCCTGCAAGTGGGCGCGCTGTTGCAACTCAGGACATGATCACCGGACCGCCAACCTTGATTGCGCGCTGGTAGGCGGGACGCTTGACCATGCGCTCGCGATAGGCCTGCACGTGCGGGTAGCGGCTGGCGTCCATACCGCGCGCGAGGGCGGCCTCCACGGCAAAACTCATCTGGAAGTCCGCCACGCTGATCTGTGCGCCGGAAAACCATGTATGGCTGGCCAGATGCTGGTCGATGAAAGCCAGCGCGGTTGCAAGGTTCGGGTCCACCAGCCTGGCTTGTACCTGCTGGCACAGAGCACGGGCTACAGGCCGGATAAAAAACGGCATGGGCTGGGTCGGGATGGTGGTGAATACCAGCTTCATGACCAGCCAGTTCATCAGTGAGCCTTCATCTGTTAGCGCTGATGGAAAATTGACCCACCCTGCCGATTGAAATTTGACCCAGGGCGGATTGCTGATTTCAGCTTCAGCAATTGTGGATGAGTCTAGCAGCGCTGCTGCTTTTGAAGCTGTCTCTTTTGATTGTCCAAAGCCGCGATTGAAGACCTGCCACATGCGGTCATGTAGCAGGCCTGGTTTCCCAATATTCAAAACGGTTCGTCGTCTACTGACTCCTGATTGCCCTTACGTTTCCGTTCGCGTGATTTGATCTTTGCCTGAGCCGCCAAGTTGCTGTGTTGCAAGCGGTAGGACTCGTTACCCGTTTCTACGATGTGGCAGTGGTGAGTCAGCCGATCCAGCAGGGCTGTGGTCAGCTTGGCGTCACCGAACACGCTCGACCATTCGGCGAAGCTCAGGTTGGTGGTGATCACCACGCTGGTGTGCTCGTACAGCTTGGACAGCAAATGAAACAGCAACGCGCCGCCGGCATGGCTAAATGGCAGATACCCAAGCTCATCCAGGATGACCAGATCTATGCGCAGCAGCGCCTGAGCGATACGCCCGGCTTTGCCGTCGCGTTTCTCACGCTCCAGCAGATTGACCAGATCAACCGTGGAGTAGAAGCGCACGCGCTTGCCATACTGAGTGATGCCAGACACGGCAAATGCAGTCGCCAGGTGCGTCTTGCCGGTGCCCGGCCCGCCGATGAGCACGACATTCTGCGCCGTGTCGGTGAAGTCCAGGCTGGCCAACTCTCTGACCAGCCGTGCGTCAGCGCTGGAGGCGCTGAAGTCGAAACCTGCGAGATCACGGTGCATTGGCAGTTTGGCCATGCTCATTTGGTGCTGTACCGAGCGCATGGCGCGGTCCGCGTGCTCCTGCTGGAGCAGGTGTTCGAGCAGCCATTTGGATGACGTTGTTGCCGATTCGCTTTGCGCGACCAGGTCCGACCAAGCGTTGGCCATGCCGTGCAGACGCAGTTCCTTGAGTTCTGCCATGAGATCACGCATGGTCGATCTCCTGCGCATGGCCACGTAGGCGGTCGTAACGCGCTGTATTCGCTAAAGGCGCCTCCTTGAGCTGCAAGTGGGTTTCCACAGAGGGTGGTGGCTCGATCGATGTTATCCGCGCCACAACATTCAAGACGTGTTCAGCGCTTAGCGTGCCGCTCTCAAGCACCAGCTCAACAGCCACTAGGACGGCATCGAGCCCTGCGACTGGAACGGCAGCAAGGACTTCCGCCATGATCCGGTCACCACCAACATGACGGCCAAGGCCATGCTTGAGTTGACGCAGGGGCGTTGGCAAATCTGCAAAGGGAGCGCCATTGCGCAATGCGCCCGGCTTGCGTTCAATCAGCGAGATGTAGTGCTGCCAGTCATAGTTGACCTGATCGCGATCCAGTAAACGCTCATGGCTGGCAATCAGTACGTCATCCGCCACCACCTCTAGCCGTGTCGGATAAAGATGGCTGCTGACCCACCGACCAGCGGGTTCGCCGCTGGTCGAGATCAGTCGCCAGCTGACGGATGCAGTTCGCCCGCTATGGACAAAGGGGCCGGTCGAGCTGGCCATGCGCTATGGAGAGCCTTCGATCGAAACCAGTCTGCGCAAACTGGCAGCGCAGGGCATCACCCGGGTGACTTTCGCGCCGTTGTATCCGCAGTTTGCCGACAGCACCACGACTACCGCGCTGATTGAGGCGCAGCGGGTTATTGCTGCGTACAAGTTGCCGATCAAGCTTTCCGTGCTGCAACCCTTTTTCGCCCAGCCCGAATATCTGGATGCCCTGGCCGAGAGCGCCAGACCTTATCTTGAACAGGGCTTCGATCATTTATTGCTGAGTTACCACGGTCTGCCCGAGCGGCATCTGCACAAGACCAATCCGACCGGCCAGCATTGCCTGAAGAGTGCCGATTGCTGTCAGCGTGCCGAGGGCAAGGTGCTGGAAAGCTGCTATCGCGCCCAGTGCTACAGCGTCAGTGAGGGTTTTGCCGTGCGTGCCGGTCTGCGTCCGGAGCAATGGTCGGTGGCCTTCCAGTCACGCCTGGGCCGCGCCAAGTGGATCGAACCCTACACCGAGGCGCGGCTGGCCGAGCTGGCGGCGCAGGGGGTGAAAAAGCTGCTGGTGATGTGCCCGGCCTTCGTTGCCGACTGCATCGAAACCCCGGAAGAAATCGGCATTCGCGGCCGCGAGCAATTCATTGCTGCCGGTGGCGAAGACCTGCAACTGGTGCCGTGCCTGAATACCCAGCCGCAATGGGTGGCCGCACTGGCGAAGATCTGTGCACGGGTGCCAGAGGCGGTGTAAAGGATTGGTTGAAGCAACTGCCTGTGGCTGGAAGGCCGCGCCCGGCGCAAGCTTTTCCGGCGCTTGATGGTCTGCTTCGCGGCGAGCGCGCCCACACACAAGACGCTTCGGAACGGGCGATTTTGTAGGAGCTGGCTTGCCTGCGATGCTTTTGCCAGGTTTATTCGCGGGCAAGCCCGCTTCTGGGATGAAGGGTGATGATTCCTGGTTGTCTGATAGACCTTTCGCGGCGCGGCGCCGCTCTCACGGTCGGTTCGGCTGGGCTTGCTTGTCTGTTGTGGGAGGGCCGTCCTCGGCGCGAGCCTTGGGGGACTGATGATCCGCTTCGCGCCGGTGGTGCGACACAAAGGCGGCTGCAGCTGGAGAAATCGCACGCAGTAATGGTTCTCCGGTGCTTGTCCGGCGCCGCGCCAATCAGTAAGGTTACGCCCCTGATTTTTCTCTTGTCTTTTCAAACCGCTGGAGCCAAGCCATGTCCGCCGATCTCGCCCACATCCGCCAGGTGATGACTGAAGCCGACTGCCTGTACACCGAAGCGCAGATCGAAGCAGCTATCGACAAGATGGCCGTGGCAATCAACAGCGAACTGGCCGAGCGCAACCCGGTGGTGTTCTGCGTGATGAATGGCGGGCTGATCTTTACCGGCAAGCTGTTGCCCAGGCTGAACTTCCCGCTGGAGCTGTCCTACCTGCACGCCACCCGTTACCGCAATGAAACCAGCGGTGGTGACCTGTTCTGGAAGGCCAAGCCGGAAGTTTCGTTTATCGACCGCGATGTACTGATCATCGACGACATCCTTGATGAAGGGCACACCCTGGGCGCGATCATTGACTTCTGCCGGCATGCCGGTGCCAGCAACGTCTACACCGCCGTGCTGATCGACAAAGACCACCAGCGCAAGGCGCGCCCGGACCTCAAGGCCGACTTTATCGGCCTGCCCTGCATCGACCGCTTCATCTTCGGCTACGGCATGGACTACAAGGGCTACTGGCGCAACGCGCCGGGCATCTACGCGGTGAAAGGGCTTTAAGGCCGATTGGCGCTCAAGTGCCTGTGCCGGACTGTTCGGCAACAAGCTCTTCTGCAGGCAGCTCCAGCCACTGCAACGCCTTGACCCGGGCCTGCTGCAGGTTGCTGCGGTAGGCCAGGCGAGCACCTTCCAGATGCATGCCGGCACGCCTTAGCTTGAGGCGCACGTTGGCGGAAGTGCCAACCAGAATCAGCCCGATATCCTGCCGCTGGTAATCGTGCAGCAGGTTTTCCAGTGCCGCCAGCGCGGTCATGTCGAGCATCGGCACGGCACTCATCTCGACGATCACCACCTTTACTTCAGGATTCAGCCGACGCAGCACGCTCAGTGCCTTCTCTGCGGCACCAAAAAACAGCGGCCCGCGTATGGCATAGGCCAGTACCTGCCCGGGCAGGTTGTCCAGCGCCTGGTGAAAGTGCTTGGGCAGCGCAGCGGTATCGGTCAGGTCGCTCATGCGCTTGATGAAGATGCCGGCCGCCAGCAGCAGGCCGACGCTGACCGCCAGCACCATGTCGAAGATTACGGTGAGTAGCAGGCAGGTGAGCAATACCAGTACGTCACTGCGCGGGGCGATGCGCAGGGTATGTAGTACATGCGCGGGTTCACTCATGTTCCACGCGACCATCAGCAGCAGCGCTGCCATGGCCGCCATCGGCAGGTAACTGAACAGCGGTGCCAGCAGCAGGATGGCCAGCAACACCACGCCGGCATGGGTGATCGCGGCAAATGGCGAGAAGGCACCGGCGCGAATATTCGCGGCGCTGCGGGCAATGGCTGCGGTGGCAGTAATGCCGCCGAACAGGGGTGCGATCAGGTTGCCCAGGCCCTGGCCCATCAGCTCGGCATTCGGGTCATGCTTGCTGCCGGTCATGCCATCGGCGACCACCGCACACAGCAGGGATTCGATGGCGCCGAGCATGGCGATGGCAAAAGCCGGAGCGAGCAACTGGCGGATCAGCTGAAAGCTCAGCTCAAGGGGCTTGCCATCCGCACCGGGCAGTTGCCAGGGCCAGGCAAAGTCCGGCAGGAAAGGCGGAATGCCCGGATGGCTGACACCGTCGAGCACATAGCTGAAGCGTTCGCCGAGGGTGGCCACTGGCAAGTTAAAGCGCTCCAGCAGCAGACCGAGCAGGGCGCCAGCGGCCAGGGCGATCAGGTGTGCCGGAATTCTGGGCACCCAGCGCGGCCAGATAATCAGTACCGCCAGGCACGCTGCGCCGACCAGCAGGTCGCCAGGCTGCAGGCTGGGCAGCGAGTGGGCCAGCAGGTTGAGTTGATCCAGATAATGCTGGGGTTGCCGGGGCAGGCTCAGGCCCAGCAGATCCTTGATCTGCAAGGTGGCGATGACGATACCGATACCTGCGGTAAAGCCCAGCGTGACCGGGTAGGGGATGAACTCGATCAGCTTGCCGGCGCGCAGCAGACCCATGGCCAGCAGGATCATGCCGGCCATGCTGGTGCACAACAGCAGGCCGCCAATACCGAATTTGTGGGTGATCGGCAGCAGGATCACCACAAAGGCCGCAGTCGGGCCGGAGACATTGAAGCGTGAGCCGCCGGTGAGGGCAATCAGCGGGGCGGCAATGAGGATGGTGTAGAGGCCGTGTTGCGGCGCAACACCGACAGCAATCGCCAGTGCCATGGCCAGCGGAATGGCGATGATGCCCACGGTCAGGCCGGCGATCAGGTCACCACGCAATTTTTGCGCTGTGAAGCCGACCCGTCTGGATTGTTGCAGGGCTGCGAACAATGCAGGTAGTTGCATGCGACCTCCCGCCAGGCAAAGTGCGATTATACGGCAGCCACCGGATTAACCGGGCTAAGTAATTAGTCGGGTATCTGCGTTGAGCCCGTCAGGTGGCGGCGCTAAACTGCCTGCCCTCGTGAACGCGACAAGGTAGATGGCAATGCGCAAAGATAAAAAGCAGATCATCGGTGAAGAGATCAGCGATGACATGATCAAGCTGTATCTGGGCGCGGAGCCGGCAGACGCTACGCCACCAGCCCTGCACAAGCTGATCAAGGCCTATCGGGGTTTGCGGGTGGATGATTTCGAGCGCTTTGTCGGCTTCTTCAGTGCCGCCGGCTATGCTCTGGATGCCTGTGACGCCAGCGGCAAGGACTTTATCGAGC
The DNA here is from genome assembly GCA_035562615.1 of Pseudomonas sp. Taxonomy (GTDB): domain Bacteria; phylum Pseudomonadota; class Gammaproteobacteria; order Pseudomonadales; family Pseudomonadaceae; genus Aquipseudomonas. Next base: position 1,987 of record DATMWH010000364.1, on the reverse strand, counting down.
TGATTCAGGATCAGCGACAGGCCGAACCCTACATAGAGGTGATACGCGCTGCACGTGGTTGATGGTTGAACGTTGCAGAATGGCTGTATGCCGCAGGCAGGTGGTTTTTCCCGGCATTCAATGGCGGACTGTTCGCTGCGCTACTGACTCCGCCCTGCAAGCGTCAGGTTTAATGCGTGTTTAATAGAGGGTGAGTCTGCTGCCCATCCGGGTATCTGGAGAAATTGTTTGCACAGCGAATTTCCCGAAACAGAGGATGCCTGCAGCGGTTCAGCATTGAACTGGTACCTGCTGCAATGCAAGCCGCGCCAGGATGCCCGCGCCGAAGAGAATCTGCTGCGTCAGGGTTACCCGTGTTTTCGCCCGTTGCTGCAGCGCGAAAAGCTCAGCGGCGGGCGGATTCAAAAGATCCAGGAGTCGCTGTTTCCGGGTTACCTTTTCATCCAGCTGAATCCGCAAGGCAACTGGGCGCCGCTGCGTTCCACCCGTGGCGTGAGCCGTCTGGTGGTGTTCAGCGGTTACCCTTTGCCGGTATCTGCACAGTTGATCGAGCAATTGCGCCAACGCTCGCAAGCGTCCGCCGGGCAAGTAGCGGTGGCAGTCTTGCAAGCCGGTGAAAAAGTACGGATTACCGAGGGCCCGTTCGCCGAACTCGAAGCAGTTTTCCACAGCATGGATGGTCTGCAGCGGGCGGTATTGTTGCTGGATATGCTCAATCGGCAACAGACAATCCGACTGCCTTTGAGCAGTCTGGCCAAGGAATAAGTCTGGTTGTTCGGTCAGTCCTGAAAGAGTTCAGCCGCCGCATGCCTCGTTAGTATGGCTGGAGAGGCATGCAGGTTCTGCCTGTTAGCGGTTACCCGGCTACGGCGGTTTTCCGGCTTCTGCTGACTTTACTGGCTGCAGTTTTGACCGGTGGCTTCTTGCGCGGTGTGGCCGGGGCTTTGACCGCTGCGGGCTTTTCAAGGGCCCCCGGGACGCCGGGTTCGAGCGCCAGGCTGCGCTTGAGCAGGTCGACGTGGGCGTCCTGCATGTACTTGCCCAGATCGGCAATATCCGGCATCAGCCGGCGGCAGGCGATCAGACCGAAATCCAGCCAGCCGTTATAGCTCTGCAGGGTGATGTTCAGGCCCATGCCGTGGTAGGGGATAGACACCGGGTAGGTGCTGATCTGCTTGGCGCCGGCAAAGTACAGGGTCATGTTCGGGCCCGGCACGTTGGAGATCACCACGTTGGCCACCGGCGGGATCGTATTGGTCAGGCCCGAACGGGCCAGCACCGCGACGATGCCGCTCATCAGCCAGGGTGTGGCCAGCTAGGGAAAGTCGGTCGGCAGGATGGTTTTCACGTCGGAGATGATCGCCTTCACTCCTTCGGCCGAGGCGTGAATCGCCTGCAGACGCTCAAGCGGATCCTTGACCGTAGTGGCCAGGCTCATGCGTGCCATCGACACCTGGTTGGACAGCTCGGTATTGCCTTCCGGACGCAGGCTCACCGGTATTGCCGCCAGCAGTGGCAAGGCAGGGCGGCAGCCCAGTTCGGCCAGGTCCCTGGCCGGGCGCAGCACCTGAATGGTTTTGCGCAGCAGCAACGGCAGATTCTTTGCCAGCTTCACGGTCTGGCCGATGTTTTGCGCCAGGCCCGAGGCAGCCAGTTCGGCTATACCGAAATTGTCGGTGGGCAGGCGCCGCGCGGCGCGTGCCGGCTTCACTTTTCGTGGTACCGGCGTGATGTCCATGATGGATTGCATCAACACCTGGCCACCCATGCCGTCCAGTGCGGCATGGTGCATTTTCGAGTACAGACCTACATAACGCGTACCGGCAGGCATATCGTCGGGTACTGGCCCCCGGTGTCAGGCTAGTTGTCGCCTCAGTTGATTTATCAAAACGATAGACCGGGGGCGTCAAAGAGAGTTGTCATGTCGAGCTATTCGCCTGAGCGTAAAGCTGCCCTACTGAAGAAGTTGTTGCCACCCATGAACCTG
>DATMWH010000363.1:0-5471 GCA_035562615.1 Pseudomonas sp. | reverse complement strand
CGGCCAGTAAAGAAAGTCGTGTTCATGGGCATGGGCGAGCCGGCGCACAACCTGGACAACGTGCTGGAAGCCATCGACCTGCTCGGCACCGAAGGCGGCATCGGCCAGAAGAACCTGGTGTTCTCCACCGTCGGTGATCCGCGGGTGTTCGAGCGCCTGCCGCAACAGCAGATCAAACCGGCGCTGGCGCTCTCGCTGCACAGCACCAATGCCGAGCTGCGCCAGCAACTGTTGCCGCGCGCGCCGCGCATCGACCCGCAGGAACTGATGGAGCTGGGCGAAGCTTACGCCCGCGCGGTGGATTATCCGATCCAGTACCAGTGGACCCTGCTGGCCGGCATCAATGACAGTCAGGAAGAAATGGACGGCATCCTGCGCCTGTTCAAGGGCAAGTATGCGGTGCTCAACCTGATCCCCTACAACAGTCTGGAAGACGATGAATTCCAGCGCCCTGCCGGCGAGCGCATCGTGCAGATGGTGCGCTACCTGCACAGCCGCGGCGTGTTGACCAAGGTGCGCAACTCGGCCGGTCAGGATATCGACGGCGGTTGCGGGCAACTGCGCGCCCGCGCGGTGGAGTTGGTCAATACCAGCCGCTTGAAGCGACTGCCAACGTAGGCTGGACAACTGCGCAGCATTGTCCACCATCGCTACAGATCGGCACGCGGTGGCCAATCGCTACGCGAGTTGGCCACCCTACGAGAGGTGAAAGCCGACTCAGGCCGGGCGGCCGATAAAGTCCATCTTGCCGATATCCAGCCCGTTGTGGCGCAGGATTGCGTAGGCGGTGGTCAGGTGAAAATAGAAGTTCGGCTGGACGAACTGGAACAGATAGTCGCGGCCGCTGAACTTCAGCTCCATGCTCGGAAAATTCAGCGTGATGGCTTTGTCTTCGCTGCCATCAATCTGCGCCGGGGCGAAGCTGGCAAGAAAATCCATGGTCTTCTGCAGGCGCGCCTTGAGTTCAACGAAAGTTTCCTCGGTATCCGGGTAGCTGGGAATCTCCACACCCGCCAGCCGCGCCGCACAGCCCTTGGCCGAATCGGTGGCAATCTGCAACTGCCGCTTGAGCGGGAACATATCGGGCGCCAGCCGCATATTGAGCAGCACCGCAGGATCGAGTTTCTTATCCGCAGCCCAGCTTTCGGCCTTCTCCAGAATGCTCTTGAGATTGCCCAGCATACGCAGGAACTGTGGAACGGAGGCCTGATACATGGAAAGTGACATGAGGATTTTCCTTTGGTGAGTGGAGAGTCCCCAGCCTAGCCAATCACTGGCTGCGGCGCAGGAAAATGTTCGGCCAGAAACGCCAGCAATTGGACATTCACCTGCTCCGGAGCCTCGCACTGCAACCAGTGACCACAGTCATCCAGCACATGCTGGCGCAGATGGCTCACCACCTTCGGCATCTGCTCGATGGTGTAGGCTTCCAGTACGCCCACCGGGTCCTGATCGCCCAGCAGAAACAGCGCTGGCTGTTGAATGCAGGCGCCTTGCAGATGCTCGGTGCGCTGCCAGTTGCGCGCGAAGTTGCGGTACCAGTTCAGCGGCCCGCGAAAACCGTGTTCGGCATAGGTGGCCACATAGCCGGCAAACGCCTCGGGCTCACACCAGGCAGGAGGTTGATCGACCTCCTGCAGGCCATCGAGCAATCCGGCGGTGACCGGTTTTTCCTGCCAGAACAGCTGCTTGCCCACCGCCGCCGACCAGTTGTGCATCATCAGGCGCAGGGTGCGCGGGATGTCGGCATCCAGTTCGCGCTCGGCGACACCCGGCTGCTGGAAATACAGGATGTAGTTGAAGCGGTCGGCATACACCCGCTGCAGGGTTTCGATGATCGGTTGTTTCGGCCGCCCGCCAAAGGGCACCGACATCCCGACCACCGCCCGCACGCGCTCAGGCTCGAGCAAGGCCAGATGCCAGGCCACCGGCGCGCCCCAGTCATGCCCCACCATGCACACCTGCTTATGCCCCAACAGCTCCATCGCGCACTGGATATCTGCGCACAGGGTCAGCAGATCGTAATCGGCAACCGGTTCTGGGCAACTGCTGCGCCCATAGCCACGCATTTCCGGAACGCAAACCCGATAGCCGGCGGCAGCCAGTGCCGGCATCTGCTTGCGCCAGCTCAGCCAGCACTCGGGGAAACCATGCAGCAGCCAGACGGCTGGTCCGTCTACCGGACCACAACTGTAAAGACTCAGGCTGATGCCATTGACGGCTAACAGCTGGTGTTCGATGGCGTGCATGCCCGGCCCCCGATTCAAAGCACCACGATAAGGTTGCCGGCGTCCCGACGCACCTTTCATTCAGGGACTGAATGTCAGCCTTGCGCGGTTGCCCAGTCGATCAGGTTGAACTGCCAGGTGGCAAGAATCAGCAGACCGAAACCGATGCGGTACCAGGCAAACACCGCGTAGCTGTGGTGGCTGATGAATTTCAACAAGGCCCTGACGGCGATCATGGCGAAGATGAACGAGGTGACAAAGCCGATGGCAAACACCGGCAGGTCCGCCGGCTGGAACAGATCCTTGTACTTCCAGGCGGAATACAGCGACGCCGCCACCATGGTCGGCATAGCCAGAAAAAAAGAAAACTCGGTAGCGGCCTTGCGTGACAGCCCGAACAACAGGCCACCGATGATGGTCGAGGCCGAGCGCGAAGTGCCGGGGATCAGCGCCAGACACTGCGCGCAACCGACCTTCAGGGCATGCTGCCAGTTCATGTCATCCACTTCCGGGGCGGATATTGCATGCGAGCGCTGTTCCGCCCAGAGGATAATCACCCCGCCAATCACCAGCGCCACCGCCACGGTAATCGGGTTGAACAGGTATTCATGAATCTGGTCGGAAAACAGCAGGCCAATAACCGCTGCCGGCATAAAGGCAATCAGCAGATTAAGGGTAAAACGCTGCGCGCCCGACTGACTGGGCAAGCCGACCACCACGTCGAGAATCTTGCGCCGGTATTCCCACATCACCGCCAGGATCGCCGCCAGCTGGATGATGATGTTGAAGGCAATCGCCCGCTCACCGCGAAAATCAATCAGATCGGCGACGATGATCTGGTGGCCGGTGCTGCTGATCGGCAGAAACTCGGTCAGCCCTTCCACAACGCCCAGAACAAGGGCCTGAAAACCAGTCCAGAAATCCATTGAAACCCCTGATTTGAGGGAACACAGCCACGTGGCGAGGGTGCGCATGCTAACAGACCGATCAATGGCGGCCCAACCCTTGACTGACGGGCTTGCAAGGGTGTCGAACGAGTGCCAACCTGCTGTGAGCGAAAATTATGCTGAAAGATCAGGGAGTCAAGACGCCGAATGAGCGGAATGGAGCATCAGGAAGTCCACTTTGGACAGCAGCAGAATCAGGATCTGATCTGGGACATGGACAATATGGCCAAACGCGAACTGGCCGAACGCTTTATGCAACTCTTCGAAAACCGCCTGTGCGTCTACTCCGAATCGGTCAACCAGATCTACACCAACTACAGCCTGCATTTCCCCCACGAACAGGGGCGCAAGATGGTGGTGCTGCCCAACCAGTTTGCCTTTCACGACAACCTGCATGGCATCGAATCCACCGCCATCCGCAAGACCGGGCTGTGCGTGGTGCCCGGTGTGGTGCTCGGTCAGCCCGGCCTGTTGATGGCCACGCAGCTCAAAATGGGCGGCCCGATGCCCAAGACTGTGCCCTTCAAGCGCGCCCTGGCCCAGATCATCAGCAGCCAGAACAAGATCGGCGACACCTTCCTGCCGATCATGATGAAAGGCGACCTGCGCGAATTCGACCAGCAGATGCCATACATCCACCTGCACCGCCTGCAGGTCGAACAGCTCACGCGCCTGTCGACCTTCGAGCGTCAGGACATCCAGCAAACCATCACGCGCAAACTGATGGCACTGTATCGGGCAGCGGACACCCTGAACTGCTGAACCCTGCCAGTGGTTAGAATGCCCGCCACTGCCCCCCGCTGATGGAACCCTAATGTCCCCGACTGAACTCCTTCAAGCCCTGCAGGCCGGTCTGCAGGCCATGTCGAACCTGGAAATCCTTGCCGTGCTGCTCAGTGCCGCAGCGGTCTGGTTGACCGTGCGGCAAAACCCGCTGTGCTGGCCACTGGGGCTGGTCTCGGTGCTGCTCTATGCCTGGGTCTTTTTTGATTACAAGCTCTACGCCACGGTCGGCCTGCAGCTGGTCTTCGCGGCCAGCCAGTTGTATGGCTGGTATTTGTGGACCCGCAAGAGCAGCGATCAGACACTGCACCCGGTCAGCACCCTGAGCCCCCGCCAGCGCTGGCTGGGCTTGCTCCTGGCGGCCGTGGGCGGACTGGCGCTGGGCTATGCCATGTCCCTGTGGACCGACAACAGCTCACCCTGGATGGACGCCGGACTGACCGCGTTCAGCCTGCTGGCACAAGTCTGGATGGCGCAGAAGCGGCTGGAATGCTGGCCGCTGTGGATTGCCGTGGATGTGCTGTATGTCGGCCTGTTCCTGTCCACCGCCATGTACCTGACCGCCCTGCTGTACCTGCTGTTTGCCCTGCTGGCCGGCCTCGGCTGGCGCGAATGGCAGCGCAGTCTGAAGCCGGCACAGGCATGAAGGTTCTGGTACTGACCGGCCCGGAGTCATCTGGCAAAAGCTGGCTGGGCGGCGAGATCCAGAGTGCCTTCGGTGGTGTGCTGGTGGGCGAATATGTCCGCCACTTCATCGATACCGAGCAGCGCGACACCTGTTATGCCGACGTTGCAACCATCGCCCGTGGCCAGCTGGTCTGGGAAGACGCCGCCCGCGCCGCGCAACCGCAATTGCTGATTCTCGACACCCACCTGCTGAGCAATCTGCTCTGGAGCCGCCTGCTGTTCGGCGCGGCACCACCGTGGCTGGAAAGCGAACTGCTGAGCCGCGATTACCACCTGCACCTGTTGCTTGACCCGGCGGGTGTGCCGTGGACCGACGATGGGCAGCGTTGCCAGCCGCAACTGCACCAGCGGCAGGATTTTCACCGGCAATGCCGTGACTGGCTGGAGCAGCACCAGCAGCGCTACCGCGCGCTGGGCGGTGACTGGACGCAACGCCGCGACGCCACCCTAAAAGCAGTGAAAGACCTGCTGGCCAGCTGATCCGCGGGCGTAGCCCGGATGCAATCCGGGTTGGTGCCATTTACATCCCCTCACCCCGGATTGCATCCGGGCTACGGTTTGCAGAGCGCATCCTTCGCCAACAAAAACGGCGCCTGTGAGGCGCCGTTTTTTTGTTACCGAGCGGACCGATCAGACCGCCTCGTTGCCCATGATGGCCTTGACTTCGAGGAACTCCTCGATGCCATGGGCGCCCCACTCGCGGCCGACACCGGACTGCTTGTAGCCACCGAACGGCGCAGCCATATCGCCGTCATCACCATTCAGATGCACCATGCCGGTACGCAGGCGGCGGGCCACCTGACGCGCATGTTCCAGAGTGCCGCCG